>BAXO01000033.1 GCA_001310555.1 Bacillus sp. JCM 19058
ACCGTCCGACTTTTGGCTGTCCGCGAATCGCTTCAACTCTTCGTCCACGTTTCTCTTTTTCGCTTGGCTTTTGTTCAGTTTTCAAAGAACTTCATCGCTTTTTGGCGACTTTCCTATCATAACAAACTTATAGGCGTTTGTCAAAAAATATTTTCAGTCAGCTTGTTTAGCGACAACAAATAATATACCACCGTTATGAATTCAGTGCAACCCTTTTTTTCGAAAGAAGTGTTATACTTTTTCAGAAGAAAGACCCCTGGGTCGAAAAATCAATAAACTCGCTACATCAAGCTCAATCATCTAATTATCAATAGTGGTTAAACCCTACTACCTGAGCTAACTAACAACTCTCACTATCAAGTCGGAAATCTTATTCCTTTGAATCAACCGACTTTCAGCGGAGATACCCTACACTGAAAGTCGGTCTGCGCCTTAGTCAAGCAGCGCTCGTATGTTTATATCTTAAAAATTTTGTTCCGAATCAGGAAAAGCCACTCATTCTTTATCCGGGTGCTCGTCCCCTCGTCTTTACCTTATTCTCCCTGCTCCCTCTGCCGCATTTGCGGGAACAGCAATACATCACGGATGGACGGGGAATTCGTTAACAGCATGACAACGCGGTCAATTCCAATACCTAACCCGCCCGTAGGAGGCATCCCATATTCCAGTGCCTCTACAAAATCTTCATCCATCATGTGGGCTTCGTCATCCCCTTGCTCGCGCTCCATAAGCTGCCCCTCAAAACGATGCCGCTGATCGATCGGATCGTTTAGCTCAGAGAAAGCATTGGCGTGCTCGCGTCCAACTATAAATAGCTCAAAGCGATCGGTGAACCGTGGATCCTCTTCGTTTTTCTTTGCAAGTGGAGAAATCGCTAGTGGGTGACCATAGACAAATGTTGGTTGAATGAGTTTTTCCTCAACAAAGTGCTCGAAAAATTCATTGACAACATGACCGAATAACATCGTCTCCTTAACAGGCACATTGTGCTCCTTGGCGAGTGCACGGGCTTGCTCGTCACTCATTTCTTGCCAAAAATCAATTCCTGTCTCCTCTTTAATGGCATCAACCATATGAATTCTTTTCCATTTAGGTTCAAGATCGATTTCGTGCTCACCGTACTTCACAATCGTTGTTCCTAGAACATCTCGGGCAATATGAGCGATAAGCCCTTCCGTTAACTTCATAATATCGTGATAGTCGGCGTATGCTTCATAAAGCTCAATCATCGTAAATTCAGGATTATGCCGTGTCGATACACCTTCATTACGAAAGACTCTGCCAATTTCATAAACCTTTTCCATCCCACCGACAATAAGCCTTTTTAAATGAAGCTCAATGGCAATTCGCATGTATAATGTGATATCCAAAGCATTATGATGCGTCATGAAAGGGCGGGCGGATGCACCGCCCGGAATCGAATGCATCGTTGGCGTTTCCACCTCTAAAAAGCCTTGTTCATCCAAATAACGGCGCATGGATTGAAGGATTTTGCTCCTCAAAATAAATGTGTCCCTTACTTCGGGATTGACGATTAAATCAACGTAGCGCTGACGGTAGCGCTGCTCCACATCCTTTAATCCATGAAATTTATCCGGTAATGGCCGCAGGGACTTGGATAACAATTTGAAGTCAGACACCTTAATAGACAGTTCTCCGACTTTTGTTTTAAAAGCAACCCCTTCAACCCCGACAATGTCGCCGATATCTGCCGTATTAAATACTTCGTATTGCTCGTCACCCACTGTATCCTTACGCACATAAATTTGAATTTGACCTGTTAAATCCTGGATATGAGCAAAGCCTGCTTTTCCTTTCCCGCGCTTCGTCATTACCCTCCCCGCAAGAATGACATGCTGTTCATCCTCCTGTAACGCTTCTTTCGTATGTTCCCCAAAGGTGGCTGACATAGATGCCGCTGTATGATTGCGCTCAAATTTGCCCCCGAACGGATCGATGCCATTGTTCCGCAATTGGTTCAGTTTATCTCTACGAACCGTTAATTGATCGCTTAGTTCGAGTCCCTGCTCATGATTCATTGCCGTTCATCTCCTCAAAATATATTTACTGCTGACATGTATGTAGAAAAACTGCCAGCAACTACTGGCAGTACAATAATCTCACACGAATTATAGAAAACTCTCTCTCAAAAGTCAAACGGCACTTGCTTGCTGCGTCATTTGTGCCTCAATTTCGTCGATATAAGGGTACAATGCATTTGCAACATCGTCTCTCGTTTCAAATCGATTAATTTGATCGCGAATGCGACTGTTACGACGCATGCCTTTTAGATACCAAGCTGCATGCTTTCTCATTTCCCTAACTGCAATTGATTCACCCTTTAAATCAATTAGTCGATCCAAATGAAGCATACAAACATCGATTTTCTCACGTGGAGTCGGCTCCGGCTCAAGTACTCCTTTTTCAAGGTATTGAATCGTCTGATAGAGCATCCATGGATTCCCTAAGGCTGCTCGGCCAATCATCACACCGTCTACGCCAACTTCATCGAGCATGCGCCGGGCATCCTGCGGCGTTTTAACATCCCCATTCCCAATTACTGGAATGGAAACAACTTCCTTTACTTCCTTAATAATTTCCCAATCTGCTGTACCTTCATACATTTGTACACGCGTTCGGCCGTGTACTGCAACTGCACTACCGCCTGCACGCTCAACCGCACGAGCATTTTTCACCGCATAAATGTGCTCCTCGTCCCAGCCGATTCTCATTTTCACAGTGACCGGCTTATCGACTGCGTCTACCGTTGCTGCCACCATTTCATAAATTTTGTCCGGGTCAAGTAGCCACCTTGCCCCGGCATCACATTTCGTGATTTTCGGGACCGGACACCCCATATTAATATCGATAATATCCGCATTCGTATTTTTATCAACAAATTTCGCTGCCTCGACAAGCGTTTCTTTCTCCCCGCCAAAGATTTGCAAACTCAACGGCTTTTCCCGCTCGTCAACGAAAAGCATATTTAACGACTTTTCGTTTTTGTGCAAAATCGCTTTGTCACTAACCATTTCGGCACAAACTAGCCCAGCACCAAAGTCCTTTGCTATCAAACGAAAGGCCGGATTACAAACTCCCGCCATCGGAGCGAGCACAACTTGGTTTTTCATTTCAATATTACCGATTTTCAACATTCGCTTCACCTCCGCTAATTACTATTGTGACATATTAAGTAAATCCTCACGTGTAATGTGTAACTCATCCAAAATCCTCTTAACTAACTCTTCATCAGGCTTTCGACTTCCTCGTTCGACCTCGCCAAGCACGGAGACGGAAACACCGATCGCCTCAGCAAAGCCACGCTGCGTATAACCTTTTAGTTTCCGAAAGGCCCGTATTTTTCTACCCCAGTTTTCGGCATCCACATCCTCACACCCTTTTTATCTGTTAAAGATTGATCGATTCTCTCGATTTCAAGGCTCGGTTTTAGCTCCAAAAGCGGTACCATCACAAATGCCCGTTCCCACATTCGCGGATGAGGAATACACAAACTCTCCAATTCAATATTTTCATCATCGAAAAGCAGAATGTCAAGATCCAATGTACGCGGTCCCCAGCGTATATCACGTTCGCGACCGCATTTCTGCTCAATCTGTTGAGTCGCTGCCAATAATTTCAAGGGAGCGAGACATGCATGAACTTGGATGACCATATTCAAAAATGGCTCCTGTTTTACATAACCGATCGGGTCGGTTTCATAAATTGAGGAAACTTCTGCCACCTTGATTTCGGAATGCGCGTGCAGTAGCTGCAAAGCTGCTTCAAATAAGCGGCGCGATCGCCTACGTTTGACCCTAAAGCAATGTAAGCTTTATGCATCCTTCTGTGACCTCGTCATTTCTACCGCTACTGAGTGATAGTGTCCCTTAATTGGCGGATCGGGCTTCGTCACTTTCACTGTGCAGCGATTTAACCGTTTGTAAGCACTGAGTAACTCAGTTGATATTTTTTTCGGCTACTGCTTCTATTAGCTTATAGGGTCTACCTTCAACAATACCTTTCACTCGCTCGTACACTTCCCCATAATCAATGGATTGATTTAGATCATCGTTTACGCCAGCAGAACCAAGGGCCAATTCTAGTGTAACATCGACACAAAATCGTTGACCGAGCTTTGTTTCCTCTTTAAGCACACCATGATATCCGTAAAATTTCATTTGGTTCAAAAAAAATTTTATCCACTTCATTCTACCTCATTTCCCAGCATCGCATCCATCATGATCGCCATCCGCTTCATTTCCTTTACATCATGGACACGGATAATTCGACACCCTTTCGCGATCCCTAAGCAAACGGTTGCCCCTGTTCCTTCTATACGTTCGTTCACAGGCAAATGAAGCGTTTTGGCAATCATGGACTTCCTAGAAGTTCCTAGCAAAACAGGATAGCCTATTTCGACGATCTCATCAAGTCTTCTCATTACTTCGAGGTTGTTTTCGTGAGTTTTGGCAAAGCCGATACCGGGATCCAAAATAATTTGCCCTTTTTTTACACCGGCTTCGAGGCAAATAGTGATACTCTCCTGTAAATCACTTTTCATATCCGTCAACAAATCATCATAGTTAAGGTCGGTCCGATTATGCATAAGGACAATCGGCGCTTGATAACGAGCGGCTACCGCCGCCATCGACGTGTCTTTTTTTCGCACCCCAAATATCATTAATAATCGATGCACCCGCCTGAAGTGCTGCCTCAGCCACTCTCGATTTATACGTATCGATCGAAATCGGAACGTCAATCTCTTGCGCTAAAGCTTCGATTACAGGAATGACGCGGTGCAGCTCTTCCTCCTCGCTTACTCGTTCTGCCCCGGGGCGGGTCGACTCTCCGCCGATATCGATAAAATCGGCCCCGTGTTCTATCATTTCCTGCGCATGGTACAAAGCTGTATTTACTCGATTATACCGGCCTCCGTCAGAAAAAGAGTCAGGTGTAATATTCAAAATACCCATCGTGTATGTTCGATTTTGTAAATCCAATTGACACTGTCTGTTTGCTATTTGTCCTTTACTCATTTGTTCCCTCCAGCCAGGTCAGCCCGGCTCCAAAGGTGACCTCGTTTTTGCTCATATTGCTGCTGTAGCCATTTCGATGTGTGAGGCTCTCCCTTAAACGGTATGCCGTCACAAGCCGTCAGACCGACAATTTCTTGAATCGAATTGGTCATGAAAGCCTCTGCTGCCCCAACTAATGATTGCTGAGAAAAATGTCCCTCCCGATACGGTATGTTTTCCAGTTCAAGTAGAGCAAGCACGAATTGTCTTGTTACACCATTTAGAATTCCCGTCTCAACCGCCGGCGTATACACAACCCCGTTTTTCACCCAAAAAAAGATTGGAAACAATTCCTTCAGCCAAATAGCCTTCTTCGTTTAAAAAGATCCCTTCCCGTCCTGAGGTCGAACCGATTTCACGTTTAGCTAAATGATTATTCAGGAAATGATGAGATTTCAAACGCCATTTGCCTTCTGGTGAATTCCTCCTCTGTTTTAATACGACCGCTTCCTTTTCACGAAAAATTGTTGAAGGTAAAGGCTTCATGTAAACAATTAACGTCGGCTCTCGGTAGGTATCCGCATAAAGACCGAGCTCTTCTGCTCCGGCGGAAACATTCCAACGCACATAGGCATCGCGTAGCTGATTCGCTTCCAGCAAACTTGCTAAAAGCTCGAGAATTTCCTCTTTCGACATTTCCCACTCAATCCCCATTTGCCGTAAGCCTTCATAAAGGCGGTGAAAATGGTCATCCATTAAGAACGGATGACCTTCATAAATTCGAAAGGTTTCAAACAGTCCCAGTCCGTACAGATAACCATGGTCAAAAACGGACACAGCCGCTTGCTCTGAGGAAACAATCGTACCGTTTATATAAACGTACATCGTGTACCTTCCTGTTGATAGGTATCAATAAAATTTTGAAGTAAAGTTTTTCCCTCATCTGTCATAATCGACTCCGGATGAAATTGTACTCCTTCTATCGGCAAGGTTTGGTGACGAATCGCCATAATTTCACCATCATCGGTTTCCGCGGATATATTAAAAGAATCTGGCAATGTTTCTCTTTTTACAATTAATGAATGATATCGGGTTGCTACAAACGGTGAGGCGACACCCTTGAAGACCGTGTGACCATCGTGTCTGATCTGTGATGTTTTTCCGTGCATGAGCCTTTCCGCCCGAACGACATCTCCGCCAAAGACCTGGGCAATCGCCTGATGTCCTAGACAGACACCAAAGATCGGAATTTTTCCAGCAAAGTGACGAATCGCCTCTAGACTTATACCAGCTTCATTTGGACTGCATGGTCCAGGGGAAATCATTAAAAAATCCGGGTGCAGTTCTTCTATTTCCGCAATCGTGATTTGATCGTTTCGCTTGACGACAAGCTCATGTCCCATCTCTCCCAAGTATTGAACAAGGTTATACGTAAATGAATCGTAATTATCGATCATCAAAATCATTGTTTCTCCTCCTCAGCTCAGCTGTACGCTTGTTCTCTCAACCTCTTCTTCACTCAGCTCCAAAGCACACCAAAGGCTTTGGCCTTTTTCAATGATTCCTTATACTCCCGCTCTGGCATGGAATCGATCACAATTCCTGCCCCAGCCTGAACATGGGCTTGACCATTTTGACAGAGCATCGTGCGAATCGCAATGTTTAGCTCCAAGTCTTGATTAAAACCAATCCAGCCAATGGAACCCGTATATATGCCACGCCGCACAGGCTCCAGCTCTTCAATGATTTCCATCGTCCTCACCTTAGGAGCTCCAGTTATTGTCCCGCCTGGGAAAACAGCGCGAATCAAATCATAGATATCATAGCCCTCTGCTAGTAACCCACGGACGTTGGAAACGATATGCATAACATGCGAATATTTTTCGATTACCATCAGCTCATTGACATCGACGGTTCCGTATTGACACACCCTTCCCAAATCATTACGTTCTAAATCGACGAGCATGACATGCTCAGCTTGTTCCTTTTCATTTGCCAGTAAATTTTCTGCCAGCGACGCGTCTTCTTCATTCGTTTCACCGCGCGATCTCGTTCCGGCAATCGGCCGGGTGCTAACCTCCGCCCCTTGCTTTTTAACGAGCAATTCGGGCGAGGCACTGACTAATTGAAAATCCGGCGCTTGCAAAAAGCCATATATGGGGAAGGGTTTAGCTTTCGTAGCTCCTCATAAACATGTAAAGGCTCTGATCTCATCTCTCTCGACTGTCTTAAGGAGAGATTTACTTGAAATACATCGCCAGCTGCTATATATTCTTGAATCCGACTGACAGCTTCACAAAATCTTTCTTTACTAAGGGAAGAGTGTAAGTTACCGGCTCCCTTGCTGGACTGCCTCTCCCATTTCTTTTGCGTAACGGGCGCTGTCCACTTTTTCTTATAATGGAACAAGCGTTCATCTAACTCTGCTTCTGTAGGGCCGTGGACGATCATCCACAGCTTTTGAGTCCCGTGCTCATATACAAACACATCGTGAAAAAGCATAAAATATAGATCCGGGAGCTCTAAATCATCTTCGGCGTATTCAGGGATTTGTTCAATTTCCCGGACAATATCGTAGCTGAAATACCCAATCGCTCCACCTTGGAAAGGAGGCAGACCAGGGATCGTTTCCGTTCGATAGCTTGAAAGCTCTTCCTTCATTAGCGATAAGAGAGACCCTTGTTTCACTGTCTTAGTCCCGTGCTTTTCCACAGTCATTGTTCGGCCTTTCCGTAAAGGGTCGCAAACGGGCGCAAGCCGATAATGCTATAGCTCCCACCTCGACCGCTCTCGAGCAGCACATGGCGTGGTTCTTCTTCCGTAAGCTGCTTATAATGTGAAAACCACGAATCTTCAGGGATAAATAGGAAGTCTGACTTTCCGATCCATTGTTTTTTTTCTCATTTTAGACTGCAAATCCTCCCTCCTTACCATTTTCATTCTATTTTACATGACAATGAAAAATAAGAAAAGCAGTCCTGTAACAAACAGTACTGCTTCGTTGTTAATTCAGTTTTGACTAATCTTCAAATTGATACAGCGGCGTACTCAAATAACGCTCACCGTTTGAAGGGATGACAGCAACTACCTTTTTGCCTGGGCCTAGCTTTTCAGCTACTTGCAAAGCGGCGTAAATTGCAGCACCCGATGAAATTCCTCCTAAAATACCTTCTTCTTTTGCTGCTTTACGGGCATATAAGAAGGCATTATCATTACTGACTGTAATGATTTCATCATAAACATTTGTATTAAGAATGCTAGGAACGAAGCCGGCGCCAATCCCTTGAATCTTATGGGGACCAGGATTCCCACCGGAAAGAACCGGTGAATCTTCTGGCTCGACAGCAACGATATGGAGATTCGGAAAGTTTTCTTTCAGTAATCCGCCTGCTCCTGTAATGGTACCGCCTGTGCCAATTCCTGATACAAAGCCATCCAGCTGACCATCGACTTGTTCTAGCAATTCCTTACCAGTCGTTTCTCGATGAACAGCTACGTTCGCTTCATTTTCGAATTGCTGAGCATAAAATAGCCTTTTTCCGTCGACAAAGCCGTTGCTTTGCGAATCGCACCGCCCATTCCTTCCGGTCCAGGAGTTAAAATGAGCTCGGCTCCATAAGCGCGAAGAAGGTTACGACGTTCTATACTCATCGTCTCCGGCATGACAAGCTTCGCCTTGTACCCCTTTGCTGCAGCAACCATTGCCAAGCCGATCCCTGTATTTCCGCTCGTCGGCTCAATAATCGTATCGCCTGGCTTTAGTGTCCCAGCTTTTTCAGCCGCTTCGATCATCGCCAAGGCAATTCTGTCCTTGACACTACTACCAGGGTTCATGAATTCCAATTTTAAATAAATATCGGCATGCTGATTCGAAACGAGACGGTTTAATTTCACTAAAGGTGTTTGCCCGATTAATTCAGTAATTGAATTCGCAACCTTACTCATTAACTACTCCTCCTAATTCCAAGTAAATTTATTGGTTTTGTTAATTTATGATAGCAAATGCGGTCGGTTAAGTCAATTGCAACCATTCATTATTTTTTAAAATTTGCGATATTAGCTTGACTCTCTGTATAGCCCCTCTAAATCGTCTGATGAAAAATAATACACTTCATTACAGAAATGACATTTCGTCTCAGCCTGCCCATCCTCTTCAATCATCGAGCGAATCTCCTTTTGGCCAAGACTGACAATCGCATTGGCAATCCGCTCCTTGGAGCAAGTGCACGCAAATCGAACCGACATCCTTTCCAAGAACTTTACCTGATCTTCTCTCAGGATCGTCGTTATGATTTGTTCAGGCGAGCGGCCTTCTTCGATCATTTTTGAAATCGGGGCTATACGTCCTAGGCGATCCTCAATTTCTGTAATGACCTCATCACTCGCCCCAGGCATGAGCTGAATCACGAAACCTCCTGCGGCTAGTATAGTCTGATCAGGATTAACTAGAACACCGACACCAACTGAAGAGGGCGTTTGTTCCGAAGTGACAAAATAATAGGTGAAATCTTCGCCGAGCTCACCCGACACGATTGGAACACTCCCTGTAAAAGGCTCTTTCATCCCTATATCCTTAACGACAGATAAAGAACCATTTCTTCCTACTGCACGAGCAACATCAAGCTTGCCGTTTTGATTCAGCTCAAAATGAACATGCGGGTTTGTCACGTAGCCCCTTGCTTCCCCTTTGGCATTAGCATCAGTAACGATCGCTCCGATCGGCCCACCTCCTTCGATTTTGGTTGTTAGCTTCGCGTTCCCTTTTAGCATCGAGCCCATTAATGTCGTCGCCATCATCGCCCTTCCTAATGCCGCGGATGCCGTAGGCCATGTATCCTGTCGCCGGACCGCCTCATTGACCATCTCTGTGGCATCAAGCGCGTATGCTCGCACCGTTCCTTCATAGGCCGTTGCCTTAACTAAATAATCTCGCATCCTTAACACTCCTAAGCGTTTTATCTGTTGAACAATTGAAGATCGTCACTTAATCCTTATTCGTTTTCTCATAAATGATTTGCAGGCCCTTTAGTGTAAGAAAGGGGTCGACAATATCAATTGAAGCGGCTTCCTCGCCGATAAACGTGGCTAGCCCACCTGTCGCAACAACAGCAGGAGTTAGCTTCGACTGCCGCTTCATACGAGCGACAACACCGTCCACCTGTCCAATATAGCCATAAAATATCCCCGCCTGCATCGCATGAATCGTATTTTTACCAATGATATCGTCAGGCTTTACGATTTCAATTTTAGGCAACTTTGAGGCTTTAGTATACAAAGCTTCTGTTGAGATGGCTATTCCAGGCGCTATCGCTCCACCCATGTACTGGCTTTTCTCATTAACATAACAGTACGTCGTCGCCGTACCTAAATCGACAATAATTAGCGGGCTACCGTATAAATGAATGGCAGCAACAGCATTGACTATTCGATCAGCACCGACCTCACGCGGGTTATCACATTTAATATTTAATCCCGTTTTTACACCCGGTCCAACGATGAGCGGCGTTAGCTTAAAGTATTTCTTACACATATCCTCAAGTGCAAACATAATCGGCGGGACAACAGAGGAAACGATAATCCCTTCAATTCGACTAAAGGATAGAGCCTCATGCTCGAACAGCGCCTTCAGCGTCAGTGCATATTCATCCTCTGTTTTTTTGGCGTTTTGTCGCAATGCGCCAATGATGCAACAGTTTCTCACCTTCATACACGCCGAGTACAATATTGGAATTTCCAACGTCTATCACTAAAATCATGCTCAATCCCCACATTCTTTAATCTACTCATTACTAGCTTACCCAACTGCAATTAGGTCCTTCCAATAATTATGAACGAAAAAAAAGAGGATGTCGATGGAGACACCCTCATAACATCATTCTTATTCCTCTTTTTTAGAATCCTGATCCGATTTTTTTTGAATCCTGATCCGAATCTGGCTGAGAAGGTTCTGAATTGGTTTCTGTTTCCGCTTCGTCTTTCTTCGAATGGATGTTCACCTTCACATCAGATTCTTCCTCTTTCTCGACGTGATTTGAGTGATGATTTTCAGGCAGCTTACCCTCATTAATTAATGATTGGATTTGCTCTGCATCTAACGTTTCTAGTTCGAGTAATGTTTCTGCGACCAAATCAAGGCTAGCTTTATGTTCTGTAATGATTTCCTTACAACGCTTATAACAATCTTTTATAATTTTTTTGCACTTCAAGGTCGATTTCATAAGCAATCGAGTCACTGTAAGTCTGCTCATTTTGGATATCGCGTCCAAGAAAAACCTGCCCACCTGAGCCAGACACGAACTGCATCGGACCAAGCTTCTCGCTCATTCCGTATTCAGTCACCATTTTCCGAGCAATTCCCGTGGCCCGCTGAAAATCATTGTGAGCCCCTGTACTAACCTCACCGAATTGAACCTCTTCGGCGACTCGGCCGCCTAACAATCCGGTAATTTTGTCAAGCAGCTCCGGCTTTGTCATAAAATAGCGGTCCTCTTTTGGCAGCATCATCGCGTACCCGCCGGCCATTCCACGAGGAACGATTGTTACTTTATGCACCATATCGGCACTTTCGAGCTTGACACCTACAATCGTATGGCCTGCTTCATGCCATGCAACAATGTTTTTCTCTTTTGGTGAAATGACTCTGCTCTTCTTCGATGGACCTGCGATCACTCGATCAATCGCTTCTTCAACATGGATCATGTTAATTTTCGTATGGCCGTGCCTTGCTGCTATTAACGCCGCTTCGTTTAGTAAATTCTCAAGGTCGGCACCGGAGAAGCCTGGCGTCCGAGTAGCAATAGTACCTAAATTTACATCATCCGCTAACGGCTTGTTGCGAGCATGCACCTTTAACACATCCTCACGCCCTCTTACATCCGGTCGATTTACTTGTATTTGACGGTCAAAACGTCCTGGACGCAGCAATGCAGGGTCAAGAATGTCTACCCGGTTCGTCGCAGCAATAATAATGATCCCTTCATTGGCGCTAAACCCATCCATCTCAACAAGGAGCTGGTTTAAGGTTTGCTCTCTTTCATCATGCCCGCCGCCAAGTCCGGCGCCACGCTGACGACCAACCGCATCAATCTCATCAATGAAAATAATACATGGAGCATTCTTTTTGGCGTTCTCGAATAGATCACGAACGCGTGAGGCTCCGACCCCTACAAACATCTCGACAAAGTCTGAACCACTAATCGAGAAAAACGGAACACCGGCTTCACCAGCCACAGCACGGGCCAGAAGTGTCTTACCAGTACCCGGAGGCCGACTAACAATACCCCTTTAGGAATACGCGCACCAATTTCAGAGAATTTACGCGGATCTTTCAAGAACTCGACAACTTCGACCAGCTCCTGTTTCTCTTCATCGGCACCAGCAACATCTTTAAATTTCGCCTTTTTCTTATCTTCATTAACCATTTTCGCCTTGCTTTTACCAAAGTTCATGACACGGCTTCCACCGCCCTGAGCCTGGCTTAGAAGGAAAAAGAAAAGAATAAAGATAATGATGAATGGAATGATACCCGTAAAGAATGCAACCCATCCGCTCGTTTCATCAGCAGGCTGTACATCTAAATCAAGCGCAGCTCCATTCACGCCCTGAGCATTAAATAGTCTTTCTACTGTTTCTTCACTTTTTTAACACATATGTTTGGAAATAGTTATCTTCTTCTGTATCCGTAAATTGACCAGTGATCAAATAGACCTGCCGCTCCGGCTTAATAGTTAAATTGCGTACTTGACCCTGCTCTAGTTTTTCATTGAATTGTGCAAACTTAACCTGTTCGGTTGTCGTTTGATCAGAATTAAGTACACTGACAATCCCGATAATCACGAGAAAGATCAGTAAGTAAAAAAATCACATTACGAAATATTCGATTCATATTTGACCTCCTCCCGCGTGCAATAAAGCTTCATATATCGTACCACAATTGATCTTTTGTTCACAAACATTATCCCTCATAAATTTCTGGTTTTAATACACCAATATATGGAAGATTCCGGTAACGCTCTGCATAATCCAGACCATATCCGACTACAAAAGCATCAGGCACTGTAAAGCCTACCACATCCGGGACAAGATCAACTTTTCGTCCCTCAGGTTTATCCAGTAATGTGACAACTTTAACCGATTTTGCTTTGCGATAGTGAAATAGCTCGATTAAATAACTTAATGTTAAGCCACTGTCTATAATATCTTCCAGGATTAAGACGTCGCGCCCCTCAACGGAGGTATCCAGATCCTTTAATATCTTCACTTCGCCTGACGAGACTGTGCCACTACCGTAGCTGGAAACATCCATAAAGTCCATTTCCAGATGGGCATCAATTCTTTTCGTCAGATCAGCCATAAACGGCAATGCACCCTTTAACACACCGATTACGAGGGGAAAACGCCCTTCGTATTCCTTTGTCAATTGCTCTCCCAGTTCGATGATTTTGGTCTTGATTTGTTCTTCCGTAATTAAGATTTCCTTAATCTCATCCTTCATCAATTCAGACGACCCTCCTGTTATTATCTCCGATTCCCTAAATTCAAACCTTCCTTTTTGTCTGTCTGACACGTAAGGATAAGAAGCTTCTCGGTACCTTGCTCGACACGAGCAATACTCGTTCGCTGCAAAAACGGCACCCACAGAATGTGACCTTGACCATCGACGACAACCGGCCACTGCTCCCTCATGAATTTACTCACTTTATTATCAATAAAAATCCGATTCAGTTTTTTTTGTCCCTTGCATTCCTCGGGCCTCAATACGATCCCCAGCTTTTCTCTTCCTAACGATAATCGGTTCTGGGACAAAGCTTGCATCAAGAATAATCTGAGCCGAGGTCTCTTCGATTCGCTCAACACGATCGCTGTACCGCGCCTCAATGGAACCAATCGGTGTATAAACTTTTCCTGGAATCGCCAATCGACTCGAATGCAGCTCAGGTAAATTCAGATCATATGAGAAATGACAATACTCATAGCTGCGATAGACAAAAAGACCGTTTTTCATATGTAGTTCACTCGACGGATTTTCCGCCTCGAGCAAGGCAATTATTTGCTCAATATGTATGGAAGTGATTGCAGTCATGCGATTGCCATTAAGATAATTTAATATTAGATGAATCAACCTTCTTTGTAAAGGGAGGGCTGCTTTTAGAAACAATTCTCTTGTAATTGTTACATTTTGTTCACTTTTTTTCCTTTATAATAGTCGGCAAGATCTGCTCTGCCATTTCCATTAAAAAGAGATGATCCTCCTCAAGCCATTCATTTTGTCTTTGAAAATGAACATGCGCTTGACGGTTTTCCTCCTTAATAAAAGGGATGATCTGTTGGCGAAATCGATTGCGGGTATACCGTTCCGATAAATTGCTTGAGTCAATAACTGCTTCAATGCCATATTCCTTACAATAATGCTCAATTTGCTCCTTCGTTACGACGAGAAACGGGCGAACGAGCCTCCCAGTGCCAAATGGGCGAACTGCTCTGATTCCAAGGGAGTGCAGTGGAACCTGCCCTCTAATTTGCTTCATTAGCATCGTTTCAACTTGATCATCTCCGTGGTGACCCGTGGCTACACAGCATCGTTCATATTCCTCGGTCAGCTGCTCAAGCCAGAAATAGCGCAGCTCACGTGCTGCTGTCTGAATACTTAATTTCTGTTCTGCTGCATAGTCTTTCACGTTGAGCCTAGTCGAAACAAAGCGAATTCCTTTTTGCTGACAAAAAGCACGAACGACACGTTGATCGCGATCTGCTTCCTCGCCACGAAGCTGATGATGAGCATGTGCGGCTATAACTTCCCATTTAAATTGATGACGGGCTTTCCACAAATAATGAAGCAAGGCCATCGAATCAGGCCCCCCTGAAACGGCGACAATCACCGTCTCGCCTGATGAATCAAGCAGTGACGACTAATAAAACGAGCAACGTCTTCCTTCATGAATTCCTTAGCCTCCTTAAAATCGACAGACAAAAAAAACATATGCTTTTGACCGCCTTAGTGAGGTTGGAATGGTTTTACGAGCTGTACCTCATCACATACTTTGTCCAAATAAGTATAGAATAGATACCAAAATAATGAAAGAGCCAACTAAGAAAACTTCGACAAAGTTGGAGGGCTTCTGCTTAACCTTTCTCTTCCGCTGCTTTTTCGTAGGACTCACCTTATTTAATGATCTGTTTTGCTCAGATGACCCTCCGGACATTGCTAGCAGTATAGCCTTGCGCATTTCCGCCGCCTGTAGATACTTCCCCTTTAAACTAGAGAGAATAACTTGAGAATATGGCCTGAGCATCGGCTGACTTTCGATTCGTTTTCTTAGCAACGGCAATGACGGCTCGCTTTGTTTATCAAAGCGCTTCGGGTAAGCACAATTAATCATAATCATAGCGACAGCAAATAAATCGTAGCTCGGTTCTGCCTTTCTCGTTCCAAGCCCCCAGTAACCGCGATCATAAAATTCGGTATATTCTTTAATTGAGCGATCAAAAAGAGTGATACCCCCGACATCGAGCCAGCGAACCTTAGCTGGCGGGCCACTTACGAGCAGGTTATCGGGCTTCAAGTCGCCAAAAACCCAACCTGCCTGATGCAACCGTTCTAAGTCGCCCAGCAATTGAACCATAAACAGCCCAATCCACTCGCTTCCTTTTCCTTGAATATAGTCAATGAATTGGGTTCCTTTCAAGTACTCCATCGCATAAAAAGGGAGCGTCCCTTCCGCTGTGACGAAATCATCAACGTCGAACAAAGAAGGTCCAAGCGAATGCTCTTGAACCTTCGAAAAGCGCTTTAACACATTAACCTCAGATGTAATCGCCAAATTGTCATGACCGACCTTTACAGCAACCAAACCTTCGGCCGAGGTGGCTAAATAAACGGTCCCAGTTGCCCCGGCCCCGAGCATGCGCATGATTTTATAAGAGTTCCGGTGCCATTTCCCAACTAGCTGCACCCCTGCGCGCAGCTTACTCGCCGAATTCTTCCAGTAGCTGTTCTTCATCACTTGCAATCATACTCCTTTTCGACGCACCATTGTGAACTTTTGCATCGCTGCTTGCAGTGCAGGACCGGTTGGAGTTACTCCTCCAGGAGAAAGCTTCTGAAATATGCTCGTCAGTGATTTAAGCTCCGGAGTCCAATCCAGCAACCGTTCGACTTCCTTGCGCTTTCCCGGGAAACAGTATAACGAAAAACGATTCTCTCCCATTCGTGAGGTTAGACTAATTGACAGATCGGTTAGCGCTTCCTGAACCATCGGAAGCTTGTTTTTCATGCTGGCGCTCGTATCGACTAATATTAGAACGTCAAGATTAATAGACTCTCCTAATTCATCGACCACTTCCATGACCTGTCCTCTCTTTTCCGGCGACAAATCCTCCATCTCCTGCTCTTTTCCTAGAATTTGCTGAAGCTCCTTATTAACGACGACATTCAAGGTTTGCGTCATCGCCTTCCTCGTTACCATTTGAACCGTTTTGGCGAGCTGCTTCGTAGAGACGACCTGACTGACACCTCCGCCAGCCATACTTATTGCTTCTATTTCCTGAATACCCTGCTCTTTTAAATGATGCTCATCGACGACTCCGATCACGTTCACGGTAATGCCTTGCTCTTTCGCCAAGGCGCAATCGCCACCGGATCCTCGCCCTGATTTGAGTGTCCGTCCGTCAATAATAAAATTTGCTTTAATGTCCCTTTTGACATTCTTAATCCCTCCCGACTGATTGTTACCATCATTCACCAGCCGAGCGTGATTTATACGTCACACATCAATTATCCCGCACATACTATTGGGCCTTTTTCCGTAAAATTTTTGGGGATTTATACAAAGGAATCGCCGCCCATTTTGGTATATTTTGCTTTATTTCTGAAACAATAATGGTCATATCATCGTCAATTGCCCCCCTGTCTGAACGAATCACTTTTTCAAGCATAACGTCGGCGATTTCCTGAGGATTATTCGTATCGAGCTCTGCAATCATTCGTTTCATCCATGCATCTTTGTTTTCTACATTTTTCGGAGCATCGAAATTCCGTCACTCATCATAATGAGCAGATCTCCCGGCTTCAGCTGTTCGTTAACAACATCGACATCAAACTCTTGCAATATCCCCATCGGTAGATTGCTCGCCTCCACCTTGATGACGTTGTTTCCCCTTTTAATGAAGCTTGGAATAGAACCAATTTTCAAAAATCTTGCTGTTGCGTCTTGCAAATCGATCATAACTAAATCCAATGTTGAAAACATTTCCTCCGTATTCCGTAATGAAAGTACGGAATTGACCGATTTAATTGCAACCGTCTCCTCAATGCCTGATTGCAAAATCTTTTGCAACAGCTGGAGCGTCTCGTTACTTTCTAAATGCGCTCGTTCACCATTGCCCATCCCGTCACTTATCGCGATCGCGTACTTGCCCGTGCCAAGCTCAATCGTGGAATAACTGTCTCCGGAAAGCCATGCCCCCCCTTTAGCAACATTGGCTATCCCGATATTAACTACGAACCGCTTTGCTGACGAGAAAGACACGTGACTGTATCCATTTGGATAATACGCGCGTTCCTCCTGCTTTACGATCATCGTTTCCTTTAATATATCTGAAAGCATCGGGGCAATAATCTTTTCACTTTGTCCGTGCCCTTCATCAAAGGAAACACTCATTTCAATTTCTACACTTCCCTTCTCCAGCTATATATATCGATATGGCCAATTTCTAATCCTGCACTACGTAATGCATCCAGCATTTGTTCCTCCTGAAGATGATGCGCTTCTTTTTCCTTCTGAATTTCCTTCGCAAAATCACCCATGACACGCGAAACCCCCTGAAGCTGATCGGCCACAAGCCTCCGACTTTCCAGAACTTGCTGCTTAAGCTTCTGATTCACCTGGAAATGACTGTACTCTTGTTTAATGGCATCGATCACTTTGTCAGATCTAATACAATGATTTTTCCATTCAGCACGTAATAGCTTGTCCTTTAACTCTCCCTCCTCCTCAATTTCTGTCATAAGGCGCTGCATCGAATGATACGTTTTACTAAAGTTTTGAACCCAGCACCTCTCTTTTTTGAAGCACGCTTGGCACGTTTTCTCTGTCACCCGACTTAGAAAATAGTCGACTTCCTCTTCTTCGTCGCTGCTTCAGCCTGCGCTGGCGCTTGAAAGCTATTTGACAACGTTTGGAAAAGGGTCGAAAACTGTTCAACCCGCCCAGCAGTCAAATCGCGAATTTTTCGTAAATATTGCTGTTGCTCGTTTGAATGCTCAACTGTACCCGGTATATAACGAGCCAGACGCTGAATAAAATCTCTAGGTGTCATCATAAAAAGCGCAATAGCCGCTAGCGATTCCAATAACGTTACCGACACATTGGCTGCGCCTTCTCCATACATACCGAGAAGAAGCGTACCGACAAGCAACCCTAATCCGACCCCTATCTTTTTTTCCTTCTTTCAGAAGTCCGCCAAGCAACCCTGAAAACGCTAACAAGCTCATTTGATACAAGCTCGCCACACTTGCTAAGCTTAAAATCAGTCCAGTAACTACACCGACGGTCGAACCGATTGCGGCTCCGCCGACGAACGCAAACAGTAACACGAGATAACGAGCTAGTACATGCTCGATCGTAATATCATAAACCATCCAACCAACAGTGCCAGTCATTACGGAAGCTAACAGAATGATAAGACAAATAATTTCTTCATTACGCAGTGGTTGCTGAATCCTTCTAGCTGTAACTAGCGGAACGCTTTGTAAAAATATCATCGTTAAAATAAAGCTGAGACCCGCCTCGACAGTAGCCATCATTAATGCATAATAGCTAATCCCGCCACTTGTGATGAAAACAAGCAGGATCCGAGTCGTTATGCTCGCCACAAACACGATATAGGGAAGCGCCTTTTTCGTGTCCTTGATAAAACGTGTGATAGCCTTCTGCATGAGGACATATACAACAATTCCAGCAGCTACAAAAAGAACCTCACCGTGAAAGCTCGTTACAGCACCGGCAAAAAGTGATAATGCCGCGAGGCCCGCACGTTCCCGCTTCAGCATGTACACCGCTGCTAAAAACGGTAAAACAAAAGGAGTCATGTCTGAGAGGATCATGGCTCGTCCAAGAAGAAAGCCGACGATCGCAATTACGAGACCCCATTGATAAAGAGCGGTTTGAATCACTTTCTTTGCTGAAGCTACTACTGGTTCTAGCCTACCTACAGCCTTGTCGTACATGTCGATACTTCGATTAGGCTCCAGCCATTCCTTTGCTGCCTTTCGAATCATTCCCATCCACCACCTATTTTAGAATCGTGGCTCCATTATAAACAGATCATTCGTTCATTTTTTTGTCAAAATGACACCGCTGAATGCAAAAAGTGTTCGACTCGATTCGGGTAAAATATAAACAAACAAGCAAGACTAGCGGGGATAATCAAAAATTACCGCTATTATTTTAGGAGATTGTTACGTAAGATGAAGAAAGCTGAGGAAGGAAAGTTGGTATATATCAAAATAGCCCGCAGCGCGAAGCGATCGACACGAAAAAACCGTCTCTTCTAAAGACGGTTTTTCAAATGCTTTATTGACAATTAAATGCTGCCAAGCGTCTGATCAAAGGTTTTTCGGCGGATTGAGTGATGGTAAGACGTACTTGTTCAGTGGTGATCGGTTTAAACCGGTCGATTTTTTTTATGACCGATGGCGCTTCCTTTAGCAATGGTTAGCCATTTCTCTCCTTGCTTTGCCTCCAAAAGGTACTCCCGAACTCGTTCACCACCGGAGATATCTTCCATTAACATGACATGGTCGATTGTAGTCCCAGATGGAAGCTTTAATCGAACCTCCCCACCGGTTCCAGAACACTCGGAAATCGGTAAGGAAAATCGTTTTTGAATTTCTTCACTAAATTCAAGTAAGCGTTTGCGATCTGCATCAGGAATGAGACCTCGGTCGTCAGGAGCAAGATTTAACAGCAAATTAGTTCCATGCCCGACGGAACGATAATAAATGTCGATTAATTCGTCTAGCGTCAGAAGACTGTCTTCATCGTTAGGGTGCCAAAACCAATGCCTTTTTCGAATCGGAACATCGCATTCTGCCGGAACCCAATCGGATGTCCCTTCCATCCATGTCAGCATATCGCTAGTGAACATGCTAGCTCGGGCAGCCTCAGCCGTATTCCAGCATGGATAAGGAGCGACGCCATCTTCATTACCGACCCAACGAATCGTTGGCTGTCCCATATTAAAGATCATGGCGTCCGGCTGGTGTTGCTTCACGAGACCAATAATCCGGGGCCAGTCATACTCTCTTCCTTCAGAGCCAGCTCCGTCAAACCAAACTTCAACAAGAGGTCCGTAGTTTGTTAAAAGCTCAGTTAATTGCTGACAGTAAAAGTTGTCATAGGCGTCCTTGTCCTCGTAGCAAGGCTCGTGTCGATCCCAAGGCGACAAATATACACCAAACTTAATTCCCTCAGCTGCACACGCCTCCGCGACTTCGCCGACCAAATCACCTTCCCCGTTTTTCCATGGCGTTGATTTTACGGAGTAATCCGTTGTCTCCGTTGGCCATAAACAAAACCCATCATGATGCTTTGCCGTTAAAATAAAGTAGTTAAAACCGGCGTCCTTTGCCAGCTTGACCCATTGCCTTGGATCAAGATTTGTTGGCTGAAAAGAATCTACGGAATCCGTGCCATCGCCCCATTCCTGATCATGAAACGTGTTCAATCCAAAATGACAAAACATTCCTAAATCGAGATCCTGCCAAGCAATTTGCTGCTGTGACGGCTTAGCTAACTTTATCGTTGACATACAACTCACTCCCCTGTTCAATAATTTGATGATTGAAGAAGTACAGGCCCCTCCCACCTTTAAGCGAGCCATACGTGCGATTTGCTGTCAGGTCAGGTCCCTACTCTCCCTCGTTTCCTGATCGACCGGATCAATGGAACGAGTTTACTAGAATGTTACCGATATCATCAAGGTAGCGATAATCGCTCCTGTTGTCAATAGTCGCCTCTTATTTCTATTTTGCGCTTGCGAATGCGAGAAGTAAGATCCTATGTAAAACTTCGATAGCAGGATACGCTCCTCCCTTCAGTCTTATTCTTTGTGCTTATGCTTACAGGAACTCGGTTACAAACAACACGAAAAAAAAGGCAGAGAGTCTATACTCCTGCCTTGAATAATCGATAAAAAAAATTTCTGGTAGCGGCGGAGGGGATCGAACCCCCGACCTCACGGGTATGAACCGTACGCTCTAGCCAGCTGAGCTACACCGCCATCCTTTTCTTTGCGACAAATAATAATATACAGGCTCTTTTTAGAGAAGTCAAGACCATTTTGCAGCACAAACGAGAAGCATTTCCTCGGATTACAGCATACATGACAGCAGTTGTCAGGTTGTTCTCCATTGTTCACATCAAAAACTAAGGAGTGGTTGTATGGTGCAGAAGTTGAATAAGTTAGATTTAACCTTATTTCGTTGCAGCTGATCACCCACGTCTTAGCGCTTGGATAATAACAATACGTTACTGTAACAGATAAAAAGTGTTTGCCAACGCGACAGAAGCCTTGTACACAGTAGCATATCAAAGAGATTCACAAAAAAAATTGCTCGATTTCCCTCTATTTCACGATAAATTTACTGCGCATTTATATGGATTAAAAAAAAGCCTCGTTAGACGAGACTTTTTCTTTTATCAGAACAGCTAGCAGCAAGTTATCCTCTGCGGGCGCCGCGACCACCACGCTTTGACTCGGTTTGACGCTTCAATGTCGATAAGCGTTCTTCACTATCTTTTAGAAAGCGACTCATTTTGTCTTCGAAAGAGTGAGAAGGACGGCTGCTCCCCCGTGATCCTTGAGAGCGAGGCGACCGTTGAGAGGAAGGACGATTGGGCCGAGAAGATCTTTCTTCTCCTGCCGGACGATCCTTTGCCTTACGAATCGACAGACCAATTTTCCCATCCTTTTCAACGTTGACAACCTTTACAAGAACCTCTTCTCCTAC
Source organism: Bacillus sp. JCM 19058 (assembly GCA_001310555.1). The sequence continues at coordinate 22,027 of BAXO01000033.1, forward strand.
TTTTAAAAACTCATTAATGTCTTTCACATAATTGTCAGCGACCTCACTGATGTGCACAAGACCTGTTGAACCACCAGGGAGCTCTACAAACGCTCCGAAATTAGTGATTCCAGTAACTTTGCCCTGCAACTTGCTGCCTACTTCGATTGACATGAAAAAAATAGATCCTCCTTAAGAAATCTAAAAAATATTCATTTTTACTATATTATACCCGAATCGAAAAAAAAGTGTCAATCTGCGGCTGATTCTGGCAATTTAAACAATGTCTCACCTTCGGCTGATAAATAATAATCGCGACGTGCGACTTCAGAAACATATTCATCATTGTTGTAATTAATAATTTCCTGCTTCAGATGGTTACTCTCTTTCTCAAGTGCTTGAAGCTCTTCTTGCAATGCAACTTTCTCCTGCTCCTTTTCGGCCAATACACTCACTTGATTGACGATCGTTACAGTGGCGATCGTGCATAAAGTTAATGCAAAAATGCCTAAAGCACCTAAACGGCGCAACAGGCCCCGACGTTTTCTTCTTTGAAGTTCAAGCTCTTGTTCTCGCTGTACTTTATAGGCAGAGTCTAATTCTCTAATTGTAGAAGTACGTTTTACATTCATTTTGACTATCACCTCTACTCCTTCTTTTTCCTCATCGACCGAAGAGATTCCTTTATTTTTCGAAAAAAAGGCATACTCTTTTTGATTAGTCGTTCTACACCGCTTATACGGTAAGCTGTATTTAGAAGCCAGTACAAAGGCTTCCAAAAAAAACGCAATATAGCGAGTACAGCTGTTAATAATATCATACAAAAGGAATAAAGGAGTTTCAATATTAACTTTATTGGCTGTACAATTAAAATATACAAACATCGTGTAATAAAGCGGTAGATAGCAAGAATAGCTTGAATCAGACGTTCTAGTAAACCGCGATATATGTTTTGAAATATAGCGCGATACGCCGCATATCCACACAATAAGGCGAGAAAAATATAAAGCCTGACTTCTCCGTTATTCACTTGCAGAAGGACGTAAAAAAACAATAAGGGCCTGCGTTAACCAAAACAGGAAGTCGTAGCAGGCCTGTGCCCAATGAAAGGATAACCTTTTTTTTGAAAAGCGTCCATACGTGTCTAGCGCCGTTCCAATCCATAGACCTGTTGCCGCCATTGATATCATTGTATAAAATTGTACGGTAAGACTCACTTAAATAACTTCCCAAAAAATCCTTTTGATTTATCCTGCTGATTTTGCTCGAGGTAGACAAAGTCATAGATCTTCCCTTCGATCGATACGACTCCCTCTTCTACATCCAAATTCTTCATGTGCAGCCCTTGTCCACGGATGGCAAGAAACCCCATCATTGTTTCCAACAAAAATTCTTCGTTATCAAAGCTTTCTACTTGTTTGACTCCAGTAATCTTCAGCTGCTTGCGCCCTTTTAAAATGATATCATGCTCATTCGATTTCCGTCCCTGCCCCATCGGCGCCCCATATTCATAGTTTTGGTTCATTCCTTCATCCTCCTCCATCATGCATTCCGTTCGCAAACCTCTGCTCATGCGCTGGAAAAGCTCCTGACGGCAAAACTAGGCCCGCTAAAAACCCTTTACTCAAACGTATGACGGAACAGAATAAATTAGAACAAGCCTTCCAAGCTTCCCCTAGTAACTTTAAGTATGTAGAAGCGTTATTCCCAAAGCGATCGGCGAAAATATTTGAGAACCTCCCGACATCCTTCACTGTTCCAAGGTTTAAATTAAAGCTTAAAGTAAATGGCGGCTATCAGTCACCGTTACAAGCAAAACTAGCGAAATCCTTGCCGTTTGCATGAAAGTAGTACGATGAAAAGGAATCAAATTTTAGAAGGAGTGTTGACTGTAATGAAAAAAATTGAACGGAACGATCTCGCCAGATTTATCAATCTCCGAAATATGCGATACTTTGAACGATTATATTCAGGCAAACTGGAAAGTGATTCTTAAGGAAAATGAAAAAGCTTATTTAGATGCTTATCCAGAGCTAGAGGATGCGACTTACGGACTGTATGCTAACCATCTTTTGACTCCAATTTGGAAAGAGCTCGAAAAAGCAGGGTATCGTTCCTTTGGAGAAGTAAAAGAAGATGATTACTTGATCGCAGAATGCTTAAATTTTAGAAACTCAATTGAAAAAGAAAAATGGGGAAGCGGAGACGGAGACCAATGCTCACGTATCTTTTGGATCGTCATCGAAAATGAGCAACAGAAGCAAATCGGCACTTTACTGTATGAAATGTTTCATTCGCACCTTCAGTTTAAAGTACCGGACGCGCCAAAAATTACTGCTTTAAAGGATGTAGAACGAAAACAAATTACAACGACTATTTTACGAATGAAAGAAAAAGAAAGCGAGACTTGAGCTCCGATAGCTTGGACGACTCAACTAAGGCTACTTGCAGCTAGGGAAAGACAATAGAAGCCTCTGAGCGAGAAATCGGGCCGTGCTGTCTAGATAAATGCGAGAATACCGACAATATACTTCTATCGATGGCAAGGCAATAAAAGCCTCTTACTCCATACCTTCGAGAAGTGATTAAAGCTGTGAACGAGTACATTTTATGCTCGTTCACAGCATTTTGTATATACTACCACCGCTGAATGCTGGTACAATCTCATCATCGATAGTAGTCGCTTCGATTACAACATGCTGATCAAAACTCATTTCCATAGGGAAGCCGGCGAGTCCTTAATTCACCTCTTTCTGGAAATGGATGTTTGCCAAAAGCTTTGTGACATTATGAAAACCGCTAGGGCGATTATTTTGTGCTATTTTTAGAAAAAGGACTAAGTTATTCTCCGAATGTCTCTAACGCTCTTTTTAGTCGAGCCACTCCCTCGGTTATCTCCACCTCGGTCAAGCTTCCGTACCCCATTACTATCTGATTTGTATGTGACCCTTTTTGCAGCGCGTAATCCTCGACGGGATAAATAATCAATTTCTGACTTTTTATCCACTCGACTAGTTTCTCGGTAAAATCAATTCGTTGAAACTCAACGACTAGATGCATTCCGGCTGCATGCCCTAATATCGTAATAGCTGAAAACTGTTCTGTTAAAGCATCAACGAGAGCTTTACGTCGCTTTTGATAAATTTTTTTCATCCGGCGCACATGCTGATCCAATACCCCTCATCCAGGAAACGAGCCATAATCAACTGATCAAGCGATGGCGTATGCCGATCCGAAAACCATTTCCATTCCTGAAACCTCTCGATTAATGGAAAAGGTAAAATGACGTAACCGATTCGTAAAGCGGGCGAAAGTATTTTACTGAAGGTACCGACATAAATAACGTGTTCCTGATCAAGTCCTTGCAGCGACGAGACCGGCGTGCCTCATACGTAAATTCACTATCATAATCATCCTCAACAAGGTAGCACTGCATCTGTCGAGCATACTCAACAAGCTGAATCCGGCGCTGAATCGGTAATATCGCTCCTAACGGAAACTGGTGTGATGGAATGACAAAAACAAAGCTCGGTTTTTCATTCCGTGGAAGAAAGTCGGGTATCATGCCATGCGCATCGCACTGTATTGGACGAAGTGCCGCACCTGCATAAGAGAAAATACGTCGCATCTCATCCGTAACAGGATCCTCAACAGCGACTTGCCCGCCTTCTGCCGTCAACAGCTTCGTAATAAGAAACAACGCTTGTGTCGCACCTGATGTAATGACAATTTGTTCTGGCTGACAATTGACCCCTCTTGTTCGCGCTAAATAAGATGCTAATACGTACCGAAGTGTCTCGTCTCCGTATGGCTGACGATAACCAAACACTTCATCAGCAGCATCATAACAAACTTCCTTTGCTAATCGACCCCATATTTTCCTAGGAAATTGATCCATCGCCGGGTTTCCTGCCCGAAAATCGATGTCGTCTGTCGAATCCAAAGTAGATTCCTGCCTCTGTTTTAAAAAAAGCTCCGCTTCCCGCCGTACCTTGTTTCGATTGAAAAACAGCTCCCTTGGCTACAAAGGTTCCAGAGCGTGGACGGACGACTAAATAGCCTTCAAATATAAGCTGCTCATACGTCTCGATAATCGTATTGCGAGATACCCCGATATTGGATGCCAGTTCGCGTGTAGACGGCAGACGCTGTCCCTCCTTCAGTTCCTCGTTTAAAATGCAGTTGCGAATTTGCTCATATACTTGCCTTGTCAATGCTTTCGGACTCGTTCGGTCAATCGGAAACCACAGCACCTCAATCCCTCCTGATCTTATCTGGTACTATAAAAGTCAATTAATTCTGGCACTATTCCGTACCAGTATAACATGATACGCTACAAGCATGGATATTTAGGAGGGACAACACAGTATGAAAACAATTGGATTCATTGGTGGATTGAGCTGGGAATCGACGGCTGATTATTACCGTTACGTCAATGAATATGTAAAGAAGGAGCGAGGCGGGCTTCACTCGGCAAAATGCCTGCTGCATTCGTTTGATTTCCAGGAAATTGCCGATTTGCAGCGTCAGGCACTCTGGGACGAGGCAACGGATAGAATGGTTCATGCTGCACAAGCATTAAAGCAAGGCGGAGCTGAATTCCTTATCATTTGTACGAACACAATGCATATTATGGCTGAAGCCGTCGAACAGGCTGCCAATATTCCGTTGCTTCATATTGGTGATGCCACGGCTGAAGAAGTACTGAAGCGAGGGTTGAAGAAGGTCGGCTTACTTGGAACCAAATTTACAATGGAAAAAGACTTCTACAAGGAGCGCCTGCTTGCGCACGGTATCGAAACGATCACCCTGACGAAAAGGATCGGGAAACGATTCACCATATTATATTTTCTGAGCTGTGCAGGGGGGAAATTCTCCAGGACTCAAAAGCGCAGTACATGGCGGTCATCGATCGCCTTGCCGCCAAAGGAGCGGAAGGGATTATCCTCGGCTGCACGGAAATCCCACTCCTCGTCAAACCGGGAGATTGCGAGCTTCCTTTGTTCGATACGACCAAGCTCCACGCTGAAAAAGCGGCTGAATTTGCATTAAACCAAACCAAATCAGTTGAATCGTGCTAAGCAAGCAAACGAGGGTGTCTTTTCGGCTTAAAGACACCCTCTTATTTTATAGAAATGCTGTTTTACTACTGGACTAAAACTTTCTTGTTCCATTTTTTTTAATAGCTTAATTTCTAACTAACTCTCCCGTAAATGCTATAAAAAAATGAGTTAATTTTCATATTTATGGAGGCGTACTACCACTCAGAAAAAAAATGGGTGTTGATCTTCGTCTAAAGCTAATGAAAGCCACTTCTTAAAGGCAGGCGATGTTACCTTTTCCCATACTTCTTCTGTCGTATAAATCCAACCTGCAAACTCTCATCAGACGTGGTTAATTCTCCTCCAATAGCTCGCCCTAACCACATAGTCGCTACTATTTCCTTTGAAACAGCCTGCAATATACCACAAAACTTATCTATCTTAATGTCAATTCCAGTTTCTTCTTTAACTTCACGAATAGCTGCAGCTTCAATTGATTCACCAAGCTCAGGCAACGCCTCCCGGTGGCTCCCATCCTCTTCGAGGTCCTTTAATAAGTAGCAATTTTCCTTCAAAATTTCGAACTAAAACTCCTGCTGAAACAGAATGTCTTGGAAGCTCCGACATTTCTTTCCCTCCCAAATTAATTTTGATTTTTAGCTACTCTACTTCTGTCACTTTGACACAATTTTTTTCACTATACCGCCCGTCAGCACATAAGAATCCTATATACTTTTAGCCATCAGATTAATCCCTGCGAATGTTACGCATGAAACATTAATCTTGCTTAATCAAATGACATCCGAAAACCTTATACTCTCTCAAATAAATCCCGATAGTACTCTCTCAAGCTTTCTTTTAATGTCAAAGGCTTAATTATTTTTACGGATTCTCCAAAGCCAGCAAGGAATTTAACCATAAAGTCAAGCTCATTTGGCTCATACGAACCGACAATATACGCCTGCTCCTCTTCTTGAATTAACTTCATCGATGGATAATGCTCCTGCTGAAAACTCTCTACCCCTTCTTGATCAACTAAACATTTAAATGAGATTGCTTTCTCCGACGGCTTCCAAAGGGATTGAGCATTTTCTAACGTAGCTACATCCACTAATGGTTGGATGTCAGTGATATCTACGGAAGTCATCCGATCACATCGGAAAACGCGGTACGCTGTTTTACACAGATCGTAAGCTTGGCAATACCAATAACCTTTCATCGAGTAAATCGATATTGGCTGTATCGTACGAGTGCTTGTTTGATGAGCTCTTTGATAATTAATTTGTAACACTTTATTTTTGACAGCTGCCAATAATAAAGCTTCCAAATGGGCACTATCTTTGATCTGCTCTGTATGGCGAAAGGAGATGCGATTTTGCATTCTTTCTATATCATGTCTTTCGCTTTCCGGCAATTCGTTTACAAATTTTTCATGTATGGAGCGAAACGATATTTTGAAGGGTAAATTCGAAAAGCTCGAAGTGCTGCATAGAGAAGTAAAGCGCATAAATTTCTTGACTGGTAAACGTAATTGGAGGGAGCTGGATTTGGTTGAGTAACCGATAGCCCCATATCGACCATACTCGGCATAAATAGGCGCACCAATTTCCTCTAACGAACCGATATCTCTTAATGCTGTTCTTTTCGAAATTTGAAATTCCTGCATTAAATCTTGAAGCGTAAAACGCTGGATTTGATTAATGAAGCGCAGCATCTGATGAATGCGTTCTGATTTTTTTCATAAAAAGAAGCCTCTTTCTTTTAATGGTGCCTTAATTTGTCACCATTATAAACTATACTCGTAAGTGCAAGCAAAAATGATGAAAGGGGCAATACAATGAATTTTGAAGTTATACCGTTTTTATCTTTGAATGGGAAAGCTGCAGCTGCCATAGCCTTTTATGAAAAATATTTAGGTGCTAAAGTTCTCTTTAAGAAAAACTATAAAGAAATGAAGGAAATGAGCCCTAACTTTCATTATGAAAAAGGCCAAGACGAGTATATTACCCACTCCGTCTTAGAAATAGGCGTGAATAAATTAATGATCGCCGAAGAAGCATGGATCGATCGCGACCTTGGCAGCTAGGAAATAGCTTTTCCTTTTGTATCCAAACGAAGGACGAGGATGTTATTAAAGCCTTGTATGAATCTCTAATTCAAAGCGGGTCGGTGACTGTTTTGGAGCCACTTCAAGAAAACGTGTTCAGCCAGGATATGCAGTTGTCCGAGATCCATTTGGAATCGTTATACAGCTATGTGTCACGACGCAAGATTTTTAAGGGGGGTTTCAGGGATACTAAAGCAATAAAGGAAAGACTCCTGTTTAAAATGATCAAAAGAAACGTACAGCGAAACGATGCTGTACGTTTCCTACAAGCCTTTACACAGTTAACAAGCCTAAATGTCGATTAAACCAAACTGTAGAAGCGCTAAAGAAACTTAACCCGTTCTAAAGGTGAGCAAGGGTTTTACTTTTCAATATACTCAACGTAGAGATCCCTTGCGACCTCAAATTCAAGCTCATTCGGAATGCGAATAGTAACCATTTCACGCTCATCTATCCACATTCCTGAAACGTACGTACTCAAACTAGTAAATTGATTAATCGTGAATTCCGTTGAAAAAAAACGTGAACTCATACTCGTTATACTCCGGACTTACGAGTGTCAACGTCGTTCCATCAAGCTCAACATCTAGCGAAAGTTTATGCCGAGCTTGCTTTGGACTCCTCTCGATTCAACTTCTATTATTTGTTCGTTCGTCTCCTTTCTTTCTACGAGGACTTGTGCATTTATTTGTTCGGGCTGCTCGGCCGTTAACATTAACGGTCCTCCTGAATAGTCAAACGTCCATTCTTTCTGGTAATCGTCGCTGATCTCTTCAAACGGTTGGTTGAACCTCGATTCCATTTCCTGATCCGTTGTATGCTCACGCATCTCTATTTCCTCGATTGGCAGGAAAGGCATGACTATAGCGGCAATGACAAGGAAAAGAGCATAGACAGCAATTAACGGATACATCCTCTTCCAGCTGAACAGCTTGCCTTTCCTAATGGCTCGACTCCCAAGAAACACAACCCACAGCAGCCCTATTAAAATGATCGTAAGAAATAAAAAATAAGTCAATAATGGCAACATCATGGGTTCACCTCAATTCGTTCAGAGACAAATATAGAACACAAAAAAAGCATTCCAGTTATCGCTAAAGCTTTAATAGCAAATAGGAAAAAAAGAAGATTCCATGAAAACAAATTGAACAGCAGCCGCAACTGATTCGATCCCAATGAACAAAGCTCCAAATAAAAGAACGGGCAATATGAAAACAAACACCTTATGAAGCTGAGTGAGTAAACCAACTAAATAGCCTAGAGCAGCAAATAACAGCATATAAATACATGCAGCTACGAATCCAAGCAACCATTCCTGCGGCTCTACGCTTGAGCTGACGACTTGCTCATTCATTGCAAAAACGATAATCTTCAATACATTTCCCGACAACATTGCCGTGATTCCCCCAACCAGACTAGCAGTTATTAAAAACAAACCATTGGCAAGACTACTGCTCAGTCGATTGGCCACAAAGGTAAAATCGTCGTAACGATATGCCTTTGTAGTCATAACAATCGCACTCATGAATGCCCAAATCATTGTAAAAACGAGGGCAATATTGCATTGTAATAGGTGCCACTAACCGAGTAATTGCTCAAACTACTCGAAAAGGAGCTCGAACCATTAAAAGAAAACAAAAGTGCTAATAATTGAATGCCCATAAGTGTACTAAACATTTCGTAGTATGACTTTAGCTTATATTTATACTGCTTCCACACAATATCTCTCAGATTAACCTTTGTGAAAGACATCATCTATTCCCCCTCTGTTTCCGCCGTTAAATACACGCATAAGTCATTTAAGCTAATCGGAGCCAATTCCAGCCCGAGCCTGCGCGCATTTTCCCGCTCTTCTTCCGTCAGTCGATGATGAACAACAGTATACAAACCGTTAACTCCCACGCTTTTTGTATAAATGACCTCTGAATTTTTGGTCCATTCCTTAACAGCCCTTTCCGCTCCCTGAACTCCGACAGCCATTTCCTTCATTTCCGCTATCGGTAAATGCATGTATTTTTGCCCATTCTTTAATAGCAGAACTTCCTCGAGTAAATTTTCAATTTCACTCAGATGGTGACTCGACAATATAATCGTACGAGGACGGGCAAGATAGTCCTTTAACAACGCACGATAGATATCCTCCCTCACCGCTTGATCCATACCGTCCGTCGGCTCATCAAGGAGCGTTAACGGACAGCGTGAGGCTATTCCTAAAATGGCATTGAAAGTACTTTTCTTCCCTTTCGAAAGCGATTGATGACGTTGTTTTGGATCAAAGGAGAAATAGCTCAACAATCGTTCAGCGAGCCCCTTTTCCCAATTAGGATAAAAACTTCCAGCCACCTCTAAAATATCAGCAAGGCTTAAGGAAACAGGCAAACTCATGTGCTTATCGATAAATATTAAATTAGCGGAGACATTTAAATTATTGAAGGGCTTTTCTGAAAAAAACTTTAATTTCCCCAGCTGTCGGCTGCATATAGCCAGCAATTAGCTTAGTAAAGTTGTTTTCCCAGCACCATTGGGCCCGATTAAGCCAATTATTTTGTTTTCTTCTAGCGAAAAAGTGACCTGATTTAATGCACCTTTATTTTTATAGCTTTTTGACATCTTCGTACATGTCACGATACTCATTGTCCTTCCCCCCACATCTCGGTTATTGTTGCTTTCACTAATGCCAATAATTCCGACTCGCTCAAATTTAAATACTTAGCCTCGGCAACTAACTCCATCATTAACTGCTTAAGCGTTTGATTTTTTCGTTTACTCCGAATCAGTGCCTGTGCACTTGTTGTAACAAACATCCCGAGCCCACGCTTTTTATAAAGAATGCCTTCGTCGACTAAGCGATTCAAGCCCTTAGCAGCTGTTGCCGGATTAATCGTAAAGATGTCGGCAAGCTGATATTGGGAGTAGATTTTTTGTTCGGGTCCGAACTGGCCATTTAATATTTCTCCTTCAAGCCATTCAGATATTTGCACATATATCGGCTTTGTACCGTCCATGTTTAGAATCAAGACCACCACCCCCAACTCACTACATTACTGTTGTAATGTAGTATATAACCAATTGATTACTTATGCAATCTTTATCCTAGTTCAAAGCTAATCGAGTAGCTCACCTTGTTATATTCTCTGGAGAGCTGGTCTAGATCGGGAGGCGGATGGTAGCTAAGATTAGCCAGGCATAGCCCGCCTTAGCACCCAATGCAGCATTTTGCAGCCGATAGTCAAATGGGGAAGGCTAAGCAAATTGGACTGCTTTTTTTTGGAAGATGCCCACCGACTCTTGCCATGCTCTCGCTTTTTGTGTACGCTACGAATACTAACGAATGGAAAGGAACGTTTTCATCATGAGTGATGCTACCCGTATTTTCATAGTCGAAGACGAAAGCCGCATTGCCCGTGTACTCGAACTTGAGCTCACCTATGAAGGCTATCAAACCGATGTCGCCAAAGACGGCCTTCAGGCTTGGGAGGATTTACAGTCAAAGCAATGGGATTTAATATTGCTTGATGTCATGCTTCCTGGACTCAGCGGGATCGAGGTCTTGAGACGAATGCGGGATCGAGGTGACTTGACCCCGGTGATCATGTTAACCGCACGCGATGCCATAGTCGATAAGGTAACGGGGCTTGATCACGGAGCGAACGATTATGTGACGAAGCCATTTGAAATCGAAGAGCTGCTTGCTAGAATTCGAGCCTGTTTACGCCAGCAGAAGCAAATCGTCAGGTACAAACCGAAGAAGGTAAGCTGACGATGGCCGATGTCGTTGTTGATCCGGGCGCACGGGAAGTCGTTCGGGCCGGTCAGCCGATTCAATTGACTCAACGCGAGTTTGACCTCCTCGTTTGCCTGCTCAACCATGCAAATCAAGTACTGTCACGAGAACAATTACTTGAACAAGTCTGGGGCTTCGACTTTTACGGCGATACGAATATTGTTGATGTCTATATCCGTTATTTGCGGCAAAAGCTTGACAAACCATTTACTAATCCGCTCATTCAAACGGTACGTGGAGTCGGCTACATGATAAAGGAGAAAAAGTAAAATGACGATCTCTCGGCGAATTACTCTTTTTTCTACTGGTATGCTCGCTGTTCTTCTCCTTCTCGTGAATGGCTCAATCTACTTTTTATTTGAACATTACCTTAAGGAATCTGAATTGCATAGTGCCGGTCAGCAAGCCCGAACCATTGTTGAAGCGATCCAGCCAGGTGGAGAAGGAGCTGCACCGCCAAGTCAGCTTATTCAAGCATATGTTCCCAATAACGGACTGCTGCGAATCGTCGATGAGGCAAATGAATCGACGTTAATTACAAAGCATCAAGAGCTGTATGAGTTAAAAAGTAATTTTTCAGGAAATGAGCGCTCCTCTATTGTCACTTTTGCCGAGTACACTTATGTACTCGCCGTCATACCAATGATTTGGGAGGACGGCTCTGTGGTCGAGCTTCAGTTGGCTGAAAGGCTCGACACATTAGAAGAGACATTGCCATTGTTACGTATGATCCTTCTGATCGCTTCTTTGCTCATCATCATTGTTGCTTTTCTGGCTGGCCAAACCTTGAGTCAAATTATCGTTCGACCGATTCAACAGCTTGCCGCAACAATGAATGAGATTCGTCAGAAAGGCACCTTTAAAAAGATGAAAACCTCGCAATCAAAAAAAAGATGAGCTTTCAGAGCTTGGGCAAACATTTAACCATATGATCGATTTATTGCAACGAAACTTTGAACAGCAGCAGCAATTCGTATCTGATGCCTCACACGAACTTAAAACGCCGCTCACCGTAATTGAAAGCTACGCGAACCTGCTCAAGCGTTGGGGTAAAGATGATCAGGCAATTGTCGATGAGGCAGCCGAAGCGATTTATGCTGAAACCAAACGGATGAAGGGCTTAACCGAGCAAATGCTCGCCTTGGCAACCGGCGAAGCAGAAACTGCACACGACTTTTCGACCGTAAGGCTTGATCACATAGTGAAAGAATCGACGGAGCATATCAGTCAAGCCTTCAACCGTCACATCATCATTCAAAACCTTGAGCCTCTTACTGTGCATGGTTCAGCCGCTCAGCTAAAACAGCTGCTTTTCATATTATTGGAAAACGCAGTCAAATATAGTGAAACGGACATTTCAATCGATGGGTATGCAACGAATTCGTATGCACTCGTAGAAATTACAGACAAAGGTATTGGGATTCCCGAAGCCGAATTGCAGGCTATATTTGAACGATTTTATCGAGTCGATAAAGCGCGGACTAGAGCAACTGGTGGAACCGGACTCGGACTCGCCATAGCTAAAAAAAATAGTCGACGCTCATAATGGAAGGATTTCTGTTGACAGTAAAGAAGGCCGAGGCACGACCTTTACGGTGAAATTGCCTTATAAATGAGCTATTGGTCTGACAAAGTAATCTCTTCAGTATCGTAAATTCCTTTCGTCTATTCAAAGGGGAAGAGACTGCTTCCCTCATAAAAAAAATTGTACTCACAAAATCCGGGATTCTTATCATAAGGGCGAGTGGTCACCCGTTTACTTGAAGCCGAAGCTCTACCCTTCCACTGGACGTCAACATCGAACACGGAAGGAGCGGCGGCACGGCTCACTCCCCTGCTATGCCTTATTATTTAGACTTAGGAGGTGCCGTTGATGGGTAAAAAAAGCGAAATTAGTTATAGTCGTAAGTGCTGCCGTTGTAGCATTGTCCGCACTCTTCTTTTTTGTGCTTAAACCAAATACGCCAGAGCTGACCGAAGAAGACATTCGCACTTTGCTCGAACAACGTTACCCTGGAACGGTTGAATCCCTGACATGGAATGAAGACGCGGCGATTTATTTAGCAATTATTGAAACAGAGACGAATCAATATCATCTTGAAATTGATAGTGATACAGGTCATATTTTAGCTTTTATTCGCAAAGAGATGCCGGCAAAAGAAGAGGATGAATGGTTGACCGCTGAAGAGGTCAGAGCAGCTGTGCTCGAATACTATTCGGAGAAAGACATACACGTCAAGGAACTGAATTTACAAACTGAAGCTAACCCACCTTCTTTCCTAGCCCACGTACAGCTTAATGGAGAGGATGGAACATTAAAAATCGATGCAACATCGGGGGCCGTTTTATCAAGCAGCTTTGAGACAGAAGATAAGCCTGCTCAACCGATTAGTGAGCAGCGTGCCAAAGAAATTGCTTTAGAGCAAGTTGAGGGCACAGTTGATGACATCGATTTAGAAGAAGATGATCATGGACGGCTCGTCTACGAAGTAGAAATAGAAGATACCCCTTACGATGACGACGTGATGATCATTATTGACGCCTTGACGGAAGAAATCGTGCAAATTATTTGGGATTGAAGCATTGAAGACATACTTGTTACCAACGGGAGCTTTCTCATCATATTCTCATTTTCTCTTCAGCGTATTTTCATTGTTCACTGGTAAGCTGAAAGCAGAATGAAAATTGAGGAGGCTAATTCATGAAAAAAAAGTACCATTCTCTTAACAACATTATTAGTAGCCGGGGGAACATCAGTCGCTGTTGCGAGCGCAAGTTCAGGTTCGGACTCAGCCAACTTTGAAAGCCCAGCTGTTTTAGCTAGCAATGTCGTAACTAGTAACGAGCAGGACCATTCACAATCACCGATTAGTCAAAAAGAGGCAGTCGCCATCGCCGAAAAATTTGTCAATGGAACTTTGAAGGAAGTAGAAAAAGACCGTGAAAACGGCGAAGTCATTTATGAAGTTGAAGTGTTTGCCAATGGCGAAAAATATGATATTGACATTCTTGCAGCTACCGGCGAAATTCTAGAGGTAGATGGAAACCTGTTACTTGCCAATCATGATGAGCAGGTCACGCTTACTAAAGCTGAAGCTGAAAAAAATTGCCGTTGATACAACCGGGCTCGATCCCATTCTTCAAACAGAGCTTGAAATCAAAAATAAGCGTTACGTTTATGAGGTAGAGCTTGCCCTTGGTGATGATGATGCCGATATCGTGATCGATGCTGAAAACGGAGAAGTTCTAGAAATCGACGATGATTTAAGCAAAGCTGAAAAGATTGGTAATCAGTTAGGCGAGTCGCAAAATAACGCCATCTCCGTTGACAAAGTCAAAGAGGCTATCAACCAATATTTTGAAACAGAAGTCCGCATCACTGACCTCGACTTAGACCGAGATGACGGCTACTTGCTCTACGAAGTCGATGTGGTCGTAAACGGTGACGAATACGAGCTTGACATCGATGCGACGAATGGCGAAATCGTAAAAGTAGAAAAGGATTAAACGAGTCATTCAAAATTTTAACTATAGCTTGCGAACAGGAGACCAATCACAAGGTCTCTTGTTCTTTTCTATATGGAGTAAGTCTTTCTATTTCACCTCTTTTCATTTGAAAAAGGGCACCTCTTCATTTACTATGATAATGAGAATCATTATTCATTTGAGGAGGATGACATTGAGTCAAACGATCGCAAATTTCAACAGTACTTGGATTGACGAATTGATTAAAGGACGACGTTCGATAAAAGCGTTTAAACCTTCGCCGATTGCTCCGGAAGAAATTGTTGAGCTGCTAAATGTAGCAAAGTGGGCACCTAACCATCACTTAACTGAGCCGTGGCGCTTCCTGCTCTTTGCAGAAAAAGGAAAGGATACGTTTGTTCAAGCATTTTTAGATTCACAATCAAATAAATACGGCGAGGTTACGGAAGCCGTTAAACGGAAGGCTGAGTACTTCCGCCAAATTCCTCTACACTTGGTCGTAGTAATGGCTGAGGACCCTCGCCAAAAAGTATGGGATGAAGATCATTGTGCTGTTTCAGCGCTTATTCAGAACTTCCAATTGGCGGCTTGGGCACGTGGCATCGGCATGATTTGGCGGTCAAATGATTGGATTTATCATCCTACCTTCCGTGAAGCATTGGGAGTCAAGCCAGGTGAAAAGGTCGTTGCTACATTAATGATTGGCTACCCTGAGCATACACCTGCTCCACGCCCTCGAACCGATATGAACGAATTGGTCGAGATTATTAACGAACCACCTTTTTGAATGTGAGTGTTCAGCTCACATTTTTTTTGTGTAAACATTTATTTTATTTCAGTTTTCCTGCCAAAACCCCAAATGCACTGTGGAGTCGCATCCGAAATATACTCCTTTTAAAGCTCATGCATTCAATATGAAATTTTCATTTCACCCACCTCATTTAGCATATTTAGTAAATGAACTGACCCGAATTTGGTACTTACTGTACTTTCCGATTTTCCTAATCAGACAGCATCCAGAAGGGAATTAATGGAAGTTGATACAGTTTTATTGGAATCGATATGTTTAAAATTACATTTTGTGCCAGACTTTAAGACATAAAACAGAGGTTTAGCAGTTATTTGGAGGATACAGCCTTATTTTGCCGAGATAATGATGCCAGTTTAAGTCAGTCCGTTATATTCGATGACCCGTCTATTAAACTGTGCTTATCGCTTTTCAGCAATTTGAAGTAATTTTTATCTATTGATATCATTATAAAAGCAACGAACATTATCCATTGAAATAAAGGCATGGGCTTGTGATCTCGGTTCAGAAAGTTAAAATATCGGGAAAATCGGGGAGAGATTGCGCCACTTGTTTTATCAATCCCACCTCTGCCTCGTCTCAGGTATGAGGTCTTAAGCTTATAATCAAAGTTTGAATGCATGTCTTTAGAAAAAATTTATAATTATGAATTGCGAAAAAAGGGGAGGACTTACTTTTTATGAAGAAATTTGGAATGGGAATTTTATCTGTTTCAATCATCGCACTAGCAGCCTGCGGGGATGACACGCCTGATGAAAATGGCGCAAGTGAAGACCTAGAATCTAATGGTGGCGGCACTATTAGTGTCGGAGTAGCAAACGAGGAGCCTTACGGTTATCTGGATGACGGTATTGCAACAGGTGCTGCTGCTGAAATTGCCAGAGCCGTTTTTCAAGAAATGGGCTATGACGATATAGAAGGGAATGTCGTAGATTTCACCGCTCTCATTCCAAGCCTGAATGCTGGACAATTTGACGTCGTAACGGCTGGCATGGATATTCGCCCAGAGCGTTGTTCCAATGCAAGCTTTGGCGACATTGAAATCCAATACGGTGAAGGAATGGCAGTTGCTGCCGGCAACCCCCACAATCTGCAAAGCTATGAAGATCTCGTTGAAAACGAAGATTTAACGGTATCTGTCATGCAAGCAGCTAATCAGATCGATATGTTGACATCATTAGGCATGGATTCAAGCCGAATTCAGGAAGCGAATAGTATTGCTGATAACTTTGCCGCGCTTGAAGCTGGTGACGTTGATGCAGTTGTCGCGACAGATGCAACCATCAATCAGGCGATGAATACCGCAAACTCCGAGCTTGTTGAAACGCCGGACAGCTTTAATCAGCCAGTCATTGATGGAGTTGAGCAAATTGCATATGGTGCGGCTGTTTTCCGCGATAATGATGAAGGCAATGCCTTACGCGAAGAATATAACGAAGCGTTAGCTAATCTAATCGATTCTGGCGCAGTTCTCGAAATTCTTGAAGAATTTGGTTTTACTGAGGATAACTTACCACCAGAAGATATAACAACAGCCGATCGGTGCGAAGAGTAATCGTTCGATGTAACCATACTCTAAAAGATGATTGAAAAGAAGCATGGTGTGTTGCGAAGGGCTTCCCCATGCTTCTTTTCTTTCCATAATTGAGTGTGTGTATGACATGATAAGAGGTGAAAAAATGTTTAGTCATTTTACCGAGTTTGTCCCATCACTGTTGAAAGGTTTTGGGGTAACGATTCAAGTTTTCTTTTTGGGAGCCATCATTGCCTATACGATTGCCTTTATCGCCGGGCTCGGTCGAACTTCGCAATTTAGCATCATTCGAGCACTCGCTACGATCTTTGTTGAGATTTTCCGCGGAACCTCCTTACTCGTGCAAATGTTTTTCTTCGTCTATGCTTTGCCGATGATCATTCCAGGAGCCGCGATGCCTTCACTGTTCGCAGGTGGGCTAGCACTTGGGTTAAATTACGGAGCTTACGCGTCCGAGGTTGTCCGCGGAGCGATCAATTCGATTGCCCAAGGCCAAACGGAAGCAGCAATCTCACTAAATATGTCCAGATGGCAACGGATGAGGCTTGTCATTTTGCCACAGGCTGTCAGGCTGATGTTGCCTGGTTTCGGAAATAACGCGATAGAGCTTTTAAAAGGAACATCGCTCGTTCCATTATTGCTTTAGCCGATATGACGTTCGAGGCAAACCTGCTCAGAGGCAGTAATAATGCGCTTTCGAGTCAAGTAGAGATTTTTACGTATTTACTATTTATCTATTTCTTAATCGCCTTACCTCTTATTTTGCTGACGAGATGGCTTGAAAAGCGCGCATCGAAAGGGGTGAGTACAACATGAATGCTTGGGATTGGGAATTTGCCTTTGAAATATTTCCTGATATTTTAAGCGCGATAGGAATGACGATTACCGTCACCCTTCTCGCCTTTTTGCTCGCACTCACTGCTGGGCTTGTCTTAACCTTGCTACGTCGTTCAAGCTTTAAGCCTCTTTCTCTGCTCGTTGCGGGTATTATCGAGTTTGTTCGGGCGACACCTCCTTTAGTCCAACTATTTTTTTGTTTATTATGCGACGGATTTATCGGGCTTTCAAACGGGAGCGATTGTCCTTGGCCTTCACTATAGTACGTATATATCTGAGATTTACCGCTCAGGGATTGAATCCGTATCAAAGAGCCAATGGGAAGCAAGTAAAGCGTTAAACTTTTCTAAAGCACAAACTTGGCGAAAGGTTATTTTGCCACAAGCGATTCCTCCTGTTATCCCAATGCTCGGGAACTATTTGATCGTCTTGTTTAAAGAAACCCCTTTGTTATCAGCCATTTTTGTTGTAGAAATGATGCAGGTGGCACAATCAATCGGAGGTAATACGTTCAGGTACGTCGAGCCAATTACTATTGTTGGATTCTTATTCCTTGTCCTTAGCTACCCTTCCGCCCTATTTATTAGGTATCTAGAAAGGCGAGTCGGGAAGCTGCATGGGAGTAGCAATGTTCAACAAAGAGGAGTGAAAACATGAGTGTTGAAACGCAATTGAAAGCTGTTGAAGAAAGTTCAGTAGATGATACTCCAATAGAGCAAACGATTGTGAACGATGAAATTGATCAGCCAATTGTCCGTTACAAATCGGTCAATAAATCGTTTGGAGATAATCATGTCTTAAAGGATTTAAACCTAGATGTGGCCAAAGGAGAAAAAATCGCACTTATCGGGCCATCAGGTTCCGGAAAAACGACGATTATTCGCATGCTAATGACGCTTGAGCAGCCAACCGAAGGCACGATCGAAGTCGATGGGGAAATGTTGTGGCACAAGGAAGTCAACGGTGTGCTACAGCCTGCCGACGAAAAGCACTTGCGTAAAGTGCGAGGGAAAATTGGGATGGTGTTCCAGCAATACAACCTGTTTCCGCATATGACGATTATGCGCAACTGTATTGAAGCACCGATCCACGTTCTCGGACTTAGTAAAAAAAGAGGCGAAGGAACGGGCCAAAGAAATGCTTGCCAAAGTAGGACTCGCCGATAAAGTAGACGCTTATCCATCGCAGCTGTCTGGTGGTCAGCAGCAGCGTGTGGCCATCGCCCGCTCGCTCGTTATGCAGCCAAAGGTCATGCTGTTTGATGAAGTTACAGCTGCTCTTGACCCAGAGCTTGTCGGTGAAGTACTTCAGGTGATTAAAGATATCGCGGCTGAAGGAGAGATGACGATGATGCTCATCACTCACGAAATGGATTTTGCTAGAGATGTCGCCGATCGCGTCTTTTTCTTAGACGACGGAAAAATTGCTGAGTACGGCCCACCGAAAGAAGTGTTGGAAAACCCGGAAAGCGATAGGCTTCAGTCATTTCTAGGTCGGTTTCATTCGTAATGATCAGGAGGAGGATAGGCCATGATATTACGGTCTATCCTCCTTTTTTTCAAGCTCAAAAGTAGACGATCAATAGCTCTCCCGATAAAGATTATTTTCCTTTATATAATGGTAACACTCGTCCGGAAGCAAGTAACGCGGTTCACCACCACGGTAAAACTCCTCCCGAATGTACGTTGAGCTAATTTCCATTGACAAGCCTTTGTCAACTAGCTCAAATCGTCCATCGTGATCGTAGTTACGTAGCATTGATGAACGGGCAATCGTCGCTAGCATATCGATACCGTCTCGCGCCATGACAATAAATTTATGATTTTTGACAAGCTCTTCGCTATACGCCCATTTACCATCGGCAATATCTGCTAAAATGTCCGCTCCCATAATAAAGTAGAGCTCGGCATTCAAATACTCTTTACTTAAGTGCTCCATTGTAAAATACGTATGAAACTTACCAATAGATGCTGTTAACTCATACGTATTCAATTCAAACTTCGGGTTATCACGAATCGCCATCTCAATCATTTTCACTCGGTGCTTATCAGATATATGCAGGTCCTTGTCGCGTCGTTTACTGGACGACGGTAAGAAAATCACATGATCAAGACGTTTTCGATGGCAAATCGTTGACGCTGTCCAAAGGTGAACATTGGTTATCGGATCAAACGAGGAACCGTAAACGCCTATTTTCATCGTGCTCCTCCTTTCCTTTCGATGACTTCCCTCTGCCTGCTGAAAATTAACGATTGCTTTAGCTCTCTGAGCTCATCTGATAGTGCTACCGGGTATACTTCAGGGACTTCTAGTCGTAAATATTCCTCCCAAAAGGAGGCTTTTTGCTGCTGATGATATGCCCGTACTTCGGCCAGCTTAGGTTGTTCATACACTAGCTCTCCTTCTCTAAAGATTTGTTCATGAAGATCGACGCAAGTAAAATCTGTAATCCTTTTGGATTTTAATGGATTCGTCGGATGTTTGAGAACAAGAGCTCATCACTCGTTACCGTTTCCTGCTCCAAGCAAATATAGTCTCCTTTAGCCATTCCATCCTTGTCGAATAAACGATAAACTTTTTTTTCAAGCCTGGATTTAAAATTTTCTCGATGCTTTCCGAAATTTTGATTAACGAAATCCAGTCATCACCTGTTTTTCGTTGGCTTATCTGCCTAGCTCTTGCTCAAACGGCTGACGCGCCACAATTTTATGTACTCCTCCTAATGCAGGGCTACCATCAGCCGTAATGAATTTCGTCCCGATTCCCCAAATATCGATTTTTGCTCCTTGCTGCTTCAACGACCGAATCGTGTATTCATCCAGATCATTCGTTGCGGCAATTTTTACATCAGTCAAGCCCTCGCTGTCGAGACTTTTACGGACTTCCTTCGACAAATAGCTAAATCGCCACTGTCCAGCCGAACACCAATTAAGTCGAAGCCTTTTTTTCTTTAAAGCCTTTGCCGTTTTGATCGCATTGGGTAAGCCACTTCCAAGCGTATCAGTCGTATCAAGTAACAACGTCGTCCTTTCAGGAAAAACATGAGCATAAGATAGAAAGGCTTCCAGCTCTGACGGACTGAACATAATATAAACATGAGCCTGCGTGCCAGTAATCGGTAAGCCATATCTCTTCCCGGCCTTCACATTGCTTGTCGCGTGAAAGCCAGCAATATATGCCATTTTCGCTCCATTTACACTACTGTCTCGGCCTTGAGCTCGCCTTTTTCCCATTTCCAGCAAGACATCCCCTTGAGCCATCGTTACGATGCGTGAAGCTTTCGTTAACAACAGCGATTCCGAATTGACCGTATTCAAAAGCATTGCCTCAAGCCAAATGCACTCCCAAACCGGTGCTTCGATTCGAATAAATGGCGTATTTGGAAAAACAAGGTTTCCTTCTTTCACAGCATAAAGGTCGCCACTAAATCGAAGCTTGCGCAAGTCATCAAGAAAAGCCTCCTCAAAGTGTTCCTCTTGCTCACGTAAATAAGCGATGTCCGCTTCATTAAAATATAGATTTGAAATAATCTCAATTAAATGACCAAGCCCTCCAAAAGCTACGTAGCCGCCAAGCTCGATATGATGCCCCACCGCCTTGACAAACGGTGCCTTTCGGTAAAAGTCATCATAGACGACTCTCGTTTGATGTATCCCCTGCTTCCAAAGGGCGTACATCATCGTAATCGCATAAAAATCGACGTCAAGCGCGTAATCCTGAGCAGGGTTATAATATGGCACGACATCAAAACCAAGCTCAGAGTGGCAAAGCTGACAAGACTTTTCTACTTGTTCGGTTGTATGAAATGTCGGCTGTTTACAGTTTTGGCATAGATGGACAAATCGAAATTTTTGCGGATCAATAAAATCATAGAGTGTTTCCTGCTTTTTCATCCTTCTGCCCCTCTCTACTAAAGAACCTTTGCTCCTAAGCATGTTTTAAAATGGTTTAATGCCCATTCGTGTCCAACCGAATCAAAGCTGGCGACAGCATTTTGATGCACGACAATTTTATAATGAAGTGAGTATGCGTAGATCGCTGTATGAAGCACGCAAATATCCGTTACATCACCAATTAAATGAACCTCTGTAACCCCTCGCTCACGCAGTTTCAAATCAAGGTCTGTGCCGACGAAGGCTGAATATCTCGTTTTATTGAGAAAGTACACATTCGGTGCGCGCTTCAGTTTTTCATACAAATCAGACAGCTTTCCATAAAGCCTCCGGCCCTCGCTGCCGCGTATATTATGTGGAGGAAACAAGGCTGATTCAGGATGGTACCGATCGTTCTCCTCGTGAATGTCCACCGCAAAAACGACAAAATCACCAGCTTCAGCAAATTCCTCTGTCAGTCGAACAACTTCATCCTCGATCGCTCTGCCCGGTACGCCAACTGTCAGCGCACCGTTTTCTGCAATAAAGTCTCGGGTGTAATCAATGTTAATTAACGCTTTCATGATATCATCCCCTCTTATTGTATGTTCAAGCCCTTTTTCAAGAGAAATTCACATGTATCGCGTAAATGGATGGTAAGGACCTAAATAATCGAAGGTCTAATCCACCCCCTTGCGCGTTAGCTTGCTGAAACGAGTTCGTTACTTTAGAGCTCCTCAAGCTGCAAACGAATTCATTCGCCATTCACTCTTCTCGTATCGCTGTTTTCTTACTTAACCTTAAATCGAGGCGACCGGCTCCTTCCGATTGAAGCGAAATAAGCGAGTTTTTCTCAATGCTCCGTTTCGCTTTGTCGTTTTCGGTATACCATTTTCATCAGTAACTAGTTCAATAAATGAGAGCTTTGGTGCCTTTTCCCAAAAAGAAGATTTAACAGTTATCTTCGGATCTTCCTGTTCAACCGTCATTAATACTGCCCTAAGCTCAGATAATGTGAATTCCTCCGGCAAAAAAATACTTTGCCAGCGTTGTTTGCAATAACTCTCGCCGAACCCGTTCAATTGCTCCCTTAATAATTTCACGATGATCAAAGGCAAGCGACAGCTCAGAAACGGATTCGATGGAAAATAATTGGCATTCCTCAGCATCGTCTGCAGCTTTTCGTTTGTCCAAATAGCACGATGGCACAATTGCGTAATGCGCATTTGAAATCACCCAGCCGCGCGGGTCTCGCCCAGGCGTATCAAACACTCCAAAATGATTCACATGAATTCCTGTCACTCCTGTTTCTTCCGAGAGCTCGCGGACAGCCGTTTGATAAGCCGTTTCGTGCTCTGTACCAAATCCGCCTGGCAGTGCCCACTTACCTGCTTCAATATTAGGCTGGTTGTTCGCATTCAACATGGCTCGCTTAATTAATAATAATTTCAATTTCTTTTTATTTCGTTCAGGCTCATCAACAATCGTGAAAACAGCGATATCGGCTGTGTAGCCGTCAGGCGCTCGATACAGGCTTGAGTCGCAGTGTCTCAGCGCTTCTTTATTCGTATATCGTTTCATAAATATACCCCTATAATAATTAGTTTTTCCTGAATTACTCTTTATTATATGCATGCGTAAGTACTACTACAATCTTTATGACAAAATAAATTTGTTCAGTAAGCAAACATTGACCGGATTCGCTATCCCGCCCGGAACAACCACGACCTTTACTTAAAAGCATAGCACTACAGTGGTTTAACTTCCCCAAGTTAAACAAACGATAAAAATACGCAGCACCATCATAGGGTGCCGCGTATTACCATTAAGCCGTCTCTTTCGCTGGAATGATTACTCTTTTTACGAAAAGCGAGAGAATAAAGCCGAAGCAAGCCATAATCAAACCAACAGTAAATGCTTGCTGCACACCGACTGCCATCGCCTCAGCGCTTTGTTCTATTGTCGGGTTTTGAACCCCTTCAAGTGCACGACGCGTTCCATTCTCCATAATTGAGATAAATAAGGCTGTACCAATCGCACCGGACACTTGCATTAGAGTGTTCGCAACTGCCGTTCCATGCGGATACAATTCAGGCGGCAATTGGTTCAAGCCGTTAGTCTGTGCCGGCATCATAACCATGGCAACCGCGATCATCAGTAAGGAATGAAGGACGACAACGACCCACGGAGCCGTACCAACCTCGACGAACCGAAACAAAAATACGACCAAAACCATGAGGCAAGACCCGGAATTAATAATACTCTCGGTCCGAATTTATCAAACAATCGTCCCATTATCGGAGATATCGCCCCGTTAATTAGCCCCCCAGGCAATAAAACCAAACCTGTCAGCACAGCGCTGAAGACGAGAACCGAGCGCAAATACATCGGAAGTACGAGCATCATCGCAAACATTGTCATCATAACGATGATCATTAAGACCAATGCCAAGGAAAACATTGAATAGCGAAAGACACGCATGTCCAGCATCGGCGTTTTCAGCTTGATTTGCCGCCAAACAAACAAAGCAAGAGATATCGAACCGATCACTAGCGACAATACGACTTCTGGATCAAGCCAGCCGCCTTCTCCTTCCCCAGCCGAGCCAAACCCAAACACAATTCCACCAAACCCAAGAATAGATAAAATAACAGAAATGATATCTATTGTCGGATTCGTTTGCCTGATCACGTTTTTCAAAACGAAATAACCGTAAATCATCGAAAACCCGGAAATTGGCAGAACGAAAAAAAATAACCAACGCCAAGAAAGGTTTTGCACAATTATTCCGGAAAGCGTTGGACCAATTGCTGGAGCAAACATAATGACTAGACCGATCATCCCCATCGCTGCTCCTCTTCGCTCTATTGGGATAACAGCTAATACAATATTTGTCAGTAAAGGAATCATAATCGCTGTACCAATTGCTTGAATTAAGCGTCCGATTAGTAAAACAGTAAATACTGGGCTAAACCCGGCAATTAACGTACCGATCGTAAAAAAGCCCATCGCCGCGAAAAACAATTGACGCGTCGTAAAGCGCTGTACAAAATAAGCTGAGACAGGGACCAGACTTCCTATCACGAGCATGTAACCTGTTGTCAGCCATTGAACACTGCTTCTCGAAATGCTGAAATCGACCAATATTTCTTCTAAAGCAACATTCAACAGCGTCTCATTTAAAATAGCCACAAAGGCGCCGGATAACAGCACGGCGAGCAACGGCACTACTTTTATATCTAATGGTTCTTTTGCCGCTGCTACTGAATTCGTTTTTGGTATGGCCAATTTCTCCACTCTCCATTCTAGTTGAATTATTGCTAATCATGCATGCTTAAGCAACAATTCTATCAAGCACACTAATTCAATTTAGCATAATTTTTCCCGAATGCCATAAAAAATGCTCGTGAAAAAGTGTGTTGCTAAAAAAAACTTATTTCCAGTTTCACTTTCTTTCTCTATTGCCTCTTTGTTCTTGCATAATTTTTCAAGAAAACCTTGTACTTGCTTTTGCGTTTGCAAAATAATGACCTGCTTATGTTCTCGCAAATGGTCCAGTTTGGCCAGCGTTTCTGGCCTGTTCTTCTTCGGATATCTCCAAACCCATTTAACAAATGGCCAGTCCAGCTTTTCTGGGCAGCCTAGAGCCATATCTGGACGAGCTTTGCGATGATACATGACCCTTCTTTTGAAAATCCTGTACATACAAACATACCTAGGTATATCGAGATAAATAATCGTATCGGCAGCTGCCATTCGTTCATTCATCGTACTGCCGAAATTACCATCCAAAATCCACTCCTCTGCTTGAACTAATTGTTGGATCACTTCTCGCCACTCCTCCCTTTCAGTCGGTACCCAGCCCGATTTCCAATAGAGGGCATCCAAATGATAAAGCGGAAGCTTCAGAATGAGGGAAAGCTTCCTAGAAAACATTGACTTACCGGAGCCACTTGAACCAATCACAACAATTTTTTTTCATGATTTCCCTCCACTGCAACTGTTTTTTTTGCGCTCGGAACAAAACTTACTAGTATTAATCAAGAGATATTCTCTATCGGCATCTCCTCATATGGTACCATTGCTTCAACTCACATTTGGGATCCCCACGTTCCGACTCAATCATAGTTAGGAAAGACCACGACAAAAAGCAAGACCTTGTCAACGCCAATTCTGCGATTGTCTTGGCAGACAACTCTCACAAATTATTAAACAATATTACCAACATAAATGAATCAATTTCATCATTCAATGATTGAGTGTCAGATCCGAACACGATCATTTGATCATTGATTTCCACTCTAGGTGGTCGCTTTCCGCGGGCGGCTGGTCAGCCTTCGTCGGGCAAAGCCCTCCTAGTCTTACCGGGGCCTTTCCTCCCGCAGGAGTCGACCACCTGCCGTTCCAATTTACAATTGTCATTTAACATAGCGAACCATTCTGTGTATGTCGGCTAATGACATTCGCATTTATTTCTGAAATAGGCATTTATGAAATTGACTCAAATATTAATCAGCAGCTCTTTCGTTTAGAACGTAAACTTCTGAATCCAACCGTTCAACCAATGCTCATCTATCTAATCGGCTACTGAGCTCCAGTGATATTCAAAGCAGTTGCGGTCATAGAACTCGCTTGATCTGAGGCAAGAAAAGCAGCCATATTCCCCACTTCATCCAGCGAAGGCAACCGTTTCAGCATCGTTTCTTCTTCAAGTAAAGAGAGTAATTCCTCAGGCGACATGTCTCCTGCAAAACTGGAACCGTAGTCTGGCGCATCGAGGATAGACTCGCGTGTTCCCGCTGTTCGCAGCCAAGCGACTCGAATACCTTTCGGGCCAAGATCACTTGCCCATTGGCGACAGAGGCTTTCGACTGCCGACCATATGACACCAGTGTTTCCGAGGCGAGGAGTAGGTGGCCCGTATCCTGTGATCGTTAAGATCACACCTGACCCAAGCTTGGTCATATGACGTGCAGCTGCATTTGACGTTAAGTACTGCGCCTTCACGGCATTCATAATTGGTCCAGTGCAATCCTCCCACGTCATCTCGAAAAGCGGCTGTTGAACGTCTCCGTACATGACAGCATTGAACGAAATATCAATGCTCCCTTCTTTATGAGCTACTTCGTCAGCATGAGTGTCGACCGATTTCTCGTCAAAAGCATCGACTTGTGCTGTCTCTACCGCTCCCCCAGCGGCAGAAATCTCCTCAGCCACCTTATCGAGTGTTGCAAGCGTACGACCAGCGAGGAAAACCTTCGCCCCCTCACGTGCGAAAGCGCGAGCCACAGCACCTCCGATAAATCCTCCCGCTCCGTATACGATGGCATTTTTGTTTTTAAGTAGCAATTTCACATCCTCCTTATATTTCTCCAAATCGTTCGATTTTCATTTGAACCAGCTATAAAACCATCCAGTACCATTGAAGAATCCAGATTTATTTAACTCACACTACCATCTCCTTTTGCAATACTTTCATTATAATCAGTCGCTCGGGATAGATTTCTTTTATCTTGCTATAATAAGACCTCACTACTTCAAACATTCTGCTCCTAATAAAATACATGTCTTCACCTTGAATCAATGTCATCATTCAATGATTGAGTGTTACCTCCGAACAAGATCATTTGATCATTGATTTCCACTCCAGGTGGAAGAGGAGCTTTTCATGTCGAAGTATCGAAGAGTTGGTCATTGTCAAAAAAACGTCGTAAAAATGAAGAAGTAGAAAACCCCTTCATTCGTTTATTAATCATGCAAAATCCTGTCTGTTCCCCTTTTTTCTTAACAGTAATTCCTCTATACTAAAGATGGACGAGCAATAAACAAAAGAAAGGGGGCAAATAGGCGTGACAAACACTCAGTTCAATCAATTAATGACTGCCGTTCTAGAGTTAACGAGCCATTTTAAAGAGATGAGAGAAGCCGTAACAGCGATCGAAAAACGGTTAACAAACGTAGAAGAAAGGCTTACTGCTGTTGAAGACAGACTTACTAATGTTGAAGACAGGCTTACTAACGTTGAAGACAGACTCCATGTCGTTGAGTCAGACAATGTCGAAATTAAAACGAACACTAAAAAAACCTGGAACGCGCTTGATTATGTTCAAAATAAGCTGCAAGAACACGATCAAGACATTTACCTCATTAAAAAAAACTATTTCAACTTCGTAAACAAACTGAGAGCCTCTACACATCGTTATTATCCGTTGTAACCTTTTGTAGAAGTCCTCTGACTACAAGGTTCAGAGGACTTCTACTGCATTTCAAGAGGACGAACATACCCGCTTTATAATTTATCCGAAGTTTGGCTTTGCAGGCAAAATCCATTCATTTGCTCAATAACTTCAATCGCCTTTAATGACCTCCGTTACCGTAAGCTTCCGTTCTTCTTGCTCCTAGACTTCATTTAGCATACCATTAGCTCATCCTTAGTGATCATGCCATTTGTGCACCTTCTCCGAGGTAGGCTTGGATATAATCGTTCATGGCTCCCTCGTTTTCAGTCGCTCGGTTAAGTGGTCGCATCCATTGTTCGGCTACTTCGCCATCGCGATATTCGCAATGGTAGTGTCGGCAGCTTCCCTCTTCAAGCACAGCTGTCAAAAATCGCGTAATATTTGCCGCCACTCCTTGATTCTCAGGATCGAGAATCCATCTAATCTCTTTCCAATCAAGAATGCCTTCATCCATTTTTCGAGGTGTGTGATAGACAAGGCTTTCAGAAACGATTGCTAAATATAAGTACATACCACCAAACCGATTCCCATCCACATTCCAACTAATTAATCCTTTATAGCTTAGCTCATATTCATCGAGGAGCGTCTCCTCCTCAATTTCTCTAAGCATCGACTCCCTCGGTGTTTCACCTGCCTCAAGCTTGCCGCCGATTCCATTCCAAAAACCCATCCAAGCGGCTCGCTCACGGTTTAAGAGTAAAATGCTCTCCTTTTGCTTAATCAAGCATAAATTATAGGTAATCACCTGTCACCCACCTCCTTGATCCTTCCACTCGTTCTCGAGAATACTCATTTCGATCAAGCTCCAATAGGCTCCTTCAACCTTCCGCACATCGCGGAGGAGCCCTTCCTTAACGAAGCCAGATTTTTCATAGCAACGAATCGCGGCATGGTTAAAGTCAAATACCCCGAGGCTCAACCGATGCAAGCCGAGTTCATCAAAGCCAATTTTCAAAACCTGCCAGAGCATTTCTTCGCCAATTCCTTTGCCCCTGCCCTTCTCACTGACTAATACTTTTCCCACGCGGCAGAGCCGTGTAGGCGATCAATTCTTCCTAGCGAAATATGTCCAACGGCCTGTCCCGTCTCGGTTGACACGGCTTTGTAGATAAGTCGGTCCGATTGCTGCGGCTGGTTGGCCCCTTTGATATAGCTTGCCAATTGCTGCTTGTCCAGTGGATATGTAAAGTGCGTTCCCGCCCATTGAAGAAGAAAAGGTTGATCCCCACTCCAATGAATTAACTGTTCAAAATCCGCTTCCTCGAAGTATTTCAATCGAATCATAAAAAAGTCACCTATTCCTTATTCAATATCTCTCATTCTACTACAAGGATGCTTTTCTCACCAACCATGCCTGTCTTCATTGATTTTATTGGAGACCCGAATCGATCCGATCCTTTCGGGTAGCATTGTCAACGTTTCGCCATCGGAGCAGATG
>BAXO01000034.1 GCA_001310555.1 Bacillus sp. JCM 19058
CTTGATCGTCTCCGCTACCTTGATCGTCCCCGTTGCTTGATCGTCTCCGTTACCTTGATCGTCTCCGTTGCCTTGATCGTCTCCGTTATCCTGATCGTCCCCGTTATCTGGATCCTTCTGCTCTTCGACAAAGGTAAACGCGCTAGCGTCTCTTAGACCAGGCGTTGAGAAATAACGGTCCAATGTGCCGGTAATCGTGACTAGCTGCCCTAAGTTCTCAGGATTCGCTTGCAGGTTAAGAGCGAGCCGTACCGCATTGTTCGGCAGCTGTACTGGGAGCATTTTTGCCCGGTCACCTTCATCAGCCGAATCAGCAATTAGTAAGTTCGTATGAGTATGCTCACCTTCACCAATGAGTGGACGATTGTTTGTCATTGAACCAACAATATACCCTTTGACCGTTGCACTGCCTTGATTATTGGCGATCGCCTCAGCTACGCTAATCGTTCCACTCGGATCGCCACCACCACCTTCTCCATCGATTGTAATCCGACTACCTTCTTGATAGTTAATCGGCCCATCCTGTGAAATAATGTAGTCGACAACCGATGTCCATACAGGTCCTAAATCGAGAGAAATGACGTCATCGCTCAGATGATAAAATCCAGCCCCGTGCATATAGTCATTATAAGCAACAGTATACGATTGCGAGAGATCGAATTCTTCACCGCTATCAAGGCTAATTTCCACATCCGTAAACGTTCCATCCGTTGAAATCAAATTGTAGGTTAAGCCTGAGACCTGAAGGTCGGTCCCGTTGTGATAGTTGGACTGACTAAGGAGCACCTCTTTAATTCTTTCTCCACTTGCGTTTACAACGACAATTGTATTGCCGAATTGGTCGAGCGATTCAATTTGTTGGTCGGTAATTTTTCCTGGTTCGATCAGTCCTGTGATCATGAACTGTTTAATAAAGCCAGCTCACTGTTTGCTTTCGTACGAATCGAGTCAGTGTAAAGGCTACCGATACCGACATCCGTTTTGAGTTTATTTGCTGAGTACAAGCCTGTTTCTGTCGAACCAATGGTCTCGCCTGGATGTGGCGCTGTCGGATCGACTGACCTCGTAATTCGCCCCTCTTGTAAAATCAAGAGCCTTACCTTCATCCGTCAGCTTGAGCGCATAGTCCTTCATCGCGTCAGTCATGAGACCAATCGTTTCACTAATTACTGTACCTTCCATTTGATAGCCGCCGCCACCTGTACCGATGTAATCTGCGACTACGACGCGGTAGTTTTTATCTAATTCGATCGGGTCACCATCAATCGATAGATTCGCATCAACAAAAGCACCTGTAGGTCCGATCACGATTTCATAAGACATCCCCGACACTTGTAAATCGATTTGATTGCGATTTTCACGCGTATAAGAATAAGTAATAACATCCTTTAGCGCCTGACCCGTCATTTCAAATACCATCAGTTCGTTAGCAAACGGCTCAATCGCATAAATATCTCCTAATGTGACATCGCCTGGGGCAATACTGGCCCGGATACCACCATTATTCGTTAAGGCGATCTCGGCTTCTGCCTTATCCCGCATCGCATCGGTCCAGAAATTGCCGAGAGGAGCATCTCCATCATAACGGCCGTCCCTGCTTAAGCCCGTATTCGAGTAACCAATCACTTCACTTAGAATTTCATCCATCTCACTATTGTAACGATCGATTGTACTTTGAACCTCAGGAACGATATTGTCGTCAGCTAAACTAGCGACTGACTGAAGACCGCCTTCTACAAGGTCAACCTCTCCTGTTGTCTCGTTGTATTCAAGCACAAGCTTTCCGACATTCGCTAAATTTGCCCCGGTTTGTGCGATTGGTGTTCCATTGACGACTCTAGGTGTCCCAAGTGTCGTATGAGAATGGCCACCGATAATGGCATCAAAATAATCGACCGCTTCAGCAAGTCTTTGATCATCGCCGATGCCGATATGAGTTAGCGCAACAATGATATCTGCTTGCTCCTCCAATTCTTCCTGATAGTTAAGGGCAACCTCTGCATAATTACTATCAAAATCAAGCCCGACTAGATTAGCTGGAGCTGTTGCAGGAGGAGCTTGTGTGAGCGAAAAAAAACACCGACAGTCAGTCCATCTAAGTCAAAAAGCTCGTACGGCTTCGTCTGCGCTATTCCTGATTGGCCGACGTCCATGTTAGCAGCGAGCCACGGAAACTCAGAATCTACCGTGTTCACTTGAAAGGCTTCTTGTCCATAATCAAACTCGTGATTCCCGATCGTCATAGCATCAAGCTCGACCAGATTAAATATTTCTACTAATGGTTTCCCATCATTTAAATCGACGACTGGGTTTCCACTGGCAAAATCCCCCGCGTCAAGATAAAGAAAGTGCGACGCTTTCTCTCTTTCTTCATTAATATAGTAAGCCACCTTACCAAAGTCATCGATACTCGCATGAATATCATTCGTATGTAAAATCGTCAATTCGGTTATGTTCGACTCATCAGCAAAGCCTTTCATAGGAAAAAAGAGACACGCGAGCGTCAATAAGAGAGTCATAGAGTATAAGTACAATTTACGACTGCGAATATAAATCATTTTGTATCCTCCTCTTCATTTTTAGATTGAAAAAAAACTGCTTCGATTCAAAGATTACCAAATTTTAACGCAAAATAAATATAAAAAAAACGTAAAAATATTGTAAATTTAGCCGTTAATGCAAAAATCGCTGCTAAAATCATAGAATAAAACTAGGTAAATCGAATCACCCCCTCATCATTACACTACCTCAGTGAAGACTTAAAATTTATCGTTTTCGAAAGCTTTCCATCTACAGCCGTGTCTACTAACTTCCTATACTAACTCCGGAGTGAATCGTACTGTATTTGCTGATGTACTACTGCACACGATACTAAAATATGAACGTCATCGTCGAGGAGTCTTTGTAAAGTGTAAAAAGTGAGACCTTGCGTAGAACCTTATCCGGGACACTCATCCTGTAAAAATGTCAAACTATAGCTTATTTCCTAAGGTTTCTTCGTCTAACAGAACATGCTATCTTTATAATATAGATTTTTTCTTAATCCGGTCATTGGAGTGATATTCATGTACCATGTGTTCATCATTGAAGACGATCAAAAAAATCGCTCGTATTTTAACGGAACACCTTCGAAAATATGGCTATCAAGTCACGCAAGCCGAGCAATTTGATGATATAAAAACGAATTTTTAAGCATCAAACCCGATCTCGTTCTTCTCGACATTAACCTTCCTCACTTTGACGGCTTTTATTGGTGCCGGCACATTCGGAATGTTTCGAAGGTACCGGTCATCTTTATTTCTGCAAGGACAGATGAGATGAATCAAGTGATGGCCATCGAAAACGGTGGGGATGATTATATTACTAAGCCCTTCCACCTTGATATTGTCGTCGCCAAAGTAAAAAGTGTTCTGCGTAGAGCCTATGGTGAATATGCAGCCTCGTCTAATTCACTCGCACAAACAAAGGAAATCGCCGGGCTTTTTTTTCTATCCGGAAAAGAATGAATTAGAGTTCAAAGAGAAAAGGCTGGAACTGACAAAAAAAGAATTTTTGTTATTTCAAAAGCTCGTTGAGCATCACGATCGCATCGTCAGCCGTGATGACCTCCTCGAGGCTTTATGGGACGAAGTCGACTTTGTTGACGATAATACGCTGTCAGTCAATGTGACTCGCCTTCGCCGACGCTTAGCGGAAATTGGCATTCTTGACGCCGTACAGACTGTTAGAGGACAAGGGTATCGACTTCAGGTCAACTGGAGGGAATCGCAATGATTATGCTATATTTGCGTGACCGCTTTACTTATATCCTTTTATTTATCATCAATACGCTTTTCATCATTACGACGTCTCTGCTCGCCTTTTCCAACACTGGAGTGCGGTTGGAAGCCGGTACAATCCTATATTTGTTCGTCCTGACCTTCTTCTTTCTAGCTATTTGGATGGTAGTTGATTTCTTCCGGCGCCGGCCACTATTAAAGCGTTTAATGTCGCTTAATCAGGAGCCGGCAGCTCCACTTGAAACGGCGTATGAGCTTGAAGCGCTGACGCTCCCGTCAGCCGAAGCAAAATTATGGGTTAAGCTCGTACGTAACTACCATCAACAATATACCGATGAATTGGAAAGCTATAAAAACGCCCAGAAGCAGCATCATCTTTTTATTAATCAATGGGTTCACCATATGAAAACGCCCATGTCGGTCATTTCCCTTCTCGTTCAGCAAGGAAGAACTCAGTTTGAAGATGCGGATATGAAACAGCTGCTTGATGAGGTTAATGATGAAAACGATCGCTTTCGCCACGGTCTCGACTGATGCTTCATCTCGCTCGCCTTGACCATTTTGCTCTTGACATGAAAGCTGAGGAAGTGGATCTTGTCACGTTGTGGCGCGAGCTCGTCAACGAGGAAAAGCGGCAATTTATTCGGCGCAAGCTCTTCCCGGAAATTCAAGTACAGACGGACGAAACAATAGTCTCAAGCGATCGAAAATGGCTGCGAGTCATCTTTCATCAGCTTCTGTTAAATGCGCTCCGTTATTCCAGGCAAGGCCATGGTGACCGCATTACGATACACATTCGAAAAGAAAAAAATGACACGATCGTCTCTGTGTCGGACAAAGGTATCGGTATTCCTACCCACGATCTTGTCAATGTATTTGAACCATTTTCACCGGTGAAAACGGACGGAAAAAGAACGAATCAACCGGAATGGGGCTCTATTTAGCGAAAACAATTTCTTATAAACTCGGCCACTCGCTGACCGTCGCTTCTAAAGAAGGCGAAGGGACGACGATGTCGCTCGTCTTTTCTTCCAAAACATTGCACCGAATGTGACAAAAATGTAAGGCTTGCTAACCTCCTTGAAAGCTAATTCAATGGGAAAGGCAAGCTGCTTTTTTTATACTGTAGAAGAAAGCGCACGCTTATTGTGTAACTTCAATGATTTTGAACACGATTAAACTAGGAGGGACAGACGATGTCAATATTAGAAGTAAACCAATTAGCCAAAACCTATTATCCGAAAAAGGACGGACTGGCGTACAAGGCGCTATCCAATTTTAATTTAAAGGTAAATAAAGGCGAATTTGTCGGGGTTATGGGACCATCAGGAAGCGGGAAAACAACGCTATTAAACTTGCTGGCCACGATTGACAAACCGACCTCAGGGTCTATTTTCATTAACGGTACTGATCCTTCGAAACTAAAAAAATGACAAGCTCGCTTTATTTCGCCGTCGTGAACTCGGTTTTGTTTTTCAGGATTTCAATCTGCTCGACACATTGACGGTTCGTGAAAATATTCTTTTGCCGCTGGCGCTCGATAAAATTACCTTGAAAGAAATGAACCAGCGACTCGATCGATTGGCAGAGCTGCTCAATATCGAAAAGATTCTTGATAAGCGACCAGCTGAAATTTCGGGAGGACAGCAGCAGCGAACCGCTTGTGCACGGGCGATTATTCACGACCCGGCTATGATCCTTGCTGATGAGCCGACAGGAAACCTTGATTCAAAAGCGGCAAGGCAAGTCCTTGATACATTGACATCCTTGAATAAAGAACAGCGTGCAACGATTCTCCTCGTCACCCACGATCCCACTGCGGCAAGCTATTGTGACCGTATCGTCTTTATTAAGGATGGACAGTTTTTCTCAGAAATTCGTAAAGGGGAGCGGCAGCAGGCCTTTTTCCAAAGTATTCTCGATACATTAAGCATACTTGGTGGTGATTTCCGTGAACATTCAAACGCTGGCACGTAGAAATCTAACCGGGCATGCCCAACGTTACTTTGCTTATTTTTTTAGCTGTGTTTTCGCTGTTACGGTATTTTTTATTTATGCTCAATTTATTTACCACCCCGATGTCACGGAAGGAGCGGTTCCTTTTGCTGATGCTGTTAAGCAAGGGATGATTGGCGCGCAATATATAATCATTATCTTTTCGATCTTTTTTTATTGCTTATTCGAATTCCGTCTTTCTAAAAGCCCGTTCTCAGGAATTTGGCTTACTCTTTCTATTCGGGATGAGTCATCGACAGCTCAGCTGGCTTATTTACATTGAGCAAACATTGATTTCTTTAGTGGCGATTGGCTGTGGACTGTTGCTCGGCAGCCTGTTTTCTAAAATATTTCTTATGTTTATGTCATTATTGCTGACAGTGGAAAGTCCGATTACGTTTCAGCTTGTCCCTATGGCCTATTTAATAACAGTCATTGGATTTTTTTTATCTTGTTTCAAGTCCTTACCTTTCTTTCATTTTTGAACTTTAACAGCCAACAAGTGATCGACTTTTTGAAGGCTGCGAAAAAGCCGATGAACATGCCGATTGTTTCCAAGTGGCTAACCTTTCTTTCCTTCGCTTCATTAGCTGTCGGATATTCGATCGCTGCATTTGCCAATATGGAATACATTATTTTCTATATTCCGGTCATTCTGTTCTTCGTTGTACTCGGTACTTACTTCTTCTTTACACAAGGGACGGTTGCCCTGTTTAACCGATTGTATCGCAACAAGGCTGGATTACTGAACGGAACAACGCTCGTATCGCGAACTAATATTTTGTTTAGGCTTAAGGATTATGCTCGTATGCTTTTTCTGACATCGATCATCAGTGCCGTTGTCCTAACTGCAGCTGGGACGGTTCATATGGTTTTCGAATTCTTACTCGATATGGTTGCAAATCCGGAAGAGCAATTATTCCCGTTACCCGAGTTCGACTTCCAAATGCTGAGGCAAGTATTTTCGCTAACTCTTTTTATCGGACTATTTATCAGCTTGCTCTTTTTTATCGTACAAGGCAGCATACTGTATTTAAAACTGTTTACCGAGCTTACCGACACGAAGCGGCAGCTCTTTGCATTACGCCGGATTGGGGTGACACGGAAGGAAGCTGCCAGGATTCTGAATAAACAAATCCAGTTCTTATTTTTTATCCCTTTCATCGTTGGCTCGATTCACGCGAGCTTTGCTTTCTTAATGCTAAGCAGAACGCTTGAAATCAACTTAGTTACCAACGCTTTAATCGTTATTGGGAGCTATTGCATCCTGCAAACCGGCTATTACCTGCTCACTCGTTTCTTTTATTTACGGGCGGCATTTCGGTGAAGCAATATGAGAAGAGAAAGGTCCTCACTTTATTTCGCTCGGAAATAATATGCTAGTTAATTCCTTCGGGAGAAGAGACTTCTCCCGAAGGAAGGTATTTTGATAAAACTATCTCAATGCAAGAATGCCTCTGCACTTCGTATCGCTCGAAAGGGTTAACTTCATTGGGAGAGGAGTAAATGGAGTGCAATTGCTACTCTATTTCTATCGGACTGTATAATGCTGCGAAAAATTTATGCAATGAAAGAGGAATGACTATGTCGATTTATTTGTTGGCTAGACGAAACCTTAGCGGTCACCTGCAGCGCTATGCCGCTTATTTTTTTAGCTGTGTCTTTTCGGTAACGATCTTTTTTATCTATGCACAGTTCATCTATCATCCTGATGTTACTGGCGGAACCATTCCTGCAGGCGAAGCTGTCAGGCAAGGAATGATTGCTGCGCAGGTGATAATTATCATCTTTTCATTCTTTTTTTTATCGCCTATTCAAATTCAACCTTTTTGAACGTCCGTTCTCAGGAATTCGGATTATTATCCTTATTTGGGATGAGTACTCGCCAGCTCCGCAAACTCGTTTACTTTGAGCAAACGTTAATTTCCGTACTGGCGATCATTTGCGGTCTTCTACTTGGCACGCTTTTCTCAAAGCTTTTTCTTATGCTCATGTCGAGTTTGTTGACTGTCAATAGCCCGATTGCGTTCCAGCTTGTTCCTAAAGCGTATTTGCTGACTGGTATTGGCTTTCTTCTGCTGTTCCAAGGACTGACGATTCTGTCCTTTTGGAAAATGAGGAGCAAGCAAGTGATCGATTTGCTTGCGGCTGCAAAAAAAACCGTTGAACATGCCGAAGGTTTCGTCCTGGCTTGCTGTCATCGCCATCATCTTTTTAGCCATCGGTTATACGCTTGCGGCAACAGCCAACATTATGTTAGCCGCTTTGCTCGTGCTACCTATTCTTTTCTTTGTTGTGATCGGAACATACTTTTTCTTCACGCAAGGAACCGTCGCCTTGTTTAAACGGCTTTACAAAAATAAAAAAAAGCTTAATGAACGGAACGACACTGCTCACACGTACGAATGTCCTGTTTCGCCTTAAGGATTATGCGCGAATGCTATTCTTAACCTCGATTATTAGTGCTGTCGTTCTAACTGCAGCCGGAACCGTTTATATGTTCTTTCAAACATTCATTTTAATGGGCGTGAACAATATGCCGCAAGCTATTACTTGGATGGAGGAAAGCACCGAAGACTATGCAGTCATTACACCCGAAGAGGTTGAAATAATTCTGGCCAACCACGGAGCGGAGATTGAGTATGAGCTAAACACTAAAGGGATTGTTGCTCAACTGTCGGCAGAGAGCAGCAATACTGGGAACAATAACTATATGGAAGGGGACATCGATTGGGATAGTTTCGTCTTTGCTGAAAGCCAATACAATGAAATTGCCGAAAAACGAGAGTTAAACCCCGTTTCGCTCGAAGAAAATGAAGTGTTTATAAGCACTCCGTTTTTACAAAAAGCTTTTTTCAGAAAAGGGAACAAAATTCAATTTACACATCGGTGATCTGTCAGAAACGTTGCTCTTAAAAGAGCAATCGTCTGATGCGGTTATTCCAAATCACGGACGGCCCACACTTGTCGTTTCGGATTCCAATTTTACTCGATATGCTGATGCGCCACTGCCGAGATACAGCGAATGCTAGGCTATGAGCTCGTAAACTGGCAAGAGCAAGTGGCAGCTTCTGAAGCCGTTAGACAAGCAGCCGATCCTGAGCTTCAATATTATCTCCAACTGCGTGCACCAGAATATCAATCGCTGAAACAAGTATATGCCTTAACTCTGTTTATCGGTCTATTCGTTAGCCTACTGTTCTTTATCGTTCAAGGCAGCATGCTGTACTTGAAGTTGTTTACTGAGCTCGCCGATACGAAACGACAGCTGTTTTCCTTAAATCGAATCGGTCTAACAAAAAAAAGAAGCGACGAGGATATTGGATCGGCAAATGCTGTTTTTATTTTTTGTCCCATTGGTCATCGGCTCTATTCACGCTAGCTTTGCCTATGCGATGCTCAGCAGTGTGCTTGAGGTCAATTTATGGCTCAATGCCGCACTTGTCATAGGAATTTACTGCGTGCTGCAGTACGGCTACTACTTGCTGACCCGTTTCTTTTACGTACGAGCAGCCTTCCGTTAAGAAAACGGTGGTGCTTAGCAATCCCTATACCTTGCTTAAACTCGGGCTACCCACTCGCCGAGTTTAAGCAACCGCGTTGGCGTTCAAAAGTGCAATACGATAGAAAGAGGAATGAACATGACGATTAATCTGTTAGCCCGCCGAAATTTGAGTGGCAACCTGCAGCGCTACGTTGCTTATTTTTTTCAGCTGCGTGTTTGCTGTAACCATATTCTTTATTTACGCCCAGTTTATCTTTCACCCTGACGTCGTTTCTGGAGACATTCGGGCGGGAGAAGCTGTAAGACGAGATGATGGCCGCTCAAATTATTATTGTTTTATTTTCAATGTTTTTTTATTGCTTATTCCAACTCTGCTTTTTTTACAAGTCCGTGCCAAGGAATTCGGGCTCCTGTCCCTTTTCGGAATGAACAATCAGCAGCTTCGCAAGCTGATTTATTATGAGCAAACGATCATCTCCCTATTAGCCATTGGCTCTGGTTTGCTAATTGGAACCTTATTTTCAAAGCTATTTTTGATGCTGATGTCGGCCCTTTTACAAAGTGAAGTGCCGATTGCGTTCACCTTTGTACCAAGTGCTTACCTCTTTACGATTGTGCTTTTTTTCGTCCTGTTTCAGGCGTTGACTTTTCTATCTTTCATCAAGCTGAAAAACTTAGAAGTGATCGAATTACTAAAAAGTACAAAACATCCGAAATCGTTGCCAAAGACAGCGAGCTGGCTTGCTATTTTATCATTGCTTTTCGTAGCCATCGGCTACTTTTTAGCTGCGACAGCTTCAATGGAAATGGCGCCATTGCTCGTCTTACCTATCCTGTTTTTCGTAGTCACCGGGTCTTATTTTTTCTTTACCCAAGGAACGACTGTACTGTACAAAGGGCTCTATCGTAATAAGGTGAAGCTTTTCTCCGGAACAACATTGATCACCCGAACAAATATATTGTTTCGACTCAAGACTACGCCCGTATGCTGTTTTTGGCATCAACGATAACAGCCGTCGTTTTGACTGCTTCAGGTACCGTTTTTTTGCTGTTCGATTCCATTTTGAAAAACGCGCTTGCGCAATCCCCGCAAGCCATTGGCTGGATTGAAGAAGATGCCACCGTCTATTCCATCCTTCATCCTGAACGGGTCGAGCAGCTAATACAGCAGCACGGTACAGAGGTCGAATACCAGTTTAATATGACGCTCCTTCCTGTTATTGAAAACGAATATGAGTATGCCGTCATGGCAGAACGCGACTTTAACCAATTGGCCAGCCAACAGGGCCACGAAACTATTACTTTATCTGAACACGAACTGTTCGCCATCTCACCATTTTTTTCAAAATGGGCTGAGCGACGACATTAGCATTCATTCGATACACGAGCTCACCCTGGCCGGAGAGTCAGAACAATTCAAGGTTATCAATAAATTAGAAACCGCGGTCATCCCGGCAATGCTCAACATCGATAATCTATGTGATCAATGACGGCCAGTTCGACAGCGCATCGACACAAATAGAGGACCATGAAAAGCTCCGAGCAATTGGCTTTGAGTTAGGCGATTGGAAAAATGAAACGGCTCTCTCAGAAAAAAATTCACTCCGAAGCGAACGCAGAGCCTTATCTGATTCAAACGAGGCCTCTCGATTACCAGTTATTTATGCAAAGCTATTTACTAACAATGGCTATCGGCCTGTTTGTCTCTCTTTTGTTTTTCATCGTCCAAGGCAGTATGCTCTATTTAAAGCTATTTACCGAGCTAGCCGATACGCGTCAGCAGCTGTTATCGCTGCAACGACTTGGCCTCACACAACGTGAAATTACAAAGCTCCTAACACATCAAGTAAAATTTCTCTTCTTCGTCCCAGCTATAGTCGGGGCTGTTCATGCAAGCTTCTCTTATATGATGCTTAGCAGCATGCTGGAATTCAATTTGTTCAACAGCGGCTTGCTCGTCATTACGATCTATTTCGCCTTGCAACTCGCTTATTATTTGATTACGCGCTTCTTTTACGTACGAGCAGCATTAAAAACACCGTAAGATTGAAAAGAACGAAAAGCCGAGTAAAGCTTAGTCAAGCTTTACTCGGCTTAATTGATGATTCCTTTGTCAGCAGCAAGTCGGGACTCAACGTAAGAGCTGCAGCTTTCGATAGATCAGCTCAATCCGACGAGAGAGCCGCGGATTCCGACGGGAGAGCACCGGAATTCGACGGGAGAGCAACTCGTTTCGACGGTTCAGCTCAATTTGACGGGAGAGCTTCGGATTCCGACGGGAGAGCAACTCGTTTCGACGGGAGAACCGCGGATTCCGACGGGAGAGCCGCGCGTTTCGACGGTTCAGCTCAATTCGACGGGAGAGCACCGGATTCCGACGGGTGAGCAGCAGGTTCCGTCGGTTCAGCTCAATCCGGAGGGCGGTCGTTTTAGCGATAGCGCGTTTCGTTCCTGCCGTCTTCAGAGCAACGTGGTAAAATAGAACAATATCACTTTTATGAGAGTTGGTTTAGGATGCAGACAACTACGGTTTTTATCGTACGACATGGACAAACGGAATGGAACCTTCTTGGCAAAATGCAAGGGCATCAAGACTCCTCACTTACGCTTAACGGGGAAAGGCAGGGAGATTTACTTGGAAAAGTATTAGCGACGGTGCCACTAGCAGCTATCTACTCAAGTACAAGCAGAAGGGCCCTCCACACAGCTGAGTTAATTGCTGGCGAACGTAAGATTCCGCTTATTCAAACTGAGGATTTGCAAGAGATTCATTTAGGAGCGTGGGAAGGCAAGACAAAAGAAGAAGTGCAGTTAGCCGATCCGGAGCAATATCATTATTTTTGGAACTCCCCTGCTGACTTTCAAGCAGCAGGAAGCGAAACATTTGCTTCCGCAGAGAACCGCGCAAAACGAGCGCTTGAAAGGGTTATATCAGCTCATCATGGCGAAGCTGTCTTACTCGTTACGCATTCGGTTATCGTCAAATTGCTGATGGCATATTTTGAGCAGCGGCCATTACAGGAGCTTTGGCTCGACCCTTATATACATCCTGGCAGTTTGTGCAAAATAGACGTTTCAGCTGACGGTCGCAGCGAGATTTTACTACACGCGGATATTAATCATTTGTCGGAATGAGCGGCAGTTTTCGAATGAACTAGCTATGAGTCCTTACTCACCTTCTGTATCAGCAAAAAAGCTGCCTTTTTACTAACCGTGTAAATAGTACGTTCCCCTTTGTTAACCAATTTATTAACTGGGAAATGCAGAGATTTCATCCTCTAATTTGTGAATGATTTTATCAGGACTAATGTTATTCGATAGCTATGAGAACCGTGTCATTATTCCAGTTCTTTTTATAGGTACTAGCTATTTTTCAAATTGATTATTTGAACAGTGCTTTATGCGTTCAGCAGCTGCATTGGACGACGCTTCATCCCACACACTTGACATCTGAATGAAACTCATTTATTCTAGTTAATAATTTATCGAAATTCATTGACGAGAAAGAGTAGGTACGTCCCCCTGATCCTCAGAGAGTTGGCGTTTTGCTGCAAGCCAATGTTCAGCGCGTATTGAAAATCCCCTCCGAGAAGCAAAGCTGAAGAATAAACTAAGCTTTGACGGATTTCCGCCGTTACGAGGAACGCGTATGTTAGTACGTTGTATGAGAGCTGCAATAGAATCGTCTATTCGATTTATCTTGCGGAAGCTGGGTGGTAACACGGGTACAAACTCGTCCCTATTCATAGGGATGAGTTTTTTTATTTTTGCTTCAGGAGCTTGCCCATCACCTAAGACCTGCTGAAGAGTTTTTCTTTCCGTCCGAGTCGCTGAAGATCTGCTTAGGCGAGAAATCATTGCGGGGTCATTGGGAGAACCTGCTCTACCTGAGCTTCCGTCTAAGGGTTCCCCCCTTCACTATTAAAGGTAAAAAGGAGTGAAAAAATGAGGTCAGTTAATGTCAATGAGCAAGCTGCTGAAAGAGAACACAGAGTCACGGAGCGATGGGTGAAGGACGATATTTTTCGGCAATCGATTACGAATCGAGCGAGTGCGCAGTCATTCGTTTTTTTACGAAGGGCCACCGACAGCAAATGGCCTTCCCCATGCCGGCCACGTCCTTGGGCGTGTCATTAAGGATTTCGTCGCACGGTACAAAACGATGTGCGGTTATCAGGTTCATCGTAAGGGAGGGTGGGATACACACGGCCTTCCGGTTGAGCTCGGAGT
Source organism: Bacillus sp. JCM 19058 (assembly GCA_001310555.1). Next base: position 13,510 of record BAXO01000034.1, read on the forward strand.
GGAGAAACAGCTTGGAATTTCCGGCAAAAAAGAAATTGAAGACTACGGGGTCGAAAATTTTATTATAAAATGCAAGGAAAGTGTTTTTGAATACGAGAGGCAGTGGCGTACTTTTACAGAATCGATCGGCTATTGGCTTGATATGGAGAACCCATACGTCACTTTAGATAATAGCTACATTGAAAGCGTCTGGCACATTTTAGCGTCGATTCATAAAAAAGGACTTCTCTATCAAGGATATCGGGTCACGCCTTATTGTCCGAGCTGCCAAACCTCTTTAAGCTCACACGAAGTGGCTCAGGGCTATAAGCAAGTCAAAGATTTATCGGTGACTGCTAAGTTTCCAGTAAAAGGTAACAGCAACGAATATTTTCTTGGCTGGACAACGACTCCTTGGACATTGCCTGCCAATGTTGCTCTGGCAGTCAACCCAGAGCTCACTTACGTCAAAGTCAAGCAAAAAAAACGAAATATTTATTCTTGCTGAAAGTCGTTTAGAATATGCGATGAGCGATGAATTTGAAGTAATAAGCAAGCATAAAGGAGAGGAATTTGTCGGTCTATCCTATTTGCCACCCTTTTCATTCGTTCCAGTTGAAAAAGGGCATGAAGTCTTGGCTGCAGATTTCGTTGCAAGTGACAGCGGCACTGGAATTGTTCATATAGCTCCTGCTTACGGCGAGGATGATTATCATGTGGCTCAGGAAAATGGGCTTGACTTCATCCGTGTTGTCGACGCATCCGGCTGCTACATGAAGGAGGTTGTGCCATTGGCCGGGCGTTTTGTTAAGGATTGCGATGTGGATATTATAAAAATGCTCGCTGCTAGTGATCGATTATTTGCTAAGGAGAAATATGAGCATAGCTATCCCCATTGCTGGCGCTGCGATTCCCCTTTGCTCTATTACGCGATGGAAGGCTGGTTTATCCGAACGACAGCAATTAAGGAGCAGTTGATTCAAAACAATGAAGCGATCGAATGGCATCCCGAGCATATGAAGCATGGGCGGTTTGGGAACTTTCTGGACAATATCGTTGACTGGAACATTGGTCGTAACCGATACTGGGGGACTCCACTTAACATTTGGATTTGTGAATCCTGTCAAAGACAATACGCGCCTGACAGCATTGCTGATTTACGGGCGCGGGCTCATCAAGATCCTGGCGAATCGATTGAGCTACATAAGCCGTATGTCGATTCGATTACGCTAGCCTGTCCGTCATGCGAAGGGAAAATGAGCCGAACGGAGGAAGTCATCGATGTGTGGTTCGACAGTGGTTCAATGCCTTTCGCGCAATATCATTATCCTTTTGAGCATCACGAACAGTTTGATCAGCAATTTCCGGCAGACTTTATTGCTGAAGGTGTCGATCAAACGCGCGGTTGGTTTTACAGCCTGCTAGCTGTCTCCTCTCTTTTCACTGGGCAAGTGCCGTTTAAACGAGCTTTGTCACTCGGACATATTCTCGATGAGGATGGGCGGAAAATGTCTAAGAGCAAAGGAAATGTTATTGATCCGCTTGAGCTTATGCAAGAATTCGGAGCCGATGCATTGAGATGGGCACTGCTTTCAGACAGTGCACCGTGGAGCAATAAACGCTTTTCAAAAAAAGGTCGTCGCTCAAGCAAAGTCAAAAATGATCGATACACTGGTCAATGTCCATTCATTCTTTACTCTCTATGCAACGATTGACGATTTCGATCCGACTGTGCAACACAAAGCCGAGAAGACGTTACTTGACCAATGGATTGAATCGCGCATAAATACGGTCATTCAGTCCGTTGAACAAACTATTGAACGATATGAATTCACTGCAGCTGCGCGCTCACTCGCGGAATTCATGGATGATTTAAGCAACTGGTACATTCGCCGTTCACGAGAACGCTTCTGGAGTGAGGGGAACTCAGACGACAAGCAGGCCGCTTTTATGACGCTATATGAAGTTTTAATTAAGCTGAGCCAACTGCTCGCCCCATTTATACCGTTCATCGCTGATGATGTGTACAGCAATTTGACGGGCAAAAGCGTGCACTTGTCAGATTTCCCGAAAAGCAATCCTGCTCGTCTTAATCGAAAGCTGGAGCAAGAAATGAAGCTGTCCGCCAGATCGTTGAACTGACTCGCTCGATTCGTAATTCGAGTCGTCTTAAAACGAAGCAGCCATTATCGAAGCTGCTTATCCTTTCCAATGAAGGTCAAGAACTGGATTTTCTCCAAAAATATGCGTCCGTAATCCAGGAAGAAACGAACGTTAAACAGCTGTTGCTCGATGGCGGGAGCGAAGAAGTTATCCATTATCAACTGAAATTGAACTTAGCTAAAGCTGGGCCGAAGCTTGGCAAGCATACAGGCTTCCTCCAGCAATACGTGCAACAATTCTCGCCCGCCTCAGCGAAAAAAGTTATCAATGACGGAGTGGTTGACATCGAGCTGCCGACCGGAAATTCTGTTCAGATTGAACTCGACGATCTCCTCATCGAAAAGAAAACAGAAACACACTGGGCATTGGCAGCCAGCACTGAATTTTCTGTCGCTCTCCATACAGAGATCACAGCTGAGCTGAAGAGGGAAGGCTTGGCTCGTGAGCTCATCCGCGCTGTCCAAGACTATCGTAAACAGCTCGACTTGCCAATTGAGCAACGTATTAAGCTTACTTTGGCGGTTAATGACGAATTGAAAGCAGTCATCCACGAATATGATGAACTTTTGCGAGCGAATTTACTCGTTGCTTCAATCGATTTGGGGAACTGTGAACAGACAAATTACGTAAGTATTGAAGGTCAACAAATTGGCATCGTAATCGAGGGTGAATAAATAACAAACCTGAAAATCCTATCAACATTTTTGAATCGCTTCTCATCTTCCTGCCTTCTAGCTGGAATTTAGTATTGCGCTAGCTGGGAGGCTAGGGGTTTTGTTCTAAGAAGGAATTTTTGTCAGCTGGTGAGCTAGCATGCCTCAGCTGGATCGTTCTTATTTGTGCAAGTGAGGAGTTTGTGCGATAACGGTTAAGGTTTATTCTTCTCGTTTTTTTTCCTTAACAGCTACTGATTGAAGAACCTTTGCCACTAATCCCCCCACAATTCCACTTCCTATAAAGACGGTTAAATAAAAGGAAAAACTAGATTCAAAGCCACCGGATCGTATGCTGCCAATCGTCACACCAAGCATGAGGCGCAACCGATAGCCAGCCCTTGTACCCAATAGCGAGTGTACCACGCACTACCCGTTTTACGGCTATCCATGAAACAAACGCCTCCTCTCTTATATGTATTCGAGAACTCATTCAACTCTCACCTATCGATCGTTAGAGTATGTCAACCAGCTTCACTTTAAAACGAGTGGGAATATTACTTCCCCCACTCGTTTTAGTCTAACAATTGTTTAGTTGTCGTTACGTTCTATTCACCGTAGAGTCTTGTCACCGTTTGTCAATAAGGCCGAACGAGCCATTTCAAAACGAAAGCCCTCTCTCTATGACTCTGTCAATCTCATAAACTCGTCGACATCGGCAAGGACGACATCGATCGCCTCCTGCCAAAATTGTGAATTCGTTAAATCGACCTGTAAATGCTTCTGGGCCAAGTCTTCTACGGTCATGCTAGCCGTATCCTTGAGCAAGGCAATATAATCATCTTCAAACGAGGAGCCTGCTTCGAGTGCGCGCTTGTAAATTCCTTGGCTAAATAAAAACCCAAAGGTGTACGGGAAGTTATAGAAAGGCACTCCGGTAATGTGAAAATGGAGCTTTGATGCCCAGAAAATTGGCGAGTATTCGGCAAGTTGGTTTCCGTAAGCCTCGCGCTGAGCTTCCACCATGAGCCCGTTTAGTTCACTAGCTGAAAGTAAGCGCTCCTTGCGCGCTTCATAAAAGCGGGTTTCAAACAGAAAGCGCGCATGAATGTTCATGAAAAAGGCCACTGCACGAGAGATTTTATTTTCGAGCAAACTTAGCTTCATTTCCTTTGATTCGGCTTCCTTGACTAACGCATCAGCTACGATGGCTTCTGCAAATGTTGAAGCCGTTTCGGCCACGTTCATTGCATAGCGCTGAGCGAGCGTATTCTCTTCTTTTAGGCAATACCCATGATAGGCATGGCCGATCTCATGAGCCAATGTCGCCACATTTGACATCGACCCGTCATAGGTCATGAAAATCCTCGATTGCTTAGCCAATGGAAAACTCGTACAAAAGCCACCTGGCCGCTTGCCAGACCGATCCTCAGCTTCGACCCAACCGTCGCGAAACGCCCCTTCAGTAAACGTGGCTAGCTTCGGGCTAAAGTTTGTGAAATGACGAATAATCATTTCGCAAGCGTCATCATAGCCGATTGTAGCCTTTTCCTTAGTTGGGAGCGGCGCATCGACATCGTGGATTGACAATCGATCAAGCCAAGCAACTCTGCCTTTTTTGCCATAAATTCATAAAATTTCGGCTTGTTTTTTGTAATCGTGTCCCACATCGCATCGAGCGTTTCTTTTTTCATTCGATTGATGGCAAGAGGTTCCTTTAGTACATCTTCCCAGCCCCGTGCCTGATATAAGTTTAAGCGAAAACCGGCTAAATGATTCAAGGTAGAAGCATAAAGCTCGGATTCCTTCTGCCAGGCCTCCTCAGAAGCTTGGAATGCTCGTTGTCGGACAGAACGACTGGCATGACTGAGTCGGTTATGTAACTGACCTGCCGACAGGAGCTTTTTCTCACCATTGTCTTCAAACGGAATTTTCATTCGACCGACAGCCTGGTTATAAGTATTGCCCCACGCATGGTAACCGTCAATAGCTAATTGTCCGGCCAATTTTTCCTCGGTCGGCGAGAGCTTTTCCTTTGCCATTTGTCGCTTTTCCCCCAAATGAAAGGCGACTTCCTCGAGAACAGGCTGCTCAATAAAGACAGACCAATCTTCTTCCGTTAACGCTAATAGCCCCTGTTCAAAGATTGTCCAAAGGTTTTGCAGCGCCGTGTTTTGGGCAGACACTTTCCCGCCCCATTGAATCGCCTTCGTATCGTTCACATTTTGAGCGGTCAAACAACTGACAAAGGCTGAACCGTGCCGTACTCGCTGCATAAGAGACTGAAGCAGCTTCAGCTGTTCCTTCGCCTTGTCGGGAGTGAACTCTGTTGAGACAATTTCCGTCTCAGCCTGTTGCAATAGCTGTTCATTTTTTTTCCATAAATGCTTGAAATTGGCTTGACTCACTACCTCCTTTAAAAAACACTTCTAGATCCCACGTTTGCGGATAAGCCATCATGATATCCCCCTTTATATTTCGCTTTCCGTAATAATAGTGTATCAAAAACAACCGGTAGTGGCACGCCTTTTTCTCAGCCAAGGAATATTGCTCCATAAAGCATCGCGCCTACGATGACTAAGGCTGGATGAACCTTCAATTTTTCAAGGAGCAATAGGCTCACTGCTGTTAATCCTAACGTTTGCCACACCCCTGCCGAAAACCACGAGCTTTCAAAAAAAATTCGTAAGCAAGCATTCCAAGTAATATCGCGATCGTTGGGCGAATGAAGACCGTCATTCGCTTGACCTTAGGAGAATTCCTAAATTTATACAGTAATCGAAGCAGAAGGATCATGGCGATTAACGACGGAGCGACCGTTGCGAGCAAGGCAATCGTCGCTCCCATTAGTCCACCGACCTCATAGCCAATATACCCAGCCATTTTAGTAGCGATAGGCCAGGTAGAGCATTGCCAATCGCCAGCAATTCAGCGAATTCCGAATTTGTAAACCATCCGAATCGTTCGACAACCTCCGTTTGAATCAATGGGATGGACGCAGGTCCGCCTCCGTATCCAACTATGCCTGGAATAAAAAAAAGCAATAAAGATTTGCCAATAAAGCACCCCGACTCCCTCCTAAGATGATATTTCCGCTTTTTTATCTGACTGCTGTTTATCTTTTTTTAACAAAGCAATCAGCAACAACGCACCGACAATGAGCGATGGATGCACGCCGACCAAACCATAAAGGACGAAACTAACGATGCTTAATACGATAGTCATTGTCCATGTAAGCCCGCTGGCAGACTGCTTCAAAAATGTATAGGTAAGAACAATGAGCATCACACCGACTACGGGAGCGACTGCCTGTGTCATCCCGGCAACAACCCGCGACTCTCGAAAAGAAGAAAGAACTCCAATCAATCCAATCATTAATATTACTGTCGGCAGTACCGTTGCCAGTACACCGTTTATCATTCCAATCCAACCCCCGACCTGATATCCGATATAACCAGCCATTTTTGTATTAATTGGTCCAGGCAGCGAGTTTCCTAACGCCAGAACATCTCCGAACTCCTCATCGTTCATCCATTTAAAGCGCCCGACTACCTCATTATGCACAAGCGGGATAGCTGAAGGCCCTCCCCCATAGCCGAGAATTCCTGAACGGAAAAAAAGCAATAAAAAGATCCCTCTGCAGCTTCCAGTCCATAAGGATACTCCCTTTCTATTTGTTTTCAAAATCTGATAATATTACCACATTGATTATAAATCAATTCATTTTAATTTACAAAAGGAACTATTTAAGCAAAAATAGTTTCATATAGTTTATGCTCATCGTTGGAATTTTTGCATAAAAAAAAGGAGTCGTTTAAAATAATCATCAATGAGGGGAAAAGTGGGAGGTTTAAATGAGCATCGATACAACCGATCGAAAAATATTAGAGCTGCTTTCGCAAAACGGTCGCATGTCTTATGTTGATATCGCCAAGGAGCTTGGCTTATCAAGGGTCGCTATCCGCGAGCGCATTAATCAATTAATAAACGAAGGGATCATTGAAAAATTCAGCGTTGTCATTAATTCGGACAAGCTTGGTAAAAAAGTTTCTGCCTTTTTTTTGAGGTCGATTGTGAACCAACATCATTGGTCGAGGTTGCAGAGGCATTGGCAAAAAATCGAAAGGTGGCGAGCTGCTATCAGATGACTGGACCGAGCACCCTCCATATGCACGTACTCGTTGAAGATTTTGAGGAGCTGGAGCATTTTATTAATGAAGAGCTTTATGCCTTGCAAGGCATTACGAGAGTGGAAAGTCACATTTTATTAAGACGCTTTAAAAGCAGAAGTGGACTCCAGCTATAGAAAAAATGAAGATCGGGTTGGCCTTCGTTCAGAAGGAAGCAGCCCGACCTCTCTTTCTAGCTTCATCGCCAATCTTTCGATAATGAGCATGATCCCTTATGTGGCATTAGCTGTTTGAAACTGCTCATTCCCCTGAAAAAAAAGAGCGCTATCGACGAATTCGTCTACTCTACCGCAAAAAAAAGCGCTACAGGCAAATGCTTCTCCCCTCCCCCCGGGCAAAAAAAGTTAGGCGGGAGGGTTATGCCATTCAATTTTTTTTCGGAGCGCTTCAGGTCTGAATAAATTTGAGTCACCTTTGTACTATCAATGTCCTGTTTACTGTAACGAGCTTTGCCATAATGCAGCCCTAAGAGCTGAAGCAGCTTGCCGTCTTCTCCCCTTTTTGTTTCAACTTTTGCCAAATGTTCAGAAGGAGTTCTGAAGCGCTTGAATCGATAACCGTCCTTCATTTCTTGTTTGAGCAAGCTTCGGTACAGAAAACGAACCTGCTCTCGGCCGGTCGGAAAGTCTTCAAACCTCAGTTTTCGTTTCCACGGGTTCTTCAGCCAATGTTTAAGCTACCCCGATAATCATACTTTTTTCGTCTCCATTCAAATACACTTTCTTTTTCGTCGATATATGGCGAGGTCGTATCAGCATTGCTCACCGGCCTCAATACTCGAGTTAAAAAAAGCCATCAACCAGCGCCATAGCTGCTTCATCCTTTTCCGCATTTTTTTTATCGCTAGGAAAATCAAGAAAAGAACGGCGCACGCGAGTAGTGCGTAGGCGATGTATATTATTATTTGCTCAAGCAGCTGAAAGAACATGGAAGGCTCTTCCTCAGGTAACGCTGGTGCGTCTTCTATAGGCAAAGGCACCTCTTCAAGAATCGGTCCTTCGTGACCGCGCTCAGCGAACAGAAAGGCAAACACACTTGCTAACAGCGATATTCCCCGCTCATAGAGCTGTTCAAGCATTTGGTAATTTAAAATAACGACGGTCACAACTAGCATCAAAATGAGAAAAAAAAGCGATTTTGTCGTTTGACTGAACGATTCATGAAGGGCCTTTTTTTCTTGAGACAATGTCGCCGCCTTCAAATGAAAGCTGTTCGTTAAAAATAAGGTCAGCACAATGAGCAAGGCTCCTGCCCAGCTGATTACTCCAAGATAAGGCGTGAATGTGTCTATAAATCGGTAAAAGAAATAGGCGAAAAAAAATAAATGATAAACCCGCTCCAAAGAAATGCTAGCGAAATATATCGTTCACCGGAGCGTTCACCGTAGAATACACCTCTGAAAGCAACGACGAACCCAAATAGAGCTGTAAGCGTAAAAGCAAGCATATCTTGATAAAAGGCCGCAAGCGTTAGAGAAAGAATCAGGCTAAATACTAAATAAACCCAACGCTTTTGTACACCGCTCAGTAGCCTCACACTGACGCCTGCCAGCATGAGTAGAGCGAGTCCAGCGAACCAATAAGGCAATAACGCCAAAGGAATGAAGATTATCGTTAGCGAGAGGATGATAGGGAAGAGAACAAGTATTTCACACAGTCCATAGAGCCATCTTGAAATTATTTCCTTACTGTTAGCCATGGTCCACCTCTTCCCCTACTTTCTTTTCTTCTTCCAGCCAGAGAAGGTTAACGGTGTTGCCTTGATATTTGAGCTCATCGATTTGTTGCTGAACCTTTTCACTGAGAAAAGCAGTAATTAGCAAAATATCCGTGTTCCTTAAGCTTTTTTTGCTCTATATCCTGCATTAAAAAGCGATGAAAGTTCATACTCCGATCCATCTTTATTTTCGCCATCGTTTCCCAAAGATACCGCAAATGACCGGGGCCCGTTTCCGGTGCAATTCGAACCGGCTCCTTTATTTCGCGCACGCGTTCATTCGGATCCGTCAAATAGGCGTTACAGCCAAAGCCAGTCGTAATCCCTTGTGAAATGGCATATTCGGCAATCGAGGCAGCGTAGGAAATTGCCGTTTCTAGTAACGGTTCATTCGTAATTGGCATCCAATTATCTTCCATTAGGTCAAAGTTAATATAAATCATGAGGTGGTAATCTGTCGTATAGTCATTTTTGTTGACCTGGAGTTCTCCTGTGCGAGCGGTCGCTTTCCAATTAAGCATGTTCAAGGAGTCTCCCGATGCATATTCACGGACCCCAGCTAAGACGAATGGATCGTCCACGATCCAGCGCCTCACTGAATAATCCCCTTGCCAGCTATTCGAAGGAAGCGGCATATCGTCCATCGATACGAGCTTTGGGTAAACCAGTAGTTCGGCTGAGACTTCGACCGTCTGATTCGTTTCAGCTAACCCTAGGAAATCGCCGCTCGTCATCGCCGCAGTCCTCATCCAATAATAGCCCCGCTTACGGCAGGTGACTTGATGCCTTCTCGTTATTTTCTGATAGGGCAGCAGGCTGAATAAACTGCGGTGGAATTGCTCACCTGCAATATCGAGATTGTCCTGCTGCTGAAATTTCAAGCTCGGATGAATTCTTGACTCGAGCCGCAGCCATGGGATCGGAAGAACTTTTCGGTTTGCGATCTCCTCCATCATTTCGACCTGTTCACCTTCAAAAACAGCCGGCTCACTAAAATAACGGGTATATTCGGTTTTTTTCAGCCCGAAGCGAGAATAAAGAAACATTTGCACGCCAATCAACATAACGACGATAATAATAAACCATTGAAGAGCCATATTAATTTCCCGTGCCCTCGACAAGCTCTTCCTCTGTCGGAACGGTTACCTGCTCAACAATTTGATCAAGCACAGTCTCAACGCTGTTTCCCTTGCCTCGAAACGCCCTGTCAAGCACCATTCGATGACTGAAGACCGGCTTCAGCATGGCTTTAACATCGTCAGGTAGCACATATTCACGGCCTTTTAAAATGGCATAAACCTGAACGGCTTTCAATAGTGCCTGGCTCCCTCGAGGACTTATTCCTAGCTCAACGCCCTGATAACTTCTCGTTTTATCAACAATATCAAGTATATAGCCTAGCAGATCATCACTAACTTCTACGGCTGAAAAGCTTTCTTGAGCTCTCGCAATCGTTTCAATAGTGACGACCGACTCCAGTTGTTCAAGCGGATTTGCTCGTTTAAACCGTTTTAAAATCGAGAGACCTTCCTCCTTCGTCGGATAGCCTAAGCTGACCTTCAATAAAAAGCGATCAAGCTGAGCCTCCGGCAAGGGGAAGGTTCCTTGACTTTCTACCGGATTCTGTGTCGCGATCACGAGAAATGGCCGTTCAAGGGAATGAGTATCCCCATCAATCGTTATCTGCCTCTCTTCCATACATTCCAATAAGCTCGATTGTGTCCGCGGGGTTGCTCGGTTAATTTCATCGGCAAGAACAACATTGGCGAACAAAGGACCTGCACGAAATTCAAACTCTCCTAATTTTTGATTGTAGAAATGCAATCCCGTAATGTCCGTCGGTAGAAGATCTGGAGTAAACTGAATCCGTTTGAACGTTCCACCGAGCGATTTTGCCAATGCCTTAGCAATCATCGTTTTCCCCATTCCGGGGACATCGTCTAATAATACATGGCTTGAGGAAAACAATGCTACGAGCAGCAGATCAATCGTTTCTTCCTTCCCGATAATAACTTGTTGGATATTGTGCCTTAATTTTGCTGCCACTGCTTGAATTTCGGTTGTATTCATCTTGGAAAACCCCTTATTCGCCTATTTTCGTTGCATGCTCTTTAAGGAGTACTTTGACAGTAATAGACAAAGTCCTCTTTTATGACCAAAAATAGCCGCATGCCGTGCCCCTTCAACTTTAGACAAAAATTGAAGAGTTTACCAAACAGCTATTGCCCCATCTGTTCTAGACTCCGTTCCGCCAGCATATACGCCGGTTTCCGGATCTCGCCAAATAATTTGGCCCCGGCCGAAGGAGCCTTCATCTAGGGCGATACGAATAGCATGACCTTTCTTGGCAAGCTGTTGCGCAATATGGTTTGGAAAGTGATGCTCAAGATGAACACTTTTGTCTTTCTCCCACATCCAGCGGGGGGCATCGAGTGCTGCTTGCGGATTCAAGCCAAAATCGAGCAGATTCATAACGAGCTGAACGTGCCCCTGCGGCTGAATAAAACCTCCTAATAAGCCGAAAGGACCAATTGCAGCATGACCCTTTGTCAGGAAACCCGGAATTATCGTATGATAGCTTCGCTTGTCTGGACCTAATGCGTTGCAATGGTCAGGGTTTAACGAGAAATTGTGGCCGCGATTTTGCATCGCAATTCCGGTACCGGGTATGACGATGCCTGAGCCGAAGCCCATATAATTGCTTTGAATAAAGGAGACCATATTGCCGTTCTCGTCTGCTGTTGCCAAATAGACCGTTCCCCCTTTCGGCGACGTTTCAGGAATGGCAGAAAGGCTTCAGCACCAATTCGCTTGCGAAGTCCTTTTATATACGAATCAGACAATAAGTCTTCAGGCGAAACAGACATGTGCGCCGGATCGGTAATATGATTCAGTCCGTCACAAAAAGCAAGTTTTATCGCTTCGATTTGCTTATGATATGTCTCGACTGACTCTTTTTCCTTAAAATCGAAGCCTTTTAGTAGATTCAGCGCCTCAAGAGCAATAATACCTTGGCAGTTTGGTGGCATTTCCCACACCTGATAGCCACGATAATTGACCGAGATCGGTTTAACCCATTCCGGCTTATATTTTGCTAGATCTTCCCTCTGCAGCAAACCATCGTACTTCTCAAAATAGCTAATCATCTGCTCTGCCAGCTTGCCATGATAAAACGAAGAGGCGTTAGTTTCGGCAAGTTCTCGCAATGTATCGGCGTGTCCCGGTGAATTCCAAATCTCTCCCGTTCTCGGGGCTCTACCTTCGGGAGCAAACGTATCAAACCACGGCTGAAATTCTTCACCCTCACAAATCGTTGAATATCGTTTATAGGCTCGATCCCAGTATTTAGCTAATGTCGGCGATAGTGGAAACCCTTGTTCAGCATATTCGATAGCCGGAGCAAGCACTTCCGCCAGTGACAGCTTACCAAAGCGGCTGATCAATTCTGCCCAGGCGCCAGGAGTTCCCGGTACAGTTACCGGAATCATACCGTAAGTCGGGAGCTCGTCCGTATAGCCCGCTTTATTTACAGCTTCAATTGTTAGCTTTTCTGGTGCTTGACCGCTGCCGTTTAAACCGTGAAGCTCCCCATTTATCCAAACGATAGCAAAGCAATCGGAACCGATCCCATTTGATGTCGGTTCAACAACCGTTAAGCAGGCGGCTGTCGCAACAGCGGCATCGACCGCGTTTCCTCCTTTTTTCAGCACATCAAGACCCGCCTCGGCCGCTAAAGGCTGAGAAGTAGCAACCATTCCTTTTCGTCCATAGACTACATTTCGTTTTCCCGGATATGGATTATAATCGGCATTACCTGATACGTTCATCAACTCTCTCCTTCTCATATAAGTGAAGCTTCCGTCATTGGGTCCTCTTATGTCCGTAGATAGTTCCTTGAACTAAGCACGGATTTATGCCATGAGCCCCACCGAACAAATTCGCTTCAAGTTTGGATTCACTGCCCATAAAATAAAATATGTTAACCGATATTTCAAAACCATCAATCTATTTAAAAAAAGTATAGATTAATTTCTTTTTGCCGTCTAGCTTAAAGCGCATGAACGCTTCTTATTGCATCAACCTACGAAGGAATGTGCTCTCTTGTCCTGTAGCCTTCCTAGCCGTACAGCCAAACCAAACAATCCCACCTTCGCTGCTTGAAGGTAGGAGCTTATCTTAAATAGAGAAAAGAAAAATGAGAAAGCTCGCGTTCGCATAACCGCGGAAAATATCGCTCCGATACGAAAAATAGAGCTCACACGGCTAGATATTGACTCACCTCTTTTTCGACTAGTTCACTTCCTTCAAAGACGACTCGACCCTTATCCATAATATAGAAGTAATCCGCAACACTTTGAGCAAAATCAAAGCTTTGCTCAATCAAGAGAATAGAAGTATCCCTTTTTTTTCTGCTTTTATCTCTTTAATAACGTGTTGAATGTCCGTGACAATATTCGGCTGAATCCCTTCCGTCGGTTCGTCAAGTAGTAAGCATTTCGGCTCCGCAACAAGTGCCCTTGCCAGAGCCAGCTGCTGCTGTTGACCACCGCTTAAATCCCCTCCTGCTCGGTTTTTCATTTCCATCAATACTGGAAAGTAATCGTAAATTCTCCGCTCTACGGCTCGACTTTTACCCTTTCTCGCCTCTAAACCAACCAGCAAATTTTCATGTACCGTTAAATTAGAAAAGATTTCTCTCCCTTGAGGAACATAACCAAGACCTTTTTTTGCTCGGTAAAAAGAAGGCTTGCTCGTTATATCCTCTTCTTCGTAAATTATTTTTCCGTTTCTCGGGGGGAGGATACCCATCATGGCTTTCATTAAGGTCGTTTTTCCAACACCGTTTCTCCCTAGCAAGCAAACGATCTGCCCGCGCTTAACAGTTAACGAGACATCACGGATGACTAGACTTTCACCATAAGCAACCTCAAGCTGATGTAATTGAAGCATCATTCACCTCACCTTTACGGCCTAAATAAACTTTCATCACGCTCTCATTTTTCTGGATTTGCTCCATCGTTCCTTCACAAAGCTGCTGCCCTTCATGCATAACAGTTACTTTTTCGGAGTATTTTCTTACAAAATCCATATGGTGTTCAACGACGAGAATGGCGCACCGCTTTTTCAGCGTCAATAAAAGCTCGCCGGTTTTTTTCTTCCTCTTCCTCCGTCATCCCGGCAATTGGCTCGTCAAGCAACAGTAGCTCCGGCCTTTGCATCATCACCATACCAATTTCAAGCCATTGCTTCTGACCGTGGGACAGCTGCCGTGCCGGGACACTTCGAAATTCGCTCATTGATATAAGCTCAAGCATTCTTTCAATTTCATCCTTTTGCTCTCGGCTCATTTTCGCTAAAAGCAGGGAAAAAAAGTCGTTTATCTTGTTTCATTGCTAGCTCGAGATTTTCCCAAACTGTCAAATTGGCAAAGACAGATGGAGCCTGAAATTTTCTCCCTACGCCCTTTCTAACAATTTCAAAGTCCTTCAGCTTCGAAAGGTGATGCCGCTCCTTTAATATGAGCTCGCCCTGAGTATGCTTCGTTTTTCCGCATACGACATCAAGAAACGTCGTTTTACCGGCACCATTAGGTCCAATAAGGAAATGAAGCTCCTGAGCAGCTAATTTGAATGAGAAATTTTTAATTGCAAAAAAAGCCACCGAAATGAACAGAGATATGATTAGACTGAAGAATGATCGGCTGTTCGTTTATTAACTGATCTTGCATACTTCTCTCCCCTTTTTTTGAATTTCGCTAACAGGCTCATAATTCCGCCTGGTAAAAAAAATAACGACGATGACAAACACAGCTCCTAAAATAAATAGCCAAAAGTCAGGGAACGATTCACTAAAAAACGTTTTTGCGCTATTCATTAAAATAGCCCCGAGGACAGGACCGACAAGTGTAGCGCGACCGCCGATAGCCACCCAAAGAATCATCTCAATGGAAGGAATGATTCCGATCATTGTCGGCGAGATAATGCCAACCTGCATTACAAACAGCATCCCAGCCAAGCCAGCAAGCCCAGCCGAAATTGAAAAGATTAGCAGCTTAAGCTTCGATGTATCATAGCCTGAAAATCGCAAGCGGTTTTCCCCGTCTCTGATCGCTATTAATGCTTTTCCAAACCGACTGTTAACTAAACGATGACAAATAAAGAAGGTCGTTATGAGGCAAGCAATGGTGACGTAATAAATCGCTTTCTGGGTGGCTGGGCTCGACAATGAATAGCCGAAAATAGTCGAAAAACCCGTTAAGCCGTTTGTGCCTCCTGTCACATTCTGCTGACTTACAATTAATGTTACTGTCACAATGACTAGCGCTTGCGTTAATATAGTGAAATATACATCCTTGATTCGGTTTCGAAAAGTAAAAAAAGCCGAGAAGGGCAGCGAGTATCATCGGAAACAATATTCCTCCAGCAATTGCTATCACTGGGTTTTGTAAAAGTGCCCAAAACCATGGAAGCTCAGTAATTCCATTCCACACCATAAAATCGGGAATCCCTGAGGATGCTTCGAGCTTTAAATAAATCGCCATGATGTAAGCTCCTAATCCAAAAAAAGATCCCGTGCCCCAGACTTAACACTCCCGTATAGCCCCATAATAAGTCTAAGCCGATAACTAAAATGGCAAAGGAGAGATACCGTCCTAACAAGCTAACTCTGAAATCGGACAAAAACAGAGGCATCAACAGAAGAATGAGAGCTATGAAGAGGAAAAGCCATTTCCTATTTATCAAATAATGTGCGGTTGGACCATGCATTTTTGTTCTCCTTTTCAATTTAATCGAGTGATCGAGTGCGTAATGAGAACAACCCCGAAGGACGCCATTGTAAGAACACGATAATCAGCGCCAAGATTAAAACCTTTCCAAACGAGGCATTTGTCCAATATTCAAACGCCGTATTAAGAACACCCATTCCGATAGCTCCCGCAACTGTACCTGCTAGCATTCCAACACCACCGACAACGACGACCATAAATGCATCAACGATATAATTCATCCCAATTGCTGGACCGATCGGGCCAATCAATGTTAAAGCTGCCCCTGCAATTCCAGCGATTCCAGCCCCGATCGCGAAGGTTGTCGTATCCACTCTCCTCGTTGAAATTCCTAGACATGCGGCCATTTTCCGATTTTGCATTACAGCTCTGACTCGTCTGCCTTGATGCGTTTTAGTTAAAAAGAAAGCAAGAGTGAAAAAGCAAACGACGACAAGACCGATAATAAATAGACGGGTATAAGGAAAAGTGACCGAAAAGAGTTGCAGCCCTCCGGATAAGAATGACGGACTCTGGACGCCAACATTCGGAGCTCCGAATATAGAACGAACGGTTTGTTGTAAAATCAAACCAGCTCCAAACGTCGCCAGTAAGCTGTCTAATGGCCTGCCATACAAATGGCGAATGACGGTGAATTCTAAAAGCATTCCGACTAATGCGGCAACGAAAAAAAGCAACCGGTAGAGCTAAAATAAAATAGAGATCAAAATAATACTCGGGAAGATATTTTGCAAATAATGATTGGATCACATAGGCACTATATGCACCAACCATAATTAGCTCGCCATGAGCCATATTAATGACCTTCATTAAACCGAAGGTGATCGCAAGACCTAGTGCCATTAATAATAAAATCGAGCCGACTAATGCCATTGAATAATTGATGTACAATCGCTTCCATCGCCGGTCACATCCTTAGAAAATACGTTTGTTATCCACTAACCTATCGAAAGCAGATAAGAAAGTCTGATTTTCAGCCGCTATTCTGTGACAGAGCTACTAATATCCGCTGCCCATTGGAACTCTTCAAGGAAAGGATCAGGTTTTACTGGTTCACCTGAATTCCAAATTTCCTTAAACTGACCATTGGCTTCAATCTCACCAATACGAACCGTTTTGTACACGTGCTGGTTATCGCCATCTACTTTTACTAATCCTCCTGGAGCTAGAAATTCAATTCCTGCCGCCGCCTCTCTAACAGCATCTACATCGGTCGTTCCTGCAGCTTCGACGGCCTCTGCCCATAAATGAACCATAAAGTATCCTGCTTCAATCGGATCGCCAGTCACTCGCTCATCTCCATATTCACCCTTGTAGCTCTCAACAAATTGTTCATTTTCAGGAGTGTCAGTCGTTTGATAATAATTCCAGCTCGCTAAATGACCGGCAAGCACGTCAGACCCAATACCTCGTATTTCTTCCTCAGCTACACTAACTGATAAAACCGTCACATCATCAGAAGAAATACCTGCGTCCGCCAGCTGCTTAAAAAAAGCAACATTGCTATCGCCATTGAGCGTATTAAAAATAACCGTCGGCTCCGACTCGCGAATTCTTGAAATAATCGTGTTGTAATCCGTATGGCCAAGAGGGGTATATTGCTCATTAACTAATGTAGCGCCACTTTCTTCGAGCTGCGCTTTAATTATTTGGTTAGCCAAACGCGGAAAAACATAATCAGAGCCCAATAAGAAAAATTTAGTCCCTCTGTTATCCAGTAACCAATCGACTGCTGGAACAATTTGTTGGTTCGGAGCTGCTCCCGCATAGAATATATTTGGCGATGCTTCCATTCCTTCATATTGAACGGGATAAAACAACAGGCCATTATTCGATTCCACTACAGGTAGCATCGCTTTTCTACTAGCTGATGTCCATCCACCAAAAATTACATCGACCCGATCCTGCTGTAATAGCTTCGTTGCCCTTTCCGAAAAGATCGGCGGCTCTGAAGCTCCGTCCTCGATAATCGGAACAAGCTCTTTTCCTAAAACTCCTCCTGCCTCATTGATTTCTTTTATGGCGAGTAGCTCCGCATCTTTTACCGATGTTTCGCTCATCGCCATCGTTCCGCTTAATGAATGAAGAATTCCTACTGCAATTTGTTCATCCTCATTTATTTCAGCTGTTTCGGCATCGATTGCGATGACTTCTGCCGTCCCACCATCCGTAGCGCTTTCCTCCCCACAAGCTGTAAGCATAGAGAGAAAAATGGTGAGCATTCCACCGCATAACACTATCTTCTTCTTAGAACGTAGCTTCAATATTGTTAACCTCCTTCATAAGTTTTTATATTTCTATTTTAGATAGTAGCAATTCATCTTCTCGTTAACAGCATTCGCGTCAAATAAACTGACAGCAAATAATTTGAGAGGTCGAATCGTGAAGAATTGAAACATGATTGTCCTCTTAGGCGTTCTATTTTTTACGTAAGAAAATATAACAGCTTCCTTGAGCCTCGATTTAAAATTAGATACATTCAATTTGCACAGATATTTTCAGGAAGAACCAAAATAATACCGAGCCACTAAACATTGTATTTGGCAAATTAAACGGTAAAATCTTGAAAAGTGGAGGATCAGCTATGAATCTATCTCCAATTGAGCAAGAAAAGCTGTTGATATTTACGGCTGGCGAATTGGCAAGGCAACGCAAAGAGCGAGGTGTGCTTCTTAATTATCCTGAAGCAACAGCCATGTTAGCGTGCTTTGTTATGGAAGGGGCACGCGACGGAAAAAGTGTTGCTGAGTTGATGAAAGACGGCTGCTGCGTTTTAGCTGAAAAGGATTTGATGGAAGGGTTGGTGAAATGTTGTCAAGTATTCAGGTAGAGGCGACTTTTCCTGACGGAGTCAAGCTTGTCACCATACATAACCCTATACTTAAGGAGGGAACTTGATGAAACCTGGGGCTTATAAAATTAGCGAAGGCTTTATTTCATTAAACGAGGGTAGAGATGCTCTTCCCTTAACTGTTACAAATACTGGTTCTCGTGCGATTCAAATCGGTTCTCATTTTCATTTTGCTGAAGCTAATCGTGCCCTTGCATTCGATCGTGAGCAAGCGATTGGAAGGCGTCTTAATATTCCTTCCGGTACCGCAGTCAGAATAGAGGCAGGGGAAAAAATGTCCGTCATACTCGTCCCTTTCGGCGGCAGGCAAACGGTTCGAGGATTCAATAATATGAGCAATCGCTGTGTCGATGAACGTGGGAAACAGCAAATACTCACCCATTTAAAAAAAGCAGGATGGCTAAGCAAGGAGACGAGATAAATGCAGCTATCAAAGAAAAAAATATTCAGAATTATACGGCCCGACGACTGGTGACCAAGTTCGGCTCGCTGATACTAGCCTATGGATTGAAATCGAGAAAGATTATACCATGTACGGTGATGAAGTTGTCTTTGGTGGAGGAAAAACGATTCGGGACGGAATGGGGCAGAACGGTTACTTGACGCAAAAGGAAGGGGCACTCGATCTCGTCATAACGAATGTCATCGTTCTCGATTATACTGGGATCGTTAAAGCTGATGTCGGTGTAAAGAATGGTCGGATTGTCGGTGTTGGAAAAAGCGGCAACCCCGATACGATGGACAGCGTTCAAGCTAATATGGTCATTGGGGCTGGGACAGAGGTGATTTCTGGAGAAGGAAAAATATTGACAGCCGGCGGAGTCGATACGCATATTCATTTTATTTGCCCACAGCAACTGGAAGTCGCACTCTCTTCCGGTATGACGACATTATTGGGCGGTGGTACCGGACCTGCCACTGGAAGTAAGGCAACAACAGCTACATCCGGTGCTTGGTATATGCAAAGAATGCTTGAAGCAGCCGAGGAATTTCCGGTAAATGTCGGCTTTTTAGGGAAAGGAAATGCCTCTAGCCCCGCTCCACTAATCGAACAAGTGGAAGCAGGAGCAGTGGGCTTAAAGCTTCATGAGGATTGGGGCTCGACTCCGGCCGCCATTCAAACGTGCATGAATGTAGTGGACGAAGCTGATATTCAAGTTGCCATCCATACGGACACCTTGAACGAAGCGGGCTTTCTCGAAGATACGCTCGATGCCATCGGAGATCGGGTCATCCATACATACCACATCGAAGGCGCTGGAGGGGGACATGCGCCAGATATTATGAAGCTCGCTTCCTACTCAAACGTTTTGCCGTCGTCAACTACACCGACTCTACCTTACACGATTAATACGATGGTCGAACATCTGGACATGATGATGGTTTGTCACCACCTCGACGCAAATATTCCTGAAGACCTAGCGTTCAGTCATTCACGCATTCGTTCAGCAACGATTGCAGCCGAAGATATTCTTCATGATCTCGGAGCAATTAGTATGACTTCATCTGATTCTCAGGCAATGGGTAGAGTTGGCGAAGTCATTATCCGGACTTGGCAAACGGCCGATAAAATGAAGCAACAGCGCGGCTTTCTTGCAGGCGATCGTTGTAATGACAATAACCGGGTCAAGCGTTACATTGCCAAGTATACGATTAACCCGGCCATTACCCACGGCCTGAGCCATGAAGTCGGCTCGATTGAGTCTGGAAAGCTTGCTGATTTGGTGTTATGGGATCCGGCTTTCTTCGGGGTTAAGCCCGAGCTTGTCTTAAAGGGCGGCATGATTGCGAGGGCACAAATGGGCGATCCTAATGCTTCAATTCCTACCCCTGAGCCTGTCATGATGCGACGAATGTATGCTTCCTACGGCAGAGCAAACCGTTCAACATCGATCACCTTTATGTCACAGGCGAGCATCAATTTGAACGTTCCAGAGCAGTTAGGGTTAACAAAAACGATTTCCCCTGTTAAAAATACTCGTAAACTTAGCAAGCTAGACATGAAACTGAACAACCTGCTTCCAAGTATCGAAATCGATCCGCAAACGTATGATGTGTTTGCCAACGGAGAAAAGCTTTCCTGTGCACCCGTGAGCAAAGTCTCCCTTGCCCAGCGTTATTTTCTTTTTTAGACAACCCTGGGTAGCCTGCCGGCTTATGAGCAACTGTATCGGATAATTGGGGCCCAGCATGAATCAAACCTTACTATACAGCTGGGACAATTCTTAACAACGATCGGTGACTTGATCCAGTAGACTGTAAAAGACCGTGGACTTGAGCTCAATTACTACAGTGGATTAATTAGCTTAGTTCATACTTACTCACTCCTACACCAAAGAATAAAAGCGCAGAGCCCTGTTTGACGACGGACAAACTGGACGACGTCGGCGGAGATAAAGTCAGGGACGGAAGGAATTGATATTACTGCTCGGACTGGGACGAAGGAAGTTTGCTCGCTGCTGGGCGCTTGGAGCTGGAGGGGGCTTTGCTTGAGAAATTTATACTTTCTTATCTTACAAAAAAGAAGAGCAAGTACCTAAAAGAAGTACTTACTCAAAAGTTTTTTTTAGAATCCACTCACATCGCCATCTATTTTTCTAAGTGTTGAAGATATGGGGTTAAATCTACCTTCAATTCATTAGCGAGACGCTGTCCGAGCTCAGCATCGGCTCGGTAGAAATTGCAGACGACTCGCAGTACGGTTTCGTCTGCAACCTGTAGCAAGTCTGCCGTCAAGTTACGAATAACTGCTTCCTGCTCTTCCTTGCTATAACGACGCCATACTTGGCCAGCTTGACCGAAGTCATTCGTCTTCTCGATTTTTTTGGCGGCCGGCTACTCCTTGAAGCGGCTGCTGATAATCGAAATGAGCTCCATCTTCCTTCGGTGTATCCTCATAGCGGTTCGGCTCATAATTGATTCGATCGGTTTGCTGCTTAAACGGCATCGCTCCGTCACGCTGGTTGTTATTCACTTGCGCAAATGGGCAATTGATTGGGAGCTGCAAGTAATTGGGTCCGATCCGGTATCGCTGCGTATCGGAATAAGAAAACAAGCGCCCTTGCAGCATTTTATCCTCGGAAGCCTCAATTCCCGGGACGAGGACTCCAGGATTAAAGCCGACCGACTCTGTATCAGTAAAGACATTTTCTGGATTTCGATTGAGCGTCATCGTACCGACGAGCTGTAAAGGAATGTCCTCTTCAAACCAATCCTTCGTCGCATCCAACGGATCGAAATCAAAGCTATCAAGATCCGCCGGATCGAGTATTTGCACATACAAATCCCACTGCGGAAAATCGCCGTTTTCTATCGCCTCATATAAATCTTGTGTCGCATGGCTAAAGTTTTCTGCCTGAATATGTTTCGCTTCTTCCACCGAAAGGTTTTTCTGTCCTTGAAGAGGCACCCATTTAAATTTCGCATAAACCATATTTCCGAATTCGTTGACCAATTTAAACGCATGTACACTCGATCCTCTCATTTTCCGGTAGTTTGCGGGAATCCCTTCATCAGAAAATAAGTGAACGAGCATATTTGTCGATTCAGGAGTCAATGACATAAAGTCCCAATATCGATCTGGATCCTGAAGGTTTGTCCGTGGGTCAGGCTTCAAGGAATGAATCACATCCGGAAACTTGATCGCATCCCGAATAAAAAAATACAGGTAAATTATTGCCGACAAAGTCCCAGTTCCCTTCCTCAGTGTAAAATTTCACAGCAAATCCGCGCGGATCGCGTAAGGTTTCCGGTGAATGTAAGCCATGGATAACAGTCGAAAAACGAGCAAAAAGGGGAGTTTCTTTCCCTTCTTCCTGTAAGAAGCAGCTTTCGAATAACGTTTCAAGCTTTTCTTCAATTGAAACACACCATGAGCACCGGCCCCGCGTGCGTGCACGACTCTCTCTGGGACTCTCTCCCGGTCAAAGTGAGCTAGCTTCTCAATCAATTGATAGTCTTCTAGTAGAGTTGGGCCACCTTGCCCAGCCGTACGCGAATTTTGGTTGTCATAAATTGGCGCACCTTGATTCGTTGTTAGCTTTCTCATGTTATAATTCCTCCTTAGCTCGTGCTCCATCGACGTAGACGGAGTTATTATTTATAATAATTATTATCTAATTACTATTTTAATTGTATTAGAGCGCAAGAGTGGTGTCAACAGCAAATTATAATAATTTTAAATAAAACAGTTGTGTCCAAGAAATCTTCTATTAGAGCATATTCCAGCTACTTCCGACCATAGTCTGCTTTGATCTCCCCCACTTTTCTGTATCCCATTTTAATATTTTATTCGTATACGTATTCTCCTGCAGCCATTTTTCGGCACGCTCGACCAGCGACCATATATAAGCGGTTTGTTCATTGCGAACGAGCGTTGATTTTGACTTTTTTTTGTTTGACCCATTTGATCGCAGTCATCGAATCCGAATAAACGGCCTTCTGGCTGCCCTGCTTCTTCAAGTATGCAAGCGCGTGGACGATCGCCAGAAATTCTCCCATGTTGTTCGTGCCGATATGAATTTCATCATGTGAGAATAGAACCTTTCCCTTCTTCGTATCGACTCCTTTATATTCTACTATTCCTGGGTTCCCCCGACAGCCGACATCCACAGAAACGCTATCCCAAATCACCTCATCGCTCCCTTTCAATGACTGAGAATGCTTAGTCTGCTTCGCTGTTGACTTAGCAGCTGATGAAGAGCTTGGTCCTGTTCGGAACGCTTTTTCCGCCTCTTCCTGTGATGGAAAGGACTTGAATCTAGCACCCACGTATCCATTAACCTGAGCCTCGCATTCCGCCCACGAAGAGAAAACCCCTGTTTTTCGCCCTTTCCAGACGACGTAAAATTTCTTTTTTTGCCATTTTCTGCACTCCTTGTTCATCGAATTATCTCCGCTTTTTTATGCTTAAATAAAACGGGGAAGCAACCATTTTGATTGTTTAGTTCAAAGTACACTTTCATTCATTTGCTTCGGACTATGTCACTAGCTTTTGTCAAATTGTATAAAACGAAAAGACGATATCACGATGTATGAAATTAAAGTCTGAACAAAAGGCAGTTGTACTAGTGTTGCTCCAGACGAGATCCCTTCCAAATGATATCAAGAGCTTTCTTTATCGTATATGATTAAAAAAACTCGGGCAAGCTAGGTAAAAATAAACGGATTTGGAGGCCATTCATTATGGATATTGTCATTAACCGAAAGCGCTCCGCTGAAAAAGCCGGCGATCTCATCGCAACATCAGCAAAAAGCTATTTGCGCTCGTGGAGGATCGCGGTGAAAAGTACCCATACCACTTAATTTGTCTTGAGAGCTTTACTATTCTGCAAAGCTATGATTCTCTTCCTACCAATCAAGAAATTGAGGAGGATATTGGTGAGAAAATTGCGGGAGTATATCGACATCACGATTCAAAAATTACATTGAACTAACATTTATTCCAATTCGTGCTCATTAAGCTTTACGAAGGAGAAGCCCCTCTCCTTAAGCTCAGGAACCGCCTGCTGTACTCCTTCTGCCGTACCACTATCAGGTTGATTCATATGTAAAAGTGCAATCGATCCGGCGGTTGCTGTAAGCAATGCTTGCTGAACCTGCTCTGCCGAATACGTTGCTCCAGCATCGCCCAAAATATTAAAATTCACGACCTCCAGCCCAAGATCTTCAACAATTTCAATCGCAATCTCATCATAGTAGGCTGTGCCTGAACGAAAAAATGTGGGTGCTCGTCCTGTTAATGCAGCAATCACTTTCTGGTTGCTGACTACCTCTTGCCTTACTTCTTCCGGACTCGCCGTACCTTCAATCCCCCACGCACTCTTACCATTGACAGACAACGGTAAATGCTCACTGCCATGATTTTCGATTTGAAATAACCGATTTTCTGCTAATTCCAAAAAAAGGGCTTTATTCTCATCAATCCATCTCTCATTAATAAAGAAAGTGGCCTTAATGCTTTCTTTTTGCAAAAAAGCTAATAGCTCCTCATCAACATCGTTCCATGTGGGCCACCGCATGCATCGAAGGTTAACGCGATCACTCGCTCATTCGTCTTCATTCTAGTCTTTACACCTAGTACCTGTTCACCCATTGCTCCGGCTCACGCTCATACTTGCTCAAATCGAGAATCGGCTCTTCCCAACCTTCTGCTTCCAGTTTATTTTCTGTTTCTTTTTTTTCTCCAATTGTCTCAGAATGTCCTTGCCCTCTGTCAGATGGACTTGTTGACGCTTCTTCTGAAGCCGCCTGACAGCCGGACAGTAGTACAATTAATAAAGTAGCGCCAGTAATCAATACCCTCTTCACACTAATCCCCTTTCTCTTCCAGACCTTTTACTCCTTCTTAACATGTAACGCTTCTAAGCAGAGCGGGAGCATTGTCAATCTTGTCCGGGAAAATCCCTGATGGTTCAGCTTTCTAAAGATTCCCCAAGCCTTATTGTCTTCTTGGCAAGCCCTTGTTTTAGCGACAAGCCTCTTGCCTATTTTTCTGTTCTTCTTAAAGTATTATGTATTCCTTCCCGACAAAAAAATCTCCTTATCGTTTACAGGATAAATCGGTTTCCTTTTCCTGTCTACTATAAGGAGATATATCGAGCGTATCTATTCATTTTGAGACGATTGACCAGCCCCTGTTTCTTGTCCCTTCTCTTCATACCAATCATCTAGTACTTTTGCATCGAGAATACGAGACTCAATAAATTGAATCTGCTTATCAAGAAACAGCTCTTTCCATTCTAGCTGCAAATTTTCAACTACTCCGACAAGCGTTAACAGCTCCTGCCATGCAACATAACGTTTATACCAGAAAAATTGTGGCTGCTCGATCATATATGGGTAAAGGTCATCAAATTCAGTATGCTTACAATCAATCGTTCGCTCAAATTGCCGCTTTGCCTCGACTAGCCTCCGATCGAAAAAAAGCTTGCATATTCTTGGGTTCCATCGATGTCCCCTCCTCGTCTTTTTCTATTTTACTCCGTACTCATATCATACCACGAATGAGTTCCAGCCAACATGATCATAATCTGGTATTTTTTCACTTTTCTTCTTGGCACAAACGCTTCTCTTTGTTCCACAATCTTGCATTTTTCATTCAAAATGTTTATTTTTTCCCAACTCTGGGTAATGAAAAAAATAGAGGGTATATGGCTATTAACCCGAACCCCCTCCCTACTTTCGCTTGAATCTCTTTGGCCAAAGCTAGAGAGATTCTTTTTTAAATAACCGCAGAATAGTCTAATGAATTAAATGACTGCTATTGGGGCCGGCTTCTCTCCTTCAAAAGCATCAAATAGAATGCCTATTGTACGCAATGGAAGCAGGGTTATATTTCGACTGTGGCGTGTTCACCCGCTCCCCTCATATTCTAACAATCTGGTTACAAACGGAAAACAATCCTCGGTCCAAAGACCTAAACCATCCACCGTTGCACATAAAAAAATGCTTCATACCGCGATTTGCTTTGCGTCTGCCTAGATGTGTATGACATTTAATGACAGATAATATAAGCGTTCCGACCCTGTTCAATTGGGCGATAGCTCTGGTAAAATGACATCTTACTAAGATTATTTCTACTAGAAAAGTTGGTGAACATTAATGTGGTCAAATGCAGAAATTGGAATTGATTTAGGAACAGCTAATTTACTCGTTTACAGTCGAGATAAAGGTATTATTCTAAATGAACCATCCGTTGTCGCGGTAAAGAAAGAAACGAAGGAAGTATTAGCTGTCGGCACGGAAGCGAAAAACATGGTCGGAAAAACTCCAGCAAATATTGTGGCTGTTCGCCCATTGCGCGAAGGGGTTATCGCTGATTTTGACATGACCGCGAGCATGCTTGCGGCCATCATGAAAAAAGCGAGCAAAAAAAATGGGACTTTCACTCAGGAAACCAAGTGTTGTTGTCTGTGCTCCTTCCGGTTCTACATCCGTTGAAAGGCGAGCAATTTTAGATGCTGTCCGCGGCTGCGGTGCAAAAACTGTACATATAATTGAGGAGCCCGTCGCAGCCGCCATTGGTGCAGACTTACCGGTCGACGAGCCTGTTGCTAATGTCGTGATCGATATCGGAGGCGGTACAACCGAAGTCGCGATTATTTCCTTTGGCGGGGTTGTCTCCAGTAATTCGATTCGAGTTGGCGGAGATAAATTCGATGAGGCGATTATCCAGCACGTTCGCAAAGCGTACAATGTTCTGATCGGTGAACGAACGGCTGAACAAATTAAATTCGAAATTGGCTATGCACCGATTAGGCATGAGGAACTGTTTATGGATGTTCGAGGCCGTGATTTAGTCAGCGGTTTACCAAAAACGATTACGCTAAACTCAACAGAAATTCAGCAATCTCTTAGCGAATCTATTTTACAGCTTATGGAAGCGATTAGAGCAACTCTGGAAGATTGTCCCGCTGAGCTAAGCGGTGATATCGTTGATCGCGGTATTGTCGTTACAGGCGGAGGGGCATTGCTAAACGGGATGCAGGAATGGCTTACACAGGAAATATCCGTTCCTGTTCATCAGGCACCAAATCCGCTCGAATCGGTTGCGATTGGTACAGGACGTTCATTAAAATTCATCGATAAGCTGCAAAAGGCAAGTCTCTAACTAGGTTCCTACATCGACTACGCTGCTCCGAATGCATCGGTAGACAGCGTAGATTCCTTTATGGAGCTTCGATCCACGACTCCTTATCGGGGATTGAGCAGCCTGTCAAAGAACATTCCTTCCCCCCTACATAAAACTAAGTCAAAATTAGGCTTCAAGCTAACATTTAACATACACTGGGCATGCTGTATAGTAAGCATATACGACTAAATAGCAGGAAAAAGAAAGGAACTGGTGATCCAATTGCCGAAGCATCTATTCCTTTTTGGCGGTAGCCTCCCTTTACGCCTAAGATGGCGAAAAAGTTTTCAGAGAAGTCATCAAATTCCAGAGCGCCTGTTTCAGTTGTGTTTGTCGAAAGAGAGGGCTGGGAGCAATACATGCCCAAATATACGCAAGCATTGAAGGATTCCGGGTTACAGTATTTTTGTTTTCTGCCCCTCCCTACTTCACCTGTAAATGAAGTCTGCCATACTTTAAAGAGGAGTTCGGCTATCGTCATTGGTGGTGGAAATACGAATTTATACGCCGATTATATCGTTGAAACGCCGATCGGAGAGACGATTAGAAGCTGCTATGATTCAGGTATTCCTGTCGCCAGTTTTTCGGCAGGAGCGCTCATTAGTCCTGAACTATGCATCATTTCGCCCCAGGATAATTCACAAAACGAATTTCAGCATAGAAAGGGGCTGGGTTTAGTTACTGATACCGTTCTCGCGGTCCACTTTACGCAATGGAACGATGAAGTGCATTTAAGAAAAGCGGTCAACCAATGCAAGCCTTCAATGAATTACGGGATTGATGAAAACGCTTGTATTTATTTGCTAAACGGGCGATTAAATGCTACCGAAGGCAATGACGTGTACCGTTTGGAAAATGACGTTTTAACAAAAATCACTAACTAATAAGAAACGGATTTAAAAAAAAGCATCCCGAATCACCTATTGAGGTGAGACGGGATGTGTTTTTTACTTACTATTCGGGCTTTGCTATATTCGCCGGTCCGCCGAGCGAACAAGCGAATAGCGATCGATCAAATTTGCCTTTACACTTCCTGCGTTTCCAGTTGCTGTGTCGGATCGTTGTACGTCGTGAGATCAATTTCTTTTGTTACCTTGCTCGTCACCGTACCAGCTGTCATACTGCCGCTGACATTTACTGCAGTTCTCCCCATATCAATTAAAGGCTCAATTGAAATTAACAGCCCGGCGAGGGCAATTGGAAGGTTCATCGCTGACAGAACGAGTAATGCCGCAAAGGTCGCCCCGCCGCCAACTCCGGCCACACCGAAGGAGCTGATCGCTACAACCGCTATGAGCATGGCCAAAAAGCCTGGATCCAATGGATTTATTCCTACAGTTGGAGCAATCATTACCGCAAGCATAGCTGGATAAATACCTGCGCAGCCATTTTGACCAATCGATAAGCCGAAGGAGCCTGCAAAGTTTGCAATCCCTTCTGGCACACCCAATTTCCGTTGTGTTTCAATATTCATCGGCAAGGCGCCTGCACTTGATCTTGAAGTGAAGGCAAAGGCAAGCACCGGAAACGATTTCTTTAAATAAGTGAGCGGGCTAAGCCCGACAGACAGCAATATTAGCAAATGAATGCCAAACATTACAAGTAGAGCAACATAGGAGGCAATCACAAATTCTCCTAGACTGGCTATCGCTTGTAAGTCACTCGTAGCCGCTGTTCGTGTCATAATGGCCAGTATGCCATAAGGCGTTAAGCGGAGAATCAAAGTCACTACCCGCATAATGACTGCATGAAGAGCATCGACAATCTTTGCAAACATCTCAGCATGATTTTCCTGTTTCCGTTTTACCCCTAAATAGGCTATCCCGAGAAATACAGCGAAGATCACAACAGCGATTGTCGACGTTGGCCTAGCTCCCGTGAAGTCAAGAAACGGATTCGCCGGCAGCAATTCTACAATTTGCTGCGGGAGAGTCATATTCTCAAGGTTACTGTCATAGCTCTCTTCAAGTGCCACTCCTCGCTCAAGCTCTACCTGCCCTTCTTCAATTTGGATCGCCTCCAGATTGAAGCCGAGGGTTGTCGCAATTCCGACAGCTGCCGCAACGGCAGTCGTTGCCATTAAAATCCCGATAATTAAGGCGCTAATTTTGCCAAGGTTGTTCGTTAATTTTAACCTTGTAAAGGCAGCCAAAATGGAAATAAAAATTAACGGTATCACGATCATTTGCAAAAACCGAATATAGCCAGTTCCGACAATATTGTACCACGCTGTTGTTTCTGAAATAACCTCCGATTCGGCTCCGTAAATAAATTGGAGAATGAGTCCAAACACGATTCCAATGCCTAATGCTGTAAACACTCGCTTTGAAAACGAAACATGCTTTTTTTGCATAATAAAGAGGCCGATAATTAACAGAAGCAAAATGATAATATTTACTATTATTAACAATTGTCTCACCTCATTTCCTCTCTTAGTTTTTACCTAAATCTAACGATCACATTCCTATGAGGAAAATCGGTGTAATATTCACTTTTTTTTGTCAGTAAAACGTACGCCTTAATATAAATTCGGCACGCGGCTCGTAAATACAGGTACATCCTTTCTAATTCGGCTCACGTCCGAAAGCTTAATATCGGCTGCGACGGTTTCTTCCGTGTCAGAAGTCCCTTTGGCAAGCACCTTCCCCCAAGGTCAATAATCATCGAACGACCAGCAAAGTCAACTCCGTTATAGGCACCGACACGATTACAAGAAACGACAAAGCATTGATTTTCGATAGCGCGCGCCTGCAGTAATATTTCCCAATGGCTGGCCCGTGCTGCTGGCCATTCAGCAACGATAAAGAGAACATCGATTTCTTTTAATGAAAGAGTACGTGCTAATTCTGGAAACCTCAGATCATAGCAAATGAGCACACCCATGCGGCTGCCGTCCAGCTCAAAGGTTTGCACCGGTGCTTGCCCACCTGTGAAATAACTAGGTTCATCGAGCATTGGCACGAGATGAATTTTGTCATATTGATAAATGCATTCTCCAGCACGGTTTAGAATCAGCGCCCGGTTAAAAACGGCTGAGCCCTGTTTCACCGCAATTGAGCCGGCAACAAGTTCATACGACTGTCAGCTGCTAGCCGCCTTAAAAACAGCTCGGTTTCCTTTTTTTTCATCCTCTGCGACCTCGTTCAGCTCCGGGAGCGTGTAAGCGGTCGTCCACATTTCCGGCAATACGGCGATATCGGGGCAGTCATCCCCTCTAGAAATCGTATGAAGCCACTGTTCTACCTTCTGCCGATTTTTTTTAGGATCAGCTGGATAAATATCCATTTGATAGCAGGCAATTTTCATTTTTGCTTCCTCCTTTTCATTCAATTGATGTCGACTGCTTCACTTCCTTTGAATCGGATCAGTCCCTTTTTCTATACGTCAAAAATAAAAAGGACACGGAAGGAGCTCGCCGACTATTAAAGGTACAAGCGCACAGCTCTGTTTCGCAAGCTGTGCGAGAATGTAGGCATTATAGTAATCAAAGTCATGAGACCGTTTCGGGTCAACTGTTAATTCTTTCTGCTTCATCGTTCATCTTTTCAATTTGCAAAAGTGGCTCGTATCCGAAAGTTTCACCGGAAAACGGAACGAGCCTTTGCTGGCAGGCAATGCGAAAAGTGACCTTGCCGCATTTGAACATTACGGGACGTAGCATGAGCGCCTCCCCTTCTCATTTGCGCTTTTCTAACGCTTTAATCGCTTCATCCATTCAGTGCATTCTCGATTGCCTTATTTATCTCATCCATATTGACCGTTTGAATCGGCTCATCATCGATGCTGTATTTTTGTTTGAGCTTGATAATTCGCTCAACGCTTTCGTTAATTCTTTCCTCCGACAGTTCGCCGTTTTCGACAGCTGCTATCAAAGCATCGGCCACTGTAACGACCAAATGATAGTCATGCGCGACTAATACGATATCGCTGCCAGCCTTAATCGAGCGAACAGCTGCTTGACCAAGATCGTAATTGTCCGTAATTGCATTCATCGTCATATCGTCTGTAATAACTACTCCTTCAAAGCCTAATTCTTTTCGTAACAGTTCAGTGACAATCTCTTCAGACATCGTTGCCGGATACTCGTCATCTATTTTCGGTAATAAAATATGGGCCAGCATAATCGTATCCGCCCCGTTTTCAATTGCTTGCATAAAGGGGACCAGTTCAACGGTATTCAGCCTTCGTAGCTTTTGTTCACTTCTGGAAGCTGCAAATGAGAGTCAACGTCCGTATCACCATGGCCAGGAAAATGCTTAATAACAGATACAATGTTCTCCGCTTGAATCCCTTTCATTGTCTGAACCCCAAGCTGACTGACGATGTCGGCATTGTCTCCAAATGAACGCTCACCAATGACTGGATTATTAGGGTTGCTATTGACATCCAAAACGGGAGCAAAATCCAAATTAAAACCGAAAGATTTCAGCTGTTTTCCTAGCAGTGTTCCAATCTCGTACGAAAACTGCTGGTCATTCCTCTTTCCAACCTCTTCATTTGTCGGCAGCTGAATAAGCTCTCCAGGCAGTCTGGAGACAGGACCGCCTTCTTGATCGACCCCTAGAAATAATGGTAGCGGATTTTCCTCATTGGACCGTTTGATATCATTAACAAGTTCGACTGTCTGTTCTGGCGCCTCTAAATTATCACCGTAAAAAAATAACACCGCCGATTTTGTATTGATGGATCAAGCTTTCTATTTCATGATTGAGCGCTTGACTAGAAAATCCGCCAAAAATCAACTGCCCTATCCTTCTTCAAGACTTAGCTCTCGCACGAGCAGTTCTAGTTCTGTCTCGTTCCCCTCTTTACTTGCTTCAGAGTCCTTCATTTTCTCTTGTGAATACTTTGCCTCATGGCTCTGACTTTGCCTCACACTGATACCGCGGTTTATTATCGTAAAAACAGCTGCAGCTACGAGCAAAGCCAACGCAACGAGCGCAACCTTTTTTTCCCATTGGAATGCCTCCATTTTTACAGAGTGTTGATTCGACCATACTCCGTTGTAAACTGATTCCACCATACCACTTTTAGGTGCTTTAACGCTAGCGCGTGTAGCATTCACAGATCTTGTTCTAAGCGTTAGAACCAATGTAAGCAATACATTTGAATTAAGCTATATTCAATTTAGGAAGGGCTGCTCGGTTAATCCGAGCAATGATCAATCTAATTTATAAAGCAACCACATTTGCGCAGGTCCGCCAGGGATATCTTCCCAAGTGCCAACATTGGCTCCTCTGGAAATACTTGCTCCACCTACATCTAGGGCTTTTTCATTTTCCACATTTATTAATTTGTAATAACCGCCACCTGTATTTATAATATCCCATTTCTGAGAAGCTGAATTCGTCCAATCCTGAATGTTGACATTTGCCCATGACGCAGTAGGATCTCCTTCTAACGACAGCACTTTACCGCTATCACGATTCATTATTTTATACGTCCCGTCTCCTAGGTCGTTCATTTCCCAACGCTGAGATATTCCTCCACCGGAATCATCCCACGTTCTTACGTTGCTAGCAACATCTAAGGCTTTACCGCCATTCGGGTTAATCAATTTATACTCTTCGCCGGATTCGATCGAGAACGTGACATCACCGGAAATTTCAATATAATCGATTTCGAGAGGACGCTTTTGGTTCGTAAATTTAATGGTATTGTTATATCCTTTCTGGAGATTAACCTCCATGGAAACTTTATTGAAATGTTCCTTTCCCGTATGGGATAATTCAGCTTTTTAGGCTCATCCCCGTTCACGGATACGTAGTTTGTTGCATCAGGTGTAGCAACACTTGAGTAGGTTACAGTCATTGTGTACGTCCCTGCCTCTGGAACGTTCACATCTTCGATGAGTAAGGTGCTGTTTGGATTAGTCAAGGATACGGTTTTCTGGTTCGACGCATCTTCTCTGTCCCTTACCTTCGATTGGCTCACTTGACCATGCTCTGCTTCAATTTGGTATTCACCGGAAGGAACTTCGATTGGACCAACGAGCGGAACGCCAAAATCGGGGGAACCGTCGTTATTCCATGTAAACTTTTGTACCCTTGTTGGGCGTGCTCCACATCCCTGATTAGGAGCGCTGTTTCCATGGTAAACAATCCAGTCTTCACTCCCGTCTTTAGACTGTACAAATGAATTATGCCCGGGACCGTATACACCATTTTCCACCGATTTTTCGAATACTGGTTCAGCTGATTTCGTCCAGGAATCCGGATCTAATAGGTTACTATTTTCAGACGCTGTCAGCATCCCAATAGCATAGCCGTCTTCCCAGCACGCACTTCCAGAGTAAACGAGAAATATTTTTCCATTTCGCTTAAGGATGACAGCGCCTTCATTGACATGCATTCCTTGCTTTTCCCAGTCATATTCCGGATATGTCAATATGACGTTTTCTCCTATTAATGTCCATGGGTTAGACATTGGTGCAATAGCAATGGCACTGCCGTGCTCTCCAGACCAGTCTCCATATGCAGCATACATAAAATACAGCTGCCCATTATGTTCAAAAGCGGTGCCGTCAAGTCCCGCATATTGTGTATTTATCTTTCCTTTCTCGATCCATTCCCCTTGCAACGGATCGGCGGCAGAGTTCTCAAGAACGTAATTTCCACGACAATCGTCTCCGCATCCAGTGTTAGCTGTGTAGTAAATGTACCACTTTCCGTTAATATGATGGATTTCAGGCGCCCAAATATCGCTTAAATTCTCAGGCTTTGTCCAAATCGTTTTTCTCTCAGCGAGGTCCATTCCTGTCAATGTTCTTGATTTCCAAATATCGATTCGATGTCCTAATGTACGCGTAAAGTAATAGTAACCGTCCGAATGAAGCATTGCATATGGGTCTGCACCTGCAGTGTTAATAGGGTTTGAAAATGTAGACGTAGAGGCTGTATGCTCATGACTTGGGCTCGCACCTACTGTACCTTTTGCGTTAAACGATAAAGAGAGTAGTAACAGAGAAAGTGAAATAAGTGTAAAAGCATTTCTTTTTCCTATAATCATTTCTATAACCTTCCTTCCTAATCAAATTTTGTGATAAACCAATAACCAAAATTCCTTAGAGTTAATTAATACCCGTTTTGTTCATGAAAACACTTTCATTTTATAATGACGTACGTTAATTTTTCAAATTTTCCGACGTTCGTTTCAGCAATTATTTTTAATGAAGCGTGATATCGGTGTCCACACGTTTATAGCTTTTCCAGTGTAACAGCTCGTTTCTTTACGATGTGCTTTGAAGTGCCGGCTTATTTTCATTGGATTCAATCGGAGTGCAG
This sequence comes from Bacillus sp. JCM 19058, assembly GCA_001310555.1. The sequence continues at coordinate 47,764 of BAXO01000034.1, forward strand.
GTCATGTAAAGTGAGTTTTTTTTCAAAGGGGTGGAGATAGCCTCGCTCATTCGGGATTACATCCATTAAACGGAATTAGGACTGTCCCATCAACGAGCCAGTCCCTCCGGGTTTGTAAATTAATTCGCACTATATTCTTCTAAAAACCGAAATAATTTCTCATCGCTATCTATTTTTGCCTCGATATTTACTTCCTCTGTCCCACCCAGAGCAAGGCCTGCTATTTGAGGTGGTGCTCCAAATAGATGTCCTGCATTTGGATAAATCACAACTTCCGCTCGTTCACCTAAAGCTTCTCCAATTTCTTCTGCAGCAATATCCCCTTGCCACATCGCATCTTGTTCACCAGCAAATAATAAGGCGTTTCCATCAAAATTGGACACGTCTATTCGAGCTTCATTACTAAACTCATTCATTTCGACAGCAGATTCATACGTTTCTCTATATTTCAATGGATTTAATACAGCCATATCAAACATTAATCTCAAAAATGCTGGAAAACTTGACTGAGTAAAATCAATATAAGGTAACTCTGTATCTTCCCATGTCCATGATGAACCTGTATAACCACCAAAGTCTAGCCCTTGATATACATAGCTACCCGGGGCATATAATACGAGGTTACTGACCTCGTCATAATAATTCGTAAGTACTAAACCAAGTTCCGCACCTTTTGATCCGCCTATAACTGTAACATTCTCTCCAGCAAGTTCACTATAATCTAAAAAGTCTTGGAAAAATTCTAGCGGTACTTTATTTAAAGCTTCAGTTTGATTATCGGCACCAAAAAAGAAAAGTGAATACACCTCGTAACCCTCTTCAGCAATTTGTTCTGCTAATTGGAAGTTACTGCTTCCTTCAGAACCACCAAACACAACGATTGGTTCAGTATCGTTTGGATTGTCAGGTAATAAATGTAAGCCATTGGCCATTCCACTTTCAAAATGTTCAACTGTGCCTCCCTCAAAGCTGTCTGGATAATTTGAAACGTCATGATAATCGAATGCTTCTTGTTCTTCAGACAGGTTATATTTTTGGGTATTATAAAATCTCATGCCAAATACAACGACGACTAAAAGTAAAATTACTGCGACAACACCTAAAACAATTCGCAAGAAAACTTTCATTAGAATTCTCTCCCCTTTTATTTTAGTAGTAAGAGCTTTTTCTAAAAGATTGTCCTCTCAAAGGCATTTTGTCTACGTTCGCTTGCTCTTGTTAATCAGCCATTTCAAGAAAGCTCCTCAAATGTCGAAGCAAATGCTTCGTGTAGAAAGGTTCGATAGAATGCAGGAAAAAAAAGAAACATGTAGAGTCAAATATAGTTCGCAGAAGCTATCATTAACTTAGGAGGATTATGCCACTTTGCGTTCTTAAATGACTGATCTTTGATAAATCGAGGAGTAATCACACTCGACAAATTTAATAGTCTACAAGTTGGTTGCAAGACGTATGTACGAACTCTGCTTAGGGAAGACAACGACATTCATCCTCCTACGTATTTCACGCTTCAGCATAATAGCGGACAAAATTTCCGAGGTTATCCAGCTCAATCTAATTATGCGGGATTTATCTCATTTTATCTTACAAAGCAACCTCCATCAAGCTAAGTCCAAACAATTCCCACAAAGTAAAAACGCTTTGCTCATCGTAAGAAGATTACGAGTAAGGATAGAGTCTTTTACGGATCCTTTGAACTCCTATTTTCGAGTCGGAAGAGACTGTCACAAAGGGGGTGAAGAAACGCCAAGGGTAAGTGAGGTAAGTCATGCAGTTCCTCTCATAAAGCGGAAGAAATTGTGGTAGCTGTGTGCTGAAATTTTTGCTTAAGATACTGTATCGAGTTTATGAATGGCTCAGTCAACTCAGTTCCCGTATTTTTCGTCTTAAATGGGCCATCCCCATGGATGCTCCTAAAAAGCAAAAATCATTCTTGTTGTAGTATATGACTGAATAAGCAGGAAAGACTTTCATGAGAGAATCAAAAAGAAGGCTCTTCCAATTAGCAGTTGTACAGCTTTCAAATAAACGCCGACGGGTCATTGCTTTCAGGTCGACTTTCTAAACGAACGAGCAGCTGTTATGACATTGCTACCCGCCCTACCCGAGAAGCTCCGCAGTGATTTAGCTCACGATGCGGGCTCCTCCTTCACGAGACAGTTAAAAGGGGCGGGGATTAAGGCTACTGAGCGATTCCTTGATTATACCGACTTCCTTTCAAAAATTGCGGGTAAGATTTCGCTAAAAGGATAAGAATAGCTAGGGTTAAGAGCATTTCAGGAAATAAGTACGAGCTGTTGTATAAGAGGGAATATAAGGCAACGTTAAAACCTTCCGGTGTATATATCCCGAACCAAATAACTCCAGATAAGAAATGACTTGCTAGGCGCAGGATTGTTGCAAAAAGCAAACCAGCAATAAGCGTTGGTATTTTCGGAATCGCAACCTTTTTACTTATAAATAAGCCGGCAAAGCCTAATACAAGATACGCGAGCGGGTAATCAAGAACGAGCTGTACGGGATGAACAACCGTTCCTCCCGTACTGAGATTCAGCAATCCGACGAGCAGACCGGTCACGACTCCGACCTTCCAACCTCTTCGAAATGTGATTATGAAAATCGGTACCATGATTAAAGAAATCGAGCCTCCCATCGCCCATAAAGCACCGAATTTCACGTAGCTCAAAATAAGGGCAAGGCCCGCCATCACCGCGACTTCAATCATAATGATCAATCGTTCTCTCTCCATCAAAAATACATCCCTTTCATTAACCAAAAGGGATGTCACCGGCGTAAAAAAGAAAACGAATATAAAACCGAAAACACCACTTCCCTCCGCTAGTTCAAACTAGATCAGGTTCCAAGAGTCGAGGTTTCCCTCTCTCAGTCAAATGACACCCCTAGTGGTTGTTTATTTAATTAATTGCTTATAGTGTAGCACATATTTGCGGTTATGCAAGAGATTTTCATTGCTTCAGTTCCTCAACCAACAGTGCTAGCTCCTCCCAACGCCCTAACGCTAGCTCAAGCTCTTGTTCTAGTTGCTCCTGTTCACTTGTCAATTGACTGACAGTGTCGTAGTCGCTGCCGGCTTCAGCAATTTGTTCGACAAGTGCTTCTCTTCGCTGTTCGAGTGAAGCAATCCGTTCCTCAATACCATCCCATTCCTTTTGCTCGTGGTATGACAATTTCTTTTTCTTTTTGAGCGGCTGTTCTTTTGAGCGCTTTTCCATAGCTTTACCTTTAGCCGCTTTTTCAGCCTCTTCTAACTGCTTTTGTAAATAGTCGCTATAATGTCCATAAAAGCGCGTCACTCGACCGTTTCCTTG
>BAXO01000035.1 GCA_001310555.1 Bacillus sp. JCM 19058
GATTCATGTTTAGCTGTGCATAAGGTCGATCCGATTGAGTCAGACTAGTTTTAAAAAAGCTGGAGGGATTGATCAATGACTCGTATTGTCGTTGTCGCCATGCTCGTATTTTTCGTCTCGCCATTATGGCCGATAGGGGATAATCCGACTGTCGGTGATCCGTTTGTCATCGTGAATATCCAGACGAACAAGCTTGCTTATGTGGCTGAAGGAGAGATAAAAGGGATATATCCCGTGGCCACAGGCAAGCTTGGACAGGAAACACCGCTAGGCAAATTCACAATTACTGTCAAGGCGGTAAATCCATACTATCGGCGCACAAATATCGAGGGCGGTGCTCCTGAAAACCCACTCGGCAGCCGTTGGATTGGCTTTGATGCAAACGGCACTGACGGAAGGACATACGGACTTCATGGAACGAATAGACCAGAGCAAATCGGTTATTCAGTTACCGCCGGCTGTATTCGTCTTCCAAATGGAGTAGTCGAAGATTTATACGATAAAATGCCGTTGGGAACCAAGTGCTAGTGACGGCAGGACAAAAGCCCTTTATTGAGCTCGCTGCTGAGCATGGGGCCATAAGCAATCCGTAAAAAAAGAGCGACCTGCTCCCTCAGGCGGCTCTTGGAGAAATAGTTAGAATAGGGATACACCCATTAAAAGGGTACCTACCACCATAGTAAAGATCATTATATAAATGATTATTTTCCGGAATTTACGCGGCATGCTAAACCCTCCTCTATTAAAGCTACCTTCTATTTTACTGCGATTTTACCTCGCGGACAAGTGGTTGATTATTTCTGACAGAAAAAAGGGGAAAAGCAAGTCACTATCGAATACTATAGTGTAAATATTAATTGTTCTATGTTAGGGAGAGGTTCCTGATGAGTGAAAAGACACCCAAAAAAATTGATCACATTGGTATTGCAGTCAAATCAATTGAAGCTGTTTTGCCTTTTTATATCGGCAGCCTGAAGCTATCTTTAGTCAAATACGAAGAACTGGTGGAACAAGGTGTGAAAATAGCGATTTTAGATGTTGGAGAGACAAAAATTGAACTGATGGAGCCATTATCGGAAGACAGCCCGGTCGGTAAATTTATAAACAAGCGTGGGGAAGGCATTCATCATGTTGCCCTCGGGGTAACGAATATTGAAAGGCGAATTGAAGACATTAAAGAAAATGGCATTAAGGTCATTAACGAGGAGCCGGTCCAAGGAACGCACGGAGCAAAAATTGCGTTTCTTCATCCGAAATCAGCGCATGGTGTGCTATTTGAGTTTTGTGAAACGCCAAATAAATAATAAGGAAACAGAAGAACGGACGAATCGCTTAAGCTCGTTCGTTTTTTTAGGTGAAATCATTGAAGAAATCGTGTAACATAGTACGGAAGTTAAAAAAATTTGGAGGCATACATAGATGAACATTCATACGGAACGTTTTGTAAATGAGTTTTTGGAATTGGTTCAAATTGACTCAGAAACAAAACACGAACAAGAGATTGCAAAAGTATTAAAAGAAAAGTTTCAAAAACTAGGGCTGGAGGTCGTTGAAGATAATGCGGCTGCGATTACTGGTCACGGAGCGGGAAATTTAATTTGTACATTACCGGGGTCAAAGGAACATGCAGATCCGATTTATTTTACCTCTCATATGGATACGGTCTTCCCCGGAAAAGGAATTAAGCCCTCAATCAAGGATGGCTATGTCGTCACTGATGGGACAACGATACTCGGAGCCGATGATAAAGCAGGGGTTGCCGCTATGCTCGAAGCGATTCGAGTACTCAAGGAAGAACAGGTTGAGCACGGAACGATTCAGTTTATTATTACTGTTGGAGAGGAGTCTGGTTTACGCGGGGCAAGAGCACTTGAAGCCAATCAGATCAAGGCAAAATACGGTTTTGCACTTGATAGTGATGGGGAAGTCGGCAATATTATCGTCGCTGCTCCAACCCAAGCGAAGATTCATGCCATCGTTCATGGAAAAACAGCTCACGCCGGGGTGGCGCCAGAGAAAGGAATATCAGCGATTACGGTCGCTTCCAAAGCAATATCCAGTATGCCGCTTGGACGGATTGATAAAGAGACGACAGCGAATATTGGGCGATTTGAAGGAGGCAGTCAAACGAATATCGTTTGCGATTATGTAGAAATCCATGCTGAGGCTCGTTCGCTCGTAAGTGAGAAAATGGAGAAGCAAGTAGCTAAAATGAAGGAAGCATTCGAGCAATCGGCTGAGAAAATGGGTTCAAAAGCAGAGGTTAAAGTTACGATCATGTATCCGGGCTATAAGCTGAATGACGGCGATGAGGTCGTCGAGGTTGCGAAAGAGGCGCTGACAGATATTGGAAGAACACCAGTGTTACGGGAGAGTGGCGGCGGCAGTGATGCCAATATTTTTTCAGGGTATGGTGTTCCAACCGTCAATTTGGCTGTCGGGTACGAGGAGATTCATACGAAAAATGAACGGATGCCGATTACTGAATTAGTGAAGCTGGCGGAGGCGATCGTTTCAATCGTGAAGGTGGCGGCAAAATAATAGTTAAAAGACTTGAGAGCGATACTCAAGTCTTTTTTTTCGGTTTTTAAGTGAAGTCTCCTCATAAAAGGAGAGGACGGGGAGGGCTAAATAAACAATAGAGCCTTCCAGCAAGAGTTAATGCAAAAAGGAATTGCGGCTTTCTGCCTGACTACTCCCAAACTCCATACTTTCTAAAATTTCCTCTTCAGAATTTCCAGTTATAGCAGCTAGTTCTGCAATTGTAGGTGGTGCGATTTGTTCCTGGTGATAATGCTGGAGAATATGTGTTACTTGCTCAAACAAATTAATGTAAACATTCATATGCTTGCGATCATCAGCCGGCATGCCATCCACCTCCATAAAGTATGGGTTAAATATTAACTTGTCTCTATTTACAGAATAACGTAAAAATAATCGGTGTGCAACATCTAAGCTTTTAAAAACGAACGTATTTTCGTATAATGTTGTTAGGAAGGAGGTGTAGGAAGTGACGAGGGCAAACGTTATTTTCCATCTTGATATGAACAGCTTTTATGCCTCAGTCGAAATGGCACATGACCCGAGATTAAAAGGGAAGCCAATTGCGATAGCAGGTAATGTCGAGGAAAGAAGAGGGATCATTGTCACAAGCAGTTATGAAGCCCGGGCGAAGGGGGTAAAAACGACGATGCAAGTTTGGCAAGCCAAAAGGCTTTGTCCTAATATCGAAATCCTCTCACCTAATTTTGAACGTTATCGCAAGGCTTCTCAAGAGCTTTTTGCTTTGCTGCGCTCCTACACCTCACTAGTTGAACCGATATCGATAGATGAAGGCTTCGTCGATGCGACCTTCTATTTGGAGCAAGGTGGTCACCCGCTAAAACTAGCACGCGAAATCCAAACAAGAATAAAAAACGAAATGGATTTGCCTTGTAGCATTGGGATTGCCCCAAATAAATTTTTGGCGAAAATGGCAAGCGACATGAAAAAGCCGAATGGAATTACCGTTTTGCGAAAGCGGGATTTACCAAGTAAGCTCTGGCCTTTGCCGATTCAGGAAATGTACGGGGTAGGGAGAAGGACAGTTGAGCAATGGAGGCGTCATAAGATCAACACGATCGGCGATTTGGCTCAGGCGGATCCGTCCTTCGTCAAGCAACACTTTGGCATTCATGGGGTTAAGCTGTACGAACGGGCAAACGGACAGGATGATAGAATCGTCGATCCTGAATCGATCAATGAATTTAAAAGTATCGGCCATTCAACGACTCTCCGTTCCGATACGAGAAATCGGGACATCATTCAGTCGACCTTTTACCAGTTGGCAGAATCAGTTGAGCGGAGATTGCATCGAAAAAAAGGTCTATGCCCTAGGCATTCAAATCATGATTCGCTACCATGACTGGAAAACGATTACGAGAAGTCGAAAGGTTGCAAACCCTGTGCGAAGCAAGCAGGACATATGGCTAGAGGCGACACAGCTATTCGAAAAAGCTTGGAGTGGAGAAGCGGTCCGTTTACTCGGAATTAGCACTTATGAGCTGCTCGAAGAAAAATATGCCTATAAGCAATTGGATTTGTTTAACTATAAACAGGATGAGAAAAAGGAGAAATTATCGCAGACAGTAAGCGAATTGCAGGCACGCTTTGGTGAACATTTATTGACGAAGGGCCGAGAATTGAGTAAAAATACGGAGTTCGAAACGAAGGAAAGCAAGCAAAAGGGTACGAGCTTTCAAAAGGATTTTCTCGATCGGGACGAGGACGGCAAAAACGGTTAAACGGTAGAGAGTTAATAACTTGAACGAACAAGCCGATAAAAGGGATAGAACGACTGAGCGGGGTGTAGAGTATGCAAATTATCAATCAACCAAATCAACAGTCTGGTCGGACCGAAAGAAGTGCTGTTATTCGTCATGGGGAGGCATATACGGCGACCGTTGTCGAACGACTTGGCGGAGACCGTGCTGTACTCTCGATTCGGGGACAAGAGGTGATCGCCCGATTTGAAGGAGCAATCCCGTCGGAAGACCGTATAACGATTCAGGTAAAAGAGAGCAAAAACGATGAGCTTCAAGTTCGTGTCGTGACAGCCGAAGAGCGTGCAAGGCCTTCTCAGGCATTAACAGGCGAAGGGGACGGCAAGCAAAAGGCAGCGGCCATACTACGACAGCTTGGGATGACTAGAAGCTCTACCGAATTACAGCAGGCGGTCCGAATACTGTCTGAAAAGGGTATCGCTATTAATAAAGCAGCTCTAAAAGTTCTACAGCGATTTCTTGATAGCGGCAACATTCAGGAACGATTGTATACTGTGGAGGCCCTCGCAGATAAACGGCTAGAACTGAATGAGAATCAGCTCAACTCCATACATGAGGCGTTGCACGGAAAGCGTTTGAACCACCTTTTAAATGAGCTGGTAAGCGAGTTAAGAGGCAATTCATCTTCAACAAATTTTGAAGGTGCCAGTCGGAGTCAAATCACAGCTACCGATGAGCTTCTGCGGCAGCTCCGGGCATTACTACTACAAAAGTCTTCGTTAACGTCAGAACAAGTTCGCACGCTTCTACAAGGTCTTGACAAGCAAGAAGCTGAGGCATTGCTTCAATCGCTGCAAGCTGTACAATCTAATCAGCGAACCGTAAACGCCGATTCGAATGCGGCGTTGCCTTTTATCAGGGAGCTTCAAGAGATGCAGCTTCAATTACAAACAGAAGCTAGCTTGACAAAGGCTCTGGAGATGGCTGCCTCCTTGCTTCGAGAGCAATCTGGATTGAATGAAGCGATGCGCAACAAGCTCGAACAAGTAATCGAACAGGCAAAAGGACGCCAGCAGGAAGGCAGGGAGCTTGCCGCCCGCCAATTGCTTCACGATGGATTGCAACAAATAGAGGATTCAATAAGGGCCGAAGCTATTCGCACTGTGCAAGGTCAGGTGAACTATACGGAAAATGAACGCTTCCAAACGGGAATAGAGGTTGAAAGCAAGCAGCTAGCTGTCACGACGATTACAGAGAAGCTTGCTGACGCTGCAAACGAGTTTAGGACATTACAGCGTGAGGTAAGCCGTACGCTCGATCAAATCATTAGGCAAATTGAGCAGCTCCGCTCCAAGGCACATCCCCACGTAAAGCCTTCGCTTGACATGACGATTAAAAAGCTCGATCAAGCTATTTTACGCAGCGAAATGATGCTGTATTCTGATATGAAAACGGAAAAGCAATTGATGCATGCAAGCAGTCAGCTGGCCGAAGCAAAAAAGTTACTGTCGCGGGGAAGTCATCAGGAGGCAAGCCGTATCGTTCAGGAAGTAAAACAGCTGATTGAGCGTGTGCAATATCAGCCTTCTGAGACGAGGGTTAAGCAATATGCTTCTCTTAACGAGCGCCAATATGGGGAAGTGAGGCCGCAGACACATCAGGAAATCTCCCGCCAAATAGGCGAGCTCGCTAAACAGCCACAGGATTCGTCGCCTCGAGCGATGCTGGAAATGCTGCGAGCTAGGTTTGAATCGGGAGAGTGAAATGGCACAACAGCTCACCAGTGGCCGGGAGCAGCCGGATCTATCTCAACGAAACGTAAAGGAGATGCTGCTTAATCTGTTGCGAGATGAGGGAGGGGGCCGAGCCGGACAGCTGGCCAATCAGGCGCTTCAAAACCTGACCGGACAGCAGCTGTTAAGCGATCGGATCAACAGGGGCATTTGCAATCAATGATGTTTACTCTTCCTTTGCTCCCTGACAAAAGGGTCGAAAACCTCCAATTATTTATCAAATCGAGAAAAGAAGGACAAAAGCTCGACTGGGAAAATTGCAGCTTATATTTTTTGCTCGAAACACCAAAAATGGGTGAAATCGGTATTTCGCTTACTGCAAACGAAAGAAATTTATCCGTCGTTTTAAAAAAATGATGAGCAATCGTTTCAGCAAAAATGAAGCCTTTCGTTGAGCAGACAGTGACAAGGCTGGAAGAGCTAGGCTATTCGCTTCGTTCGATTCAGTATGCACGCCTGCACGCCGAGGAGCCAATCAAGCGTAAAGAGACGCCAATCCAGCAGCAAGCAACGTTTACAGAGGAAGGGTTTGATTTTAAAATATGATCGTTCAAAGGCATTTTAATCAAAAGCAACGGTCTTTGCAAAATGGTAAAACGGCTGCAGTCATTCGCTACGATAAAGAAACTAGCGATGCGCCCAAGGTCGTTGCACAAGGGAGAGGCCAGATCGCCAATCAAATCATTGCGCTAGCTAAGCAAAATGAGATTCTTTTACAGGAGGACGCCACGCTTGTCGGCAACCTGCTCGATATGGACTTAGGAGACGATATCCCGCCACAGCTCTACTCTGTCATGGCCGAGATTTTATTACTGATCGAGGAAATGGAAAAAAACTATTAAACTTCAAGGATCCAATTCCGATAAAAGAAATAAGAACCGACGGTTGGAGGTGAGGAAAATGGCAGCTTACTTAACGAGCGAAGCACTTTTTCAAAAGTCGTCTCAGGAGCTGACTGCACTTCTTTATGAATCATGCTGCAGTCGTTTAGAAGATGCGATTCTAGCGATTGATGAAAAAGATTACATACGCGCAAATGATTGTTTACAAAAGGCGAGTGATATTGTGCATCGACTCGGTGTTGGTTTAAATTATGAAGCTGGCATTGTCGCTGAACAGCTTGAGGACTTGTACAATTATATCGCCGATCAGTTGATTCGGGCCAATTTGACCAAGGATAAAACAATAATAGAAGACATTCTGAACATACTAAATTCGATTATGACGGCCTGGAACAAGGCATTGAATGAAAAAAAAAGTGCACCAGCCGGCTAGTCTGAAGCAGAAAACAAGTCGTTATGAACGGATGACGATATACGAATAACAATTAAAGAGGAGCTATTGCGGATGAAGATTAATAATAACATTCAAGCGTTAAACTCGTATCGGAATTTGTATCAAAATCAGTTTCAAACGTCAAAGAATCTAGAAAAGCTGTCATCCGGTTTACGGATTAACCGTGCCGCCGATGATGCGGCAGGACTCGCTATCTCAGAAAAAATGCGTTCGCAAATCCGCGGTTTAAAAATGGCTGAGCGAAATGCGATGGACGGTATCTCCTTAATGCAAACATCAGAAGGAGCGATGCAGGAAGTTCATGCGATGCTTCAGCGCATGAGAGAGTTAGCCGTTCAGGCGGCGAACGATTCCAACAATCCGGACGATCGCGAACAAATTGATAAGGAAATCAAGCAGTTAGTCGAGGAAATCGATAGCATTTCCGAGAAAACAGAATTCAACACACGTAAGCTGTTAAATGGCGGAGACGGTGAGGGTGGCGCATTGGAGTTGATTTTACAAATCGGTCCAAATAGCGAGCAGACGGTGTTGCTGGAAATCCCAAAAATGGATAGTGAGGAACTGGGGATTGATGGAATTAGTGTGACGACGAATGAAGAGGCGAACGAGGCGATTGATGCTATTGATGAAGCCATTAGCAAGCTCTCTGATGCTAGGTCGAAGCTCGGCGCAGTGCAAAACAGGCTTGAGCACACGATCAACAACCTTCAAGTGACTCATGAAAACCTAACGGCATCTGAGTCAAGGATTCGCGATGCCGATATGGCACTGGAAATGACCGAGTTTACGAGGAACAATATTCTTAATCAAGCGGCTACAGCCATGCTGGCACAAGCAAATCAACTGCCCCAAGGTGTTCTGCAACTGCTACAATAATACTATCAGTGGCGAGCTTCCTCCTCCGGCTGACGGTTAGGTGAACAATCGGCGACAGATGGGCCGTGAGTCCGTGATCCGAATGAGGAAGGAGTTTTACCCGCTTATTCGGGGTGGGGAAAAACGAAACAGAGGCTAAACCTTCGCTCTTCCTTTCTCACGGAATGAAGCGTAATTGGATTTGAGCTACGTGTCTGAAGATAATATGCAGACTCAAATGCCTGTGGAGAGCTTTAGTAGATTAGCGACAAAGGCGGGAGTTTCAATGGAAGTACAGCGGATCGCAAAAGCGGGCCTTGAACGGATTGAACCGAAAAAAAATGAACAAACGGCACGTATTTCCTTTGCGGAGGTCATTGGAAAGCAGCGCGACGAAAAAGCTTACGAACGCTTAGCTCAATTGATGAAAAGAATTGACGAGCAAGGAGAGGTGCTGTCTGAATCAAGGACTGTCGAGGAGTTAAGGAAATATAAGCAGCTCGTCAAGGAATTTGTCGAGGATGCCGTTCAGTTCGGACTGAGCCTAGAAGAGCGTCGCGGCTTTAATCGGCGCGGTCGAACGAAAATATATAAAATTGTGCAAGAGGTAGACAGAAAGCTGCTCGATTTAACTGATGCTGTTCTTGCCAAGCAAAAAAGTGGGCTCGGCGTCTTGGATATGGTCGGCGAAATTAAGGGCTTGCTCGTAAATATTTATGCGTAGAAGCAAATTGCTTTTACGCATTTTTTGAGCATTTAGCAATCTGAAGCGTAGGACCGGTGCTCTCCGGTTGGAAAAAGGATTGAATTGTACGCTTTGAACATCCGGAGTCTCTAGCTATAGATCAATCGCAGTCGGCTTGGTATAATAGCGTCAAGTAAAGGGATTGAAAATAAAGGATCTAAAGGTGCTGAAATCATATGCTGGCAGAGCTTCTACTACAAGAGCTTCAATCAAAGTACTCAATCGGAGAAATAAAACGGATCGAGAAACTGACGGGAGGGTATTGGAATTCTGTTTTTCGGCTAGAAACGAATCAGGAACATTTTGTTTTGCGAATCAGTCATCCGTCAACAACCTTTGAAGCGATCGCATATGAGCATCGGTTAATGAAGGAAATGCATGCTTATATTAAGGAGGTGCCGCTTCCACTAAGTATTGAAAGTGGTGGCAGCATTCTGCAATATGACAAGCAATTAGTATCATTGTTTCCGTTTTTTAATGGACAGCTCGCCGATAAAAGCAAAGAGGCAGTCAGAATAAACGCTGCAGAAATGCTGGCAAAGCTTCATTTGTCGGCACTAGAACTTGCAGCCATTCCTCAAAAACCCCATTTCCAAGCGATAAAGGATTTAAATTGGGAAGCAAACCGGATGTGGGACTCGGTATTATTGACAGAGTCCTTTTTTGAAGACAGTAACTGGCTGGCCAAGCAGTTGGACGCTGGATATTCGGACGCAGATACTGCAGCAATAAAGGAAATCAATCATTACAAAAAACTGATTCAAATGGAAAAATCAGTCATTCAGAAATGGTGTCTCGATTTAACGGAAAACGGTCCGAATTTACTAGGTGGAGCGATACACGGCGATTATTATCGAGGGAATATCCTTACGACAAAGGAAGGTAAAATAATTGCTTTGATCGATTGGGATGAGTGCTGCAAGGAATGGTTTGTCTACGAACTGGCACGAAGCGTGTGGGAGTTTTGTATAGACGAAAAGTCGGGTCAATTAAGCAGAAGTCATGCACAGAAGTTCATTAATTCATACAAACGTGCGGGAGGACCGCTCTCCGAAAGCGAAGCACCATTGATCGTTCCATTTATTCGCTATGTCCGTCTAATCGAAATCTTATTTGATTTACAGCAAGGGCTGTCAGGCGAATCTTGGGATCCGACGTATTTGGTTGAAAATTTAACTGGACTTATTACTCTTAAGGATGAGCCGGTATTATAAAAGGGCAGGGGTTCTATTGGAACGTTTACTTTATACGTCAGAGACAATCATCGATGCTCCGATCGAACGTGTATGGGATTTTTTTCACTCATGCCGACAACTTGGCAAAAATCACTCGTTTTCCTGCGGTTACGGTTCTATCTGATCCGTGGACGGGAACAGGAAATAAACTGAAGCTGAAGCTATCTGTCGGATGCGTTCATTATGAGCTAATCACTGAAATAAGTTTGGTTCAGGCTCCATACCAGTTTGTCGACACAATCAAGCATCCTCCTTTTCCTCTCCGTTATTGGCGTCATAAACACGAGTTTCATCGCTCTGGAGGGAAGACGTTTATGCAGGATCGAATTGAAATCGAGTCGCAACTTCCAAGCTGTATTTTGAAAGCATGGCTTGATCCTATGTTCAGAAGCCGGGCGAAACAAATAAGGCGTTTTATAAGCTAAAAGAACCTTCCATCAGATAGGGATGTGCTTTATCCACTGACGGAAGGTTTTTCATTGTATGACGTAGGCCTTTGCGACTGAGCAAGATGAGAACCGTTTACCATGCCCGCAAATATTGGCTAGGGGCTTCAAGTGGAACATTAAGCTCTTTTGCAGCACTCAAGGCCCAATACGGGTTTCTAAGCAGTTCCCGCCCGATAAAAATCAAGTCCGCCCGTTCATTTTGGAGAATTTCCTCCGCCTGAAGAGCCGATGTGATCATACCTACTGCGCCTGTTGCAATCGCCGCTTCGTTCCGCAACCTATCTGCATGTTTGATTTGATAGCCCGGATAAGCGTTAATTCGCGCTGGAACAACGCCGCCAGTACTACAATCGATTAAATCAATTCCTTGTTTTTTTCAACCATCGGCATATTTGAACAAAATCGGCGAGCGTATTCCCTCCATCGCTATATTCATCAGCTGAAATTCGCACAAAAAGCGGCTTCGTCCAGACTGCACGAACTGCTGCAACGATTTCTGACAAAAAGCGGAAGCGATTTTCAAGGGAGCCTCCGTATTCGTCTATTCGCTTATTCGATAAAGGTGACAAGAAACTATTGATTAAGTAGCCGTGAGCGCCATGCAGCTCGATCATGTCGAATCCGGCTGTATCGGCGCGCTCAGCAGCTATTCGAAACGCTTCGATCGTTTCTTGAATATCGGCGCTGCTCATTTCGACAGGGGCCTTCATGTCATCGCTGAAGGCAATAGCCGAAGGGGCAATGCTATGCCCTTCAATCGTGGCTTTGCGACCTGCATGAGCGAGCTGGATTCCCGCTTTGGCATCATAGCTTTGGATTCGTTTGACGACAGTCGTCAAACCTTCTACGTGCTCGTCATCCCATATGCCAAGATCGCTGTCGGAAATCCTTCCTTGAGGAGTTACGGCAGTCGCCTCAAGCATAATTAGTCCGACCTGTCCAACAGCTCTTGATTCGTAGTGAGTCAGATGAAAGGGACGAATTTGTCCGTCCTTTGTATCGCTTGAATACATACACATAGGAGACATGACAATTCTGTTTTTTTAAGCTCATTCCGTTGATTTCATAGTTCGAGAAAAGCATCGAGTTCAAAGCACTTCACTCCTTCAATCATCAATAAGAGAATGTCAAAGTAGAGTGTACCATACATCGTGCTTTAAAGACGAATAAGCTGGTTGTCAATGAGAGGTTTCAAAAGGGACGGCAAGAAAAGTCGATTCTACATATGAAGATATTTGCTAACTAATGCTAAAATAGAGCGCCTCGTTAAAATTCCGATAAACCCACCATCGTCATCGATTACACAGAGAAAGGCATGATTAATTGAAAGAGTCAACGCTCTGGCGAAAGTATCTTCCTTATGAATGCTCGGCACCGACGAATTCATCACATCAGCCACCTTTTTCTCGGAAAGGCGTTCCATTTCGAACTGTTCGACGCCGAGTAAAGAGTCAAGGATAAGGGAGTTACTAATCAAACCTTTCAGTTTGAAGTTTGAATCAAGTACCGGTATCGCAGTATAGCCTGATTTTATTAACACGAGCAAGGCGTGTTCTAACGGGTTTGATAATTGAACATTAGCGACAGCTTCCATCGGAATAATAAGTGAATGAACTTCTTTTTCCATAAGTGATCGATCTTTTAAATGTTGAACCAAATGTATCACTTCTTTATTAAATATTTGTTATCGTAACTCAAAAAAAATACAAACGTTTTGACGGGTTTGTGTTAAGCAAAGTGCAGATTGGCGGAAGAAAACGAGAAATCTTTAATTGGAGACGAGTGACTTTAATTACCATTCCTCTTGAACGTTCATCTTCATCCTACAGGGATAAGAAGGATTTTGTCAAGCGAAATGTAAGCGCTACCTTTTTTTGATTGAATCGACATCGTCGCCACAATATTTGGGCTTTAGCACTACCTGCAATCGGTCGTTTACATTCGTTAGCTCGGCGACAACCTTTACTTGAAAACTGAGGAGAAAGGGTAAAAACAAAAAAAGTCGCCCGCTGTTCACAGAAGTAATCAGGCTCCTCAATAGCGGATGAGGACGGCTGTACAAGCACCTCAGTTATAAAGGGGCATACATTAGGGAATCATGAGACTTGAAACCGATAAATAGGGGTGGAAAATTATGCATTCAAAGCAAACAGTAAGATATATTTGTGAACAATTTCCATCTGGCAATTGTTATTTTTATAAACGAGAGCTAATCACTCAGGATTCATGGGATAAGCCGCAGTCCTTAATGTGGTCAGCACCTCGACCAATTACGAGAAAAACTTACGAACTTCGGCGAAGGGAAGGCTATAAAACAGAATATATTATGAAAAACAAAAAGCCTGCAAAGGTTTTTCTGTTTACGAGGTAAACCTTTTTTTCTCCACGATGCGTAAAAGGTAAAAACGGGTATTTATGTGTTGAAGAGTAGATAAATGATAAGACAGCGATTGTGGATAGACGGAGCCGAACACGGATGCTGTAAACGGAATGAAAAGTCCTTCTTTTGTCACTAAAAGCTTGAGGCTGCCTATTTTCCATAGTGGAAAGTCGCAGTCAAGCACTTTTCAGAAAAGCGGAAGAGAGTGAACAAATCGTGAACATTGCTTGGAAATAGATTCGAGAAGATTGGCTTCCTGTTTCGAATTAGGTACACTGGAGAAAGGAACAGGGACAGGAGAGAGAGTAAATGATCATAAAAAGGAGCCTAATCGCTATAGTGGGAGTACTATGGCTTAGCGCATGTAATTTAACCACCTATGAAAGCGAAGAACAGTTAGCGTTGTCTCGGGCAGGAATTGAGACGTTAGTTATCGAGCAAGAACAAGGTGACCTTTCGATAGAGGTAAAGCAAGGCCTAGACGAAATCGAAGTTGAAGCGGAGCTCTATGCCACCGGAGAAGAAAAGGATGCCACCGAAAGCTTTTTAAAGCAGAACATGATGATCACGCTGGAAAAACAAGGCGAGGAGGCGAGGTTGCACTCCTCGGTTAAACAATCTGCAAAGCAAGAGCAAGGAGTATTCGGTTAAATATAAGCATTCCTGAGGAAATGGCTGTCAAGCTGAAGCAAAAAGAGGGCTCGGCTGCAATTGTCGGGGTACAGGCTGGGCTCACGATCGATCACGGAGCAGGATCGCTTTCCTTGTCTGAAGTTTCAGGTCCGGTTCAAATTACTGACGGCGCTGGAAAGATGACGATCGACTCCGCCCACGGTCCTGTCAATATTCATAATAAATCAGGAGGCATGCTCATAACGAATTCAAGCGGTGAGGCGACGATCATGACAGGATCGGGAAGTCTTGAAATCGAAAACTATGAAGGGCAGTTGAACGTGAGAGCAGGTTCAGGAGATATAACCGTTGACGGAGTAGATGGAGACGTTCATTTATTGGAGAGCGGGACAGGAAAGGTTTTAATCGACAATGTGACCGGACAAGTCATCCAATAGCATAAGGTTAACAGGGGCCTAAGCGTAGACGATCAGAGCATGAGTCTACGCTTTTTTTGGCTTGTCTTGGGCAGTTGCCTCGTTCACTTAGCCCGTGAGTACAAGCTCGCGCTTCATCATCCTCTTGGCACTATACTTGGTGCAATCATTATCCACCGCATCGAGGCCCAGCGGGAGCTATCGATCAGATTGCGGTATATTTCCACATGTCCTATGGCAGCTCGTGTTGCCCCCGTCCCTTGCTGTCAAAATTAAAAACAGCGTGATACGGTGCTTGCAATCGGGAAGCCGCGGTTATGCATAAGTCAGCGTTCTATGGAGTAGGGAGGCAAGCTGGCTCAAAAATTTTACATTCAAAGCCCAATTTTTCAAAATTGAAAATCAATCATTGACAAGGCGAGGAATGATGGATAGAATACTATTAAACTAATAAAACATATCAAATTACAAGGAATTAGGCTTCCTCAAGTAAAAATCCGTGAAAATGGTGGGGAGGTAGCGCAATGTCCAAGCAGGAAGAGCTTGACGGTTTATATGGCCAAATAAAGGTGCTGTTAGAAGGTTTGAAGTATGGGACGATTACACTTGTCGTTCAAGATGGAAAAGTGATTCAATTAGAAAAAAAAGTGAGAAAGTAAGATTAAAATGAATGGAACGGACCGTCACAACAGTGCGGTCAAGGAGTCGTTGGTTCCAAGGATTTCGATAGCTATTGACATGTAAAAAAACAGCCTGCTGACTAGAGCAACTAGAGGCGGCGTTCACCAGATGAACTTTCTGGGAGAGCGGCGTTTTTTTGTGCTTCAATTGTCGAATGGTGCTGGAGAAGGAGTGGTGAACGGTTTGGAATTAACATATCAAACGATGGAATCGGCGGATTTCGAACAACTGAACCTTCAATTAGCGAGGAAGGACAGCCTTGACGTTTTGAAGTGGGCATACGGTGCATATGGAGATGAAATTGTTTACGCCTGCAGCTTTGGTGCCGAAGGAGTCGTGCTTATCGATCTGATCGACAAAGTGAACAAAGAGGCAAAAATCGTCTTTCTAGACACCGATTTTCATTTCAAGGAAACCTATGAGCTGATCGACAAAGTAAAGGCGCGTTATCCGAGTTTGGACATCCGGCTCATAAAATCTGACTTGACGCCAAAGCAACAAGAGAAACAGTATGCCCCGAAGCTATGGGAGGTAAATCCGGATTTATGCTGTAAGCTTCGCAAGCTCATCCCGTTAGAGCAGGCGCTTCATCAACATAAAGCATGGATTTCCGGGCTGCGTCGTGAGCAGTCACCGACTAGGGCGAATACGAATTTTGTCAATCAAGATCATCGCTTTCAATCTGTGAAGATTTGTCCGTTAATCCATTGGACCGAGGAAGAAATATGGATGTATATCCGTTTGCATCAGCTTCCATACAACGAGCTTCATGATGCTAACTATCCAAGTATAGGTTGTGAATACTGTACAAAGCCGGTGAAAGAGGGCGATGATCCGAGAAGTGGTCGATGGGCTAATTTTGGAAAAACAGAGTGCGGGTTGCACGAACAATGAGGGGAGCTTTTATTTCATGACAGTGATTGCACCACACGGAGGAACATTAGTACAGCTTTACGAGCCAAATTACGATTTGAACGGAATTACACAGGAAATAGAACTCGATTTATTTGCGCTTTCTGACCTTGAACTCCTCGGAATTGGCGGATTTAGTCCATTGCGTGGGTTTATGGGGGAGGCTGATTATCAGTCGGTTGTTCATCAGATGAGGCTCGCCGACGGCACAGTCTGGAGCCTTCCAATTACGTTACCAGTACAAGTCGAGAAAGCTCAAGCGCTTCATCGTGGTGAAAAGGCGCTGCTTGTCTTTCGCGATGAGGTTTACGGTGTAATTGAGGTCAGTGACATTTATGAGCCTGATAAATTTGCAGAAGCGAAAAAGGTATATCAGACGGATGATCAGGACCATCCAGGTGTAAAAAGGTTGCTTGAGCGTCCTCCGCTTTATGTTGGGGGTCCGATCACCTTAGTCAAACGACTACAGCGAGGAAATTTTAAAGACTATTATCTCGATCCGAGGGACACGAGAGCTCGCTTTGCCCAATTGGGATGGAAGAAGGTAGTTGGCTTCCAGACACGGAATCCAGTCCACCGCGCTCACGAATACATTCAAAAATCGGCATTGGAAATCGTCGACGGGTTATTTTTGAATCCGCTTGTTGGTGAAACAAAAGCTGACGATATTCCTGCTGATATTAGAATGGAAAGCTATGAAATTCTCCTTGAGCAGTACTACCCGAAAAACCGCACATTTCTAGCTGTTTTTCCAGCGGCGATGAGGTATGCCGGGCCACGTGAAGCGATATTCCATGCGCTCGTCCGCAAAAATTACGGCTGCACCCACTTTATCGTCGGCCGCGACCATGCGGCGTCGGAAGTTATTATGGGACGTACGATGCACAGCTGATTTTCCGTAGCTTTACGGAGGAGGAGCTAGGAATTACTCCGCTTTTCTTTGAGCATAGCTTTTTCTGCAAAGCGTGCGGCAATATGGCTTCGACCAAGACCTGTCCGCATGACGGGGAGCATCATGTCATTTTATCGGGAACGAAAGTGAGGGAAATGCTTAGCAATGGAGTCGAGCCACCCCCTGAGTTTAGTCGCCCGGAAGTAGTTGAAGTGCTCATTCGCGGAATGGCCAAGCGGATTCGCGCGTAATGGAAGCGAGAGGAGGTGTCTATAAGCGAAAGCAAAAAAAAGACATGCAATAAGAAGGAGTGAGGCGAAATGCTGACGATTGCTGCCTTCGTGATCGCATTATTTTTTGCCATGAATATCGGAGCAAGTGGAACAGCTGCCGCGATGGGGCCAGCTTATGGCAGCGGGGCTGTCCCTACAAAACGAATCGCAATGATTCTCGTCAGCCTATTTGCCTTTTTAGGTGCTCTTTCTGGTGGAGAGGTTGTTCGTACGATAGGTAACGGAATTATTCCGGCGCAAGTACTGGATGTAGACATCGTCGTCATCGTGCTAACAGCCGCTTGCTTGACACTGTTCACCGCAAATATGATAGGGATTCCGTTATCGACAAGCGAAGTCGTTGTCGGCGCTATTGTCGGAGCAGGGCTCGCTTTTCAGTCGCTATTTATCGATAAGCTGCTAGTCATTGTTTCCTTTTGGCTAGTCATTCCAGCTGCTTCTTTTCTCATTGCCTTTTTTTCTCGGGACATGGATTAACCGTGTGGAGAAGCGATGGCCCTCACTACAAGGGCTTGGAAAATGGAAGCGACCGCTTGCCTTGCTTTTAATCATTAGCGGCTGTTTAGAAGCCTTTGCTGCAGGAATGAATAACGTCGCAAACGCAGTCGGACCGTTAGTCGGCGCAGGACTGATCGATGTGACGTCTGCAGTTTTTCTCGGAGGTATCTTTGTATCGCTTGGGGCCTTTCTGCTCGGCAGTCGAGTTCTTGAAACGAATGGGAAAAAGATTACGAAGCTTACTTTGCTGCAAGGCAGTGCCGTTTCGACTACTGGAGGTCTGTTAGTCATTATAGCCTCAATATTCGGTTTGCCGGTTCCATTAACACAAATTACAACCTCTGCTATCGTCGGAATTGGGACGGCAAATAATGGCTTTCGCTTATGGCAAAAAGGTATTGTAAAGCGAATTGTGATGGTGTGGGTCGTTTCGCCCGTGATTTCCCTCGTCTTGTCGTACGGGTTCATCGTATTATTTAGATTGGCGGATTACTATACATTTGTTGTCATTGCAAGCGTCTTTGTCGCGACAATCGGATCCTACAGCTTATATAAAACGTCGCGCCAAGAGCAGCGTTCAAATTACGAAGAAGGAGGCGGGATTTAAGCACAATGTCATTGACAAAACGGATATCGATCGCTATTGTTTAAGCGAAGTAAATCTATCAGAATAATTTAACAATAGGAGTGATGTTCGTTGGGTAAAGAAAACGTCAATATTGTTTGGCACGAAGCTTCAGTAAAAAAAGCAGAGCGCCGGCAACGAAACGATCATGGCAGCTGTATACTTTGGTTTACCGGTCTTTCCGGTGCAGGGAAATCGACATTGGCCAATGCGTTGGAGCGTTACTTATTTGAGCAAGGGGTAAGCAGCTATGTATTAGATGGTGACAATGTTCGACACGGCTTAAACGAAGGACTTGGCTTTAGCGAGGCGGATCGAACTGAGAATATTCGCCGGGTTGGAGAGGTCTCGAAGCTTTTCGTTGATGCGGGCATGATTGTCTGTACAGCATTTATCTCTCCTTTTGTGGAGGACCGGCAGCGTGTGCGTAGCCTAGTAGAGGAAGGTGAATTCGTCGAAGTTTATGTACGTTGTTCGTTGGAAGCCTGCGAGGAACGCGATCCGAAAGGCTTGTATAAGAAAGCGCGTGCCGGAGAAATTAGCGACTTTACTGGCATCAGTTCTCCATACGAGGAACCTGGAAGCCTGAGCTGGTGATTGATTCGGATCGGCTTTCTGTTGACGAGTCGGTAGAACGGATAATTGCCTTTTTAAGAGAGAAAAAGCTATTATCTCATCCGAAGCATTCGTAAGCTTCTGAGGATGGGAGTGGTCAAAGCCTGTACTTCGAGCGTGCTTTATTAGTGGCTGTACGAATGAATAACCCTTTATAAAAATTATTTCTTTGTGAGGTAGATACCGTTGCAACTTCAAGTAAAGAACAGTCCATTTAATCAAGAGCAGGTCGAGCTGCTCAATCAGCTTTTGCCTAAATTAACGGAATCACAGCAGATCTGGCTGAGCGGGTACCTTTCTGCTTACTCTGCAACCTCTCAGGCTGCTTTGAAAGATGCGCCGGGCTCTGCTACTAGCGCTGAAGCAGAAAGCGTTGCATTACAGGAGGTAACAATACTATACGGATCCCAGACAGGGAACGGGCAGGAATTGGCTACAGGGATGTCACGAGATCTTGAGGAGATGGGACTGAAAGTAACTCTTTCCTCAATGGGTGATTTCAAGCTAAATTCTTTAAAGAAGCTTCGGCATTTGTTGCTCGTTGTGAGCACCCACGGAGAAGGGGATCCTCCTGACAGCGCGCTGTCATTTTATGAATTCCTTCATGGAAGGAAGGCACCGAAATTGGAGAAGCTGCGATATTCAGTTCTTTCCTTAGGGGATAGCTCATATGAATTTTTCTGTGAAACCGGAAAAAGGTTCGATGCCAAGCTGGAGGAGTTAGGTGCAGAGCGACTCTGTCCGCGTACTGATTGTGATTTGGACTTTGACGAGCCAGCGGCCGAATGGTTTCAGAGCGTGGTAAGCGCGTTGAGCGAGCATCAAGGTAATCAGCAGGTGCAAGCAGTTACAACTGCTCCGCCTACAACCGACCGTTCCGTCTATTCAAGGACGAACCCTTTTAAGGCTGAGATTTTTGAAAATTTGAACCTTAATGGTCGCGGCTCAAACAAAGAGACTCGCCACCTTGAGCTATCACTGGACGGATCGAATTTTCAGTTTGAACCGGGTGACAGCTTAGGGATTTATCCTGAAAACCAGCCTGTTCTAGTGGATGAGCTGATTGACGAAATGGGCTGGAAAGCAGATGAGCTCGTTCCGGTAAATAATCGCGGAGAAGAGCGGCCATTGCGGGAGGCGCTGCGAAACAATTACGAGATCACCCAATTGACAAAGCCGTTGTTGCAACAGCTCGCATTATTAACCTCACATCAAGGACTGCAACAGCTGCTGAAGCCAGAGGCCGAAAAAGCTCAGGACTTATCTCGATGGACGGGATTTGTTGGATTTAGTGCGGGATTACTCACTCTCGGAGCTGCCGGCGAGAGAGCTAGTGCCGCTTCTACGGAAAATGCCCGCCCGTCTATACTCGATCGCCAGCAGTTTAAAAGCGAATCCGGATGAGGTTCACCTGACGATTGGGGCTGTACGTTATCGTGCACACGGTCGCGAAAGAAACGGCGTCTGCTCGATATTGTGTGCTGAACGGGCGCAGCCTGGCGATACATTGTCTGTTTACGTCCAGCGCAATTCGAACTTTAAGCTTCCGTCCGATTCAGAGACACCGATCATTATGGTTGGTCCCGGTACGGGCATTGCACCTTTCAGGTCCTTCCTTGAAGAAAGAGAGGAGGTAGGAGCTGAAGGGAAGTCGTGGTTATTTTTCGGTGATCAGCATTTTGTGACAGACTTCCTTTACCAGGTAGAATGGCAACGCTGGCTTAAGGAAGGTGTGCTAACGCGTATGGATGTTGCTTTTTCTCGTGATACAGCAGAGAAGGTGTACGTTCAGCACCGCATGCTGGAGAAAAGTCAGGAGCTCTATCGATGGTTAGAAGCTGGAGCTTATCTATACGTTTGTGGGGATGAAAAGCACATGGCTACTGACGTGCACACGACTCTGGCAACAATTCTTGAACGGGAAGGCGGCATGAGCCAAGAGGAAGCGAGTACCTATTTAACCGAAATGCAAAGGCAGAAACGATATCAGCGTGATGTATACTGAGGCGAAAGGGACGGCACTAAATGACAAGAGATAAATTCGCTTCATCGCAGGATGGTCCGCCGAGTGATGTTGAGCGAATAAAGAGGGAAAGCAATTATTTGCGGGGCACGCTTACTGAAACGCTTGACGATCCGTTAAGTGCAGGCATACCAGATGACGATAATCGATTAATGAAATTTCATGGGAGTTATCTCCAGGACAATAGAGATTTGCGGAATGAAAGGCAGCGTCAGAAGCTTGAGCCTGCTTATCAGTTCATGGTACGTGTCCGTGCACCTGGTGGAATCGTTACGCCAGAGCAATGGCTGCTCATGGACGAACTTGCTCATCAATACGCGAACGGTACATTACGCTTGACGACGCGCCAGGCGTTTCAATTGCATGGCATTTTAAAGTGGAACATGAAGAAGAGCATCCGAGCAATTAATGATGCACTGTTAGATACGCTAGCTGCTTGCGGTGATGTAAACAGAAATGTCATGTGTAATCCTAATCCGGATCAATCTGAGAATCATCTGGAGGTTTATGAATGGGCGAAAAAGCTCAGCGAGTACTTATCTCCGCGGACGAAGGCTTATCATGAAATATGGCTCGATGGTGAAAAGGTAGTAGACAGTAACGAGGATTCTGGGGAAACCGAGCCGATGTACGGTGCCGTCTATTTGCCAAGGAAATTTAAAATCGGCATTGCCATTCCTCCGTCTAATGATGTCGACGTATTTTCTCAAGATTTGGGGTTTATTGCGGTTATAAAGGATGGTCAGCTGCAAGGGTTTAACGTTGCCGTAGGAGGAGGAATGGGGATGACCCACGGTGATAGGAACACATACCCTCAGCTTGCCAGAGTTATCGGCTTTTGCCAGGCGGATCAAATCGTTGACGTGGCTGAAAAGGTGATTACGATCCAAAGGGATTACGGGAACCGCTCGACTAGGACAAACGCCCGTTTTAAATACACGATTGACTCTCGTGGGCTTGACTGGCTCATAAACGAGCTTAACGAAAGGCTAGGCTGGGAGCTAGAGCAAGCGCGGGAATTTCGCTTCGAGCATACCGGTGATCGTTATGGCTGGGTGAAAGGGAGCAATCAAAGATGGCATCTGACCCTCTTTGTCCAAAATGGCCGAATTCAGGATTTAACTGATTATCCATTGAAAACTGGGCTGCGCGAAATTGCCAAAATTCATACCGGCGATTTTCGTCTTAGTCCGAACCAAAATCTCGTTATCGGGAACGTGACAAGTCAGAAAAAAACGTAAAATAGTCGAGTTAATTGAAAAATATGGACTCACTGACGGGAAGCAATACTCGGCATTGCGGAGAAATTCTATGGCATGTGTTGCCTTACCGACTTGCGGGCTGGCGATGGCTGAAGCGGAGCGCTATCTTCCGGCTTTGCTAGATAAAATCGAATGGCTTTTGGATGAGGCTGGCTTACGCGAAGAGGAGATCGTAATTCGGATGTCAGGATGTCCTAACGGCTGCTCCAGGCCGGCTTTGAGCGAAATCGGATTGATCGGAAAAGCTCCCGGCAAGTACAATTTGTATTTAGGTGCCGGATTTGCAGGCGATCGGCTCAATAAGCTTTACCGCGAAAACATCGGCGAAAAAGAGATTATAGATACATTGAAACCGATTATTTCTCAATATGCAAAGGAACGTCAGGAAGGAGAACGTTTTGGCGATTTTGTCATACGCTCCGGCTATGTTAAACAAGTCCATTCAGGCTTGGACTTTCATGAGTGAGGTGCGATACACATTATTGATAAAACTGACAATGAGGGCAAAATGAGCGATGAATTAAAGTCAAGGTTCGCCTCTCATGATTAGAACTGTGCCTTCATATGCCAAAATTGCAGCTGTACAAGTAAATAGTCGTCCAGAGAAAAGGACGGCTATTTCGCCTTAAGCAGCATACATTATAGTAAAGCCACCTATGGCAGGAGAAGGGGCGCGGTCTCGTGCTAGCCGTATAAAAAAATATTGATCTTGATCCTGTAACCATATAATAGTATTGTTTCTTTAACGTCTATAATCTAAGATCTGTTGAAAAAAACGGATACATTAAGGTGGATGATAAAATCGTGTTCGTAAACGGTGTCTGATTTTCTAGCTGAAAGGGTTCAAAGTTCTTCCGAAATAAAATCGTATTTTTATTAATCACCATTTGAAAGCGTTTCCAATTCAGAGCCTTTACTTGACTAATCGAATCGACTTTAAAGGAGGCCGACAACAATGAGGAAAATTGTAACTTGGATACTGTTGTTTAGTGCGAGTGTATTCACTCTCGGAGGATGTCAAGCGTTAACAAGTGGGGAGGAGGAAGAGATTACGCTCACGTTATGGTACTGGAACCGTAGTCTCGACGATCAGATTTTAAAAGAGGTAGAGGAGGCGTTTCCCAATATTAGATTGGATGCACAAAAAATAGGCGGGGATGAATATAAAACAAAGCTGCAAACAGCATTGATTGCTGGAACCGGTGGTCCAGATATTATTGCGATGAATGATTGGGTCTATGAGTTTCTTCCGTATGATGAGGAATTTGTCAATTTGAATGACTACGGTGCAAAAGAGATCGAAAATGATTTTCTTGATTGGAAATGGGAGCTCGCCCAGAATCCGGAATCCGGGGCGCTGATTGCTCTGCCGATCGATACCGGACCTACGGCCTTGTTTTACCGTGCTGATTTGTTTGAGGCAGCTGGTTTGCCAAGTGAGCCCGATGAGGTCAGTGAGCAAATCCAGACTTGGGATGACTATATCGCCGCAGGTGAACAAATGTTAGAAGCGACCGGTGTCAAAATGTTTGACACGATCAATAGAGTCTATACGCAATATTTGGAACAAAATGCAACCAAGTATTTTGATGAGGACGAACAATATATTGGAACTGGTGGGACGGTTAAGGAAGCTTGGGATGTGATTTCCGAAATTAGCGAGCGCGATTTAACCGCGCGATTGACAGACGGGCAGGAAAGGAATGCAGCGCTGAATAATGGAGATGTCGCTTCCTTTGTCGGCGCCGTCTGGGAGTCAAACATCCTTCAAGATTCGCGCCGGATACGGCAGGTGAATGGCGGGTGGCACGGGCGCCAGGAGGGAGCGGAAACAATGGCGGCTCCTTTCTCGGCGTATTAAAATCGACTGAGTATAAGGAGGAAGCTGTCGCGGTAGTGAAGTGGCTCATGTCACCTCAAAACCAGTTGGAGTACTATTTGAACCTTGATTTGTTTCCTTCGATCGTGGAAACGCTTGAGTCAGACGAATTAGCACAGCCCGATCCTTTCTATGGAGAGCAAGTCGTTACGGATGTGTTTAGCGAGTCAGCACAAAACGTCCCGAACACATACTATGGTGAATTGTATACGAAATTTCATCGCATTTTTTCTGACGAAATCACAATGATAGAACGCGGAAATAAAGATCCGGAGCTTGCCTGGCAGGATGTGCAAAAGAAAATAGAACGCGAGCTATCGCGCCAATCTTACTGACGGGAGGGAGATCACATGCAGGGGCAAACAGAAATAAAAACTGAACAGCAACGAGGAATTGGATTGAAACAGGCATCATTATGGTCAGAAATTTGGAAAAACCGCGTGCTCTATCTGTTTATTTCTCCTTTTTATTTGCTCTTTTTAGTTTTCGGGCTTTTCCCGATCTTATTCTCCTTCTATTTATCCTTTCATAGCTGGTCAGGGTTAGGGGAAATGACGTTTGTCGGCTTAGCTCAATTTCGTTATTTATTGACCGAGCCTGACTTTTGGCAGGCCGTCGGCAATACGTTTGCGATCTGGTTTATTTCAAGTATACCGATGCTGTTTTTTTGCCTTAGTGATCGCTTTTATGCTTAATTTGCCGACATTGAAATTACGCGGCACATACCGCACGATGTTTTTTATTACGAATGTCACATCAATTGTGGCCGTAGCGATCATATTTGAGACGATTTTCAGCAATCAGTATGGGCTATTAAACTATTTGCTTTCCGTTGTCGGACTTTCGGGCCTCGATTGGCTTAATTCGACGTTTCTTGTGAAAGTCGTTATTGCCTCCATGGTTGTGTGGCGGTTTGTCGGCTACAATGCGATTATTTATCTAGCAGGCTTGCAAAGTATCCCTAAGACGCTGTATGAAGCCGCATTAATAGACGGGGCCAGCAAAACGCAAACCTTTTTCCGCATTACGATTCCTTTACTGCGGCCGGTGATATTATTTACGGTCATTATGACAACGATTGGTTCGATGCAGCTATTTACGGAGCCTCAAGTCTTGCTTGGCAACACTGGCGGCGTTGGCGGCGGAGGGATGACAATGACGCTTTATATGTATAATGAAGGATTTATCGAAGGACAGTTTGGCTACGCCTCTGCTGTTTCTTGGGTTATGTTTATCATTATCGGCTTATTTTCACTCATCAACTGGAAGCTTGTGCAAAAGGCTTAATTCGGTTTCAAAGGAGGGGATTTCATGTTCGCTGAGAATGGTATGTCAAGCTGTTCACGTATTTTTTTTGCTCCTGATCGGGGTCGTTATCTCAATTTTTCCTTTTTATTGGTTAGTCGTTATGGCGACCAATACGACAAGTGAGATTTTACGTTTTCCACCGCGGCTCGTCTTTGGCGGTGAGCTGATTACAAATATTCAGTCTGTTTTAAACAATATCGCTTTTTTTCCAAGCCTTTTTTTAACACTTTGTTTGTCAGTGTCGTAACGGTGCTTGGCGTTATGTTCTTTTGTTCTCTGGCTGGCTTTACGTTTGCTAAATTTCAATTTCCAGGAAAGGATTTTCTTTTTATTTCGTTGCTTCTAACAATGATGATTCCGGCACAGATGAGCTTCGTTCCATCCTTTTTGATTGTTGCCGAGTTTGGCTGGGTTGATTCGTACAAGGCGCTCATTATCCCGAGCCTTGTGAATGCCTTTGGTATCTTTTGGGTTCGGCAGTTCTGTCAAGCTTCTGTACCGGATGAATTACTCGATGCCGGCCGTTTAGACGGCTGTAATACATTTAGGCTATATTGGAATGTCGCGTTGCCGACCTTACGACCAGCGTTGACTTTTTTTAGGGATATTCACCTTTATTTCGATTTGGAATGACTACTTATGGCCGCTCGTCGTCATTAACTCACCCGAAAAATATACGCTGCAGGTCATGCTTTCCCAGCTAAGCGGGTTTATGATACCGACTATGCGATGGTCATGGCCGGCACTTTAATGGCAACGCTTCCTTTGATCATTCTGTTTATTATTTTCAGCCGCCAGTTTATGGCCGGTGTTGCCGATGGAGCGGTGAAAGAGTAGCTTCGGGGCCGGTTCAAAGAGCGAACCTACAAATGGCAAAAGGGATGCCTAAGCTAAAAGAGCGCCGGATGAAGACACCCAAGGAATCTAAAGGTGCTGGCTGAAGCATTCGATCTTCGCGAGAGATAGGGCCGAGCGACATACCTACTGCCGATGAGGCGATAGGTATGTAGCGCCGGCATACACCAGATTTCGTCGCACCGTCTTTTTAAACAGAAATCCTGCACCTTTTTTTGGACTAGATAGAGCTAGGAAAGAGAGCTTCTACAGCCTCGGATCTTTCGATGCCTGCGTAGGGTGAGAAGAAAGCTCTTGGTCACACCCCACTCAGCCGTTTGTCCGTGCTACCCTTGGCTTTCTTCTTGTTCCAAGACTCAAAAAATTTAAAAGGCTGCCGCGTCGGTTTCTTTAATCCTTTACTCATAATTTTTTTCAAGCGCCTTATTAATTTGGATTTCACCGTGGCCATAGTAAGGATCACGCCCTCTTAAACCCAAGTCTTTGGAAGTCGAGGTAATCACTTCGTACACTTGCTCGTTCGACAAATCCGGTCTCAAGCCACGGATGAGACCAGCCAGGCCTGCAACGTGCGGGGAGGCCATCGAGGTACCAGACATGACGACATATTGATTGTCTGGAAACAAACTTGGAATGTGTTCTCCAGGAGCAGCGACATCGATATGCTCCCCGTAGTTTGAGAAAAAGGCTCGATTGCGTTTTTCATCGACAGCGGCCACGGTCAACACTTCGTCGTAAAGTGACGGATACATGGGGTCAGAGACATTATCGTTACCTGAAGCGGCAATTAAAACGACATCGTGATCATAGGCATATTTAATTGCGTCGTACAAAATGTCGGCATGATAATAATCGCCAAGCTCATATTGATCACATCAGCACCGTGATCGACCGCCCAATATATGCCTTTGGCAACCTCGTAGGAGGAGCTTCCCCCTCTTCATTGAGAACTTTGATTGGCAAAATTGTACTTTTCCATGAGACGCCAGCAATTCCGGTAATGTTGTTCGTTAATGCGGCGGCAATGCCAGCAACATGCGTTCCATGCCCATGAGTGTCATTAAAGTTGGCGGAATTGTCAAACGCATTGAAGCCGTCGAGAACTTTTTCCTTTAAATCAAGGTGTTCTGGATCAACACCGGTATCGATAATCGCAATGGTAACGTTTTTACCGTTTGAAAAGCTCCAGCCTTCTCGACTGTTGATTTGTTCAAGGTTCCATTGATAAGGTTTAAAAAAATTCGTCGTTCGGAATCGTTAAAACTCGTTCAACCTGCTTGCTGTAAAGATAATTAGGTTCTGCAAAGGCAAGACTTTGATCAGGCGCAAGCCTTTGTAGCAATGCTTCGGTCGTCTCATTTTGCGAGTGGACGACGTAAA
The DNA here is from genome assembly GCA_001310555.1 of Bacillus sp. JCM 19058. The sequence continues at coordinate 27,291 of BAXO01000035.1, forward strand.
ACGGGCGATTCTCTTCAATCACAGTCAGCTCAGGGTGCTGTGCAAACCATTGTTGGGCTAATTCTTCACGTTTAAATTTCAAAATCGCTTCATTTTCCTTATAGGGGCGCTGATCTTTCTCGGGTTTATGCTCTTCAGAATGAACGACAATTTGCCAGCCGAGCTCTGGGACCGTTTCCGCTCTTGTGTGTTCTGGGAGATCCGCTGTTGTTTTCCAGTCGATCTCAGGGTTGTCGCCAGAAACAAAGAAATTTCCGTTTGCATCGGCGACGGACGCCATATTATGAACAAAGGCTTTGACGAATGACAAGTCAATTTCACCAATGATTACTCTGCCATCATCAAGATGCTCTCCCATCAGCATGAACTGCTTGTCTTCTACTGAATAAGGGTCTGAAAACTCATTCCCCATGTGCCGATGCTTTAGCAATGACAAATCGTTTTTTTTCGATATTTCCGATCGCTTCTTGGATGTTCCCTTCCTGATAAAGGGCAAAGCCTTGGATGTGAGGGTGTTCTTTAATTTCCTCGCTAAATTGTTGTTTGATGCTATCATCGTCTAAGTCGGCTTCTGACCAACGATTTAGTTGAATGGAAAGCTGCTTCAGGAACATCGAGGTTGTCATCGATAAATCCTCAGCCATTAATTGATCCATTGCTGATGCTTCCAAGTTTTCGGGATATCCTTTTGTAGGATCGCTATTTGATCTTCGCCTCCAATATCAATGAAGGTTCGTCCGATTACACCGACAAGCAAGGCAATTCCGACCACGAGTATTGTCGCTTTAATCATTTGCCACATGTTGTTTCACTCCTGTTTCATTAGTGTCAAAAATCGTGAAAGTCCTCGACTAAAACTGGTTGTATCAGCTTGGATACAGGTACGAGGGTAATTCCTTCTTGTTTGAATCGCTCTAAACTGTTTTTGACACCGGCTGCCGTTTCCTCGCCCTTGATGCCAACATGACCAATGGCAATCGCTTTACCGTTCTTATTCGCCATTTGTGCGAGCTTTCCCATTTGCGTTTCGACATATCCTCTGGATGATAATGAGTCTTCAAGGAATATATCTCTTGTCCCGTAAGGAATGCCGAGATCATTTGCAAGGAGTGGAATAACTGAACGGTTACTCGTTCCGCTGTCAATCATATAAAGGCTATGCTCTTTAACTATTTCCATAATTATTCTCATAATTCGTTCGTCTTCAACGATCTTTGAGCCCATATGGTTGTTTAAGCCAACAGCGTGGGGGACGTCAGCAATCGCGGCGTGTACACGATTACGAATTTCCTCGTCAGACAATTTGTTCGTAATTCCTTTAGGGCCAAGCCACGAGGCTTTCCCTTTCTTGGGCTCAAGCGGTAAATGGACAATCACCTCAAGCCCAGCGGCGTGAGCCCGTTCTGCTTGTTCTTTCGTCTGTTCAAGGAAGGGCATAATCGCGACAGTGATCGGAATTTGACCAGCTAAAAAAGAGTCGACACCTTTTACATTTCCGCCAAAATCATCAATAATAATAGCTGCTTCAGGCTGCTTAGCGTCGGCTGGTGCTGAAAAGAAATGGCTGGCGATGCACACGATTATCGCTAGGAGAACAAATTCAAGCTTTTTTTTCATAAGTATTCACCTCGAATGATAGTATAGCTTTAGTTTGTCAATAGTTTGAATTTCTATGTCAATATTTTGCTTAGCTTGTATCCTTGGGATTATTTGAAAAAAAAGAACGTACAATGAGGTACTGACCGCTCATTGTACGTTCTTTACTTTCGTATATTAAAGGCTGCATTAATTTGACCTCGAAGCATGCGTTCGCGTACTTCTTCCTTTTTCTTCGCTTTTTGCTCCATTCTTCTAATTTCAAATGTTTGCATTCCATCTTCCATTTTATTTGCAATTTCGACTAAGCGTTCAACATCCATAAACGAATATTTGCGAGTTCCACCTTTAGAACGCTCCGGAAAGAGGAGCTTTCGTTCTTCGTAGTAGCGTATTTTTCGTTCCGATAAACCGGTCAGTTCGCTGACAACACCGATTGTAATCACTTTTTTTATCTTTGTAGGACATCTTCGACACCTCGCTGCTTTTCTCGTTTAGTTACTTGAGCGGGTTTTATTTTTTTTAATACTATATCACATAAAAATCGATCTCGTATTAGGATTTGTTAGATTATCTTACAAATTTTGTGTAGGCTTGTTCTTAAAAATAAATCGTTGCACCGCTAACAGAAGCTGTATTATAATTGATAAAATTGATAAAAAAAACTCGGATATAAAAATGAGGGTGGGGACATGAACAAGAAGGGCTGCGTTTATTTAGTCGGAGCTGGACCTGGAGATCTACGCCTGCTTACATTAAAGGGATTGGAATGTCTGAAGGCGGCAGATGTCGTATTATACGATCGTTTAGTCAATCCGCTTTTGCTGGAATGGGCTTCACCGCGGGCTGAGTGTATTTATTGCGGCAAGCTACCTAATCGTCATCTTCTGCGGCAGGAGGCGATCAATGAGCTTATGGTCCAACTGGGTCACGAAGGAAAGACGGTTGTCCGTTTAAAGGGCGGTGATCCAAGCGTCTTCGGCCGCGTTGGTGAAGAAGCAGAGGCCTTGGAACAAGCTGGGATTCGCTATGAAATTGTCCCTGGTGTAACAGCAGGAATCGGAGCGAGTGCGTATGCAGGTGTACCAATTACTCATCGCGATCATGCTCATTCTTTTGCAACGGTTGCTGGACACGATCAATCACCTTCAGGTCAGCCGTTAATTGATTGGAAAGCGTTAGCAACAGGAATCGATACGGTTGCATTTTATATGGGCATTGCTAATTTACACCATATAGCCGAACAACTAATCCATTACGGTCGTTCGCCAAATACGCCTGTGCTTCTTATTCAATGGGGAACCATCGGAAAGCAAAAAAACGTTGCAAGGCACATTAGCGACGATTGCTAAGCAGGCGGAGGCAGCAAAAGTGAAAAATCCTGCGATTACTTTAGTCGGGGAGGTTGCTCGGCTGAAAAAAGGGAGGAGCTGGTTTGAACGGCAGCCTTTATTTAAACAGCATGTGCTGCTCGGAAGCTCAAACGAAGAATCCAGTTTAGTAGCAAAGGAGCTCAGAAAGCATGGGGCAGAAGTGTTCGAATTTCCTCGCTGGAGCACAAACGAGCTGCCATTTACTCTTAGCGCGCCCACTCTTGATACGTACCGACACATTCTCTTTCTCAGTCCCCGGAGTGTCGAAATGTTTTTCCGTTTTTTGCACAAAGAACAAATTGATATCCGTTCACTAACAGCTGTTTTATACGGGGCTTCAAAGAAGTCAGAGCACGCGCTTGCCCTGCATGCTTGCATCGCTAGATCTGTGAATGAATTAACTAAAGCAAAAGGAAGCGTCCTTGCCTTAGGAGACGCGGGCTGGGAGGAGCTTGCCGAAGAGCGTAGGATGATTGCGGGGAGGCACGATTTTATCGCGACGCACCAACGTGTTCTTGTACCACAAACAGCAAAAACCTGCATACGGCTGCTTGAGGAAGAACGAATCGAGACGATTGTCCTGCCGAATGCAAGCTCTGTTCATGCAGTGACTGAAGGATTAAAAGCCTGCGGCCTAACGCCTGAAGCGATAGCTAACAAGTCAACCGTAATTTGCTTTGGCCAAAAATCAGCATCGGCTGCTACAGCCGCGGGGTATCGGATCGATACGATCCTATCAGAGCCAAGTACACTTGAGCTAATTGAGAAGCTTACAGCAGTACCGACAATAGAAAAATAAGCAAGAAGGGAGAGATTGGCATGCAAGCAATTTTATATGTAGGGCATGGAAGCAGAGTGAGAGAGGGCAGTAATGAGCTTCTTGCTTTTGTCGAAAAAGCAAAGCAAAATCTGCGGCATATCCCGATTCAGGAAACCTGTTTCATCGAGCTTGCAGCACCGGATATCGAAACGGGAATAGCTACTTGTATTGGACAGGGGGCAACAAAGATTGCAGTTATTCCAGTCTTGCTTCTAGCGGCTGGGCATGCAAAGTTCGATATTCCAAATGAAATAAAGAAAGCGCAGCACCGATACCCAGGCGTCCATTTTTCCTATGGTAAAGTATTGGGCGTGGAGCCGGTCATCATCCAGTTATTAAAAAGTCGTCTGGAAGAGAACGGCTTAAAAAAAATATTCTCACCGCCAAATTATGAAGAACGGGAGCCTGTGACCGTTCTGCTCATCGGACGGGGCAGCAGTGATCCGGGGGCAAACAGCGATCTCGCTAAAATTGCTCGTCTTCTGTGGGAAGTCGCGCCTGTCCGCCATATCGAGACGTGCTATTTGGCAGCAACGCGTCCGTCACTTGTCGAAGGGCTTGAGCGGACGGCGAAAGAGCCTTTTCAACACGTATACGTTCTGCCATATTTACTGTTTACCGGCGTTCTAATGAAGGAAATCCAACAAAAATTGGATTGGCTCTCCGAAAAAACAGCTAAACAATATACTCTTTGTCCATATTTAGGCTTTGACGAACGGCTTGTCCAATTGCTGATTACCCGTGTACAGCAGCTGCTTGACGCTCCACTTCCTTCAGTTTCGGAGCTCTCTAAATGAAGAGACGGCTTCCGATCATGTTAACGCTTGAGCAAAGGCTCGTTGTAGTGGTTGGTGGTGGCGCCGTCGCTGCTAGACGAGTCCCACAGCTTTTCGATGCCGGCGCGACGGTAACGGTAATTGCAGTTAAGCTTCACCCGACTTTAAGGAAACTATATGAAAAGGGTCAGCTCCAGTGGGAGCAAAGGCAAGTCCAGCCTAATGAACACTTCCACGCCGATGTGCTAATGCTGATGACCGATGATCGAGAGTTAAATGAGTCTCTTTATAGGCAAAGAAGGCAGCATCAGTTTGTTTACCGAGCCGATGCCGCCGAAAAAAAGTGACTTGCACTTTCCGCTCGTTCTCAAAAAAAGGCCACCTCACATTAGCGCTATCCACAAATGGCACGAGCCCGATTTACGCAAAACGTCTGAAGCATCAACTCGAAGCTCTACTCCCGGCGGAAATCGAAGCCGATCTCGCTTTCCTCGAGCAGGCGCGGAAAGCAATATTCGCTCGGCGCCTTTCAGCTGAAAAGAAAAAACAGCTGCTCCAAGCCGTTGCCTCTGAATCATTTTTACGAGAGGCCCACCGAGAAAAGCTGTTAAAGGAGATGCTTCTTCAGCTTCAATCTTGATGTGCCAAGCGCCGGACCTGAGCCTTGGCATTCATTTGGTATACTGACCTCATCAAGTCCGGATGCTCATCCCTCGAACCGATTAGCTCTCCCGTCGAATCGGGAGGCTCAACCGTCGAATTCCAGTGCTCTCCCGTCGAATCGGGAGGCTCATTCGTCAAGTCCGGATACTCTACCCGCCGATTTTAGAACGAACCTAGGTACGGCGTCTCCAATTCGTGTGTAGGAACTCGACTTAGTTTTTTTGAAACGAAAGCTTTGCGATCGCATCATGCTGATGAATGGATTCTTCATTTCGGCATTCGACTTCGAAAGAGTGAATATGTTCGTTTTCGTAGAGATCACTAGCGACCAAACGAGCTAAATCTTCGACAAAGCGAGGATTTTCAAATGCACGTTCGGTAACTGCTTTTTCATCTGGACGCTTTAATACAGGGTAAAGTACTGAGCTTGCATTACTTTCTCCAGCTTGCAACAGTACAGCCTTCCAATCAACAGGGTTTAATGTGTCGACTCCGGCTTTCATCGTCACAAAGCCTCGCTGGTTATGGGCGCTATACTCACTAATTTCCTTTGAGCACGGACAAAGTGTTGTTATTGCAGCAGTTAAAGCGATACTGGAGGTGTATCCATTTTCTTCGTCAAATTGAACATCGAGCGTTACATCTGAATGAGCCATACCTTCCTTATTCAAGTAAGGGCTTGATTTCGTATGAAACCAAGGGAACGATACGGTACAATTTGCCGACTTTTGTTCCATTTCTCTTGCTAATATCGCGGTGAATTCCTGCAATGTTTCGAGTGATAAAATGTGTCTTTGAAAAAAGAGGTGAAGTTGTTCTGTTAAACGACTCATATTAATCCCTTTAAAATCTGCTCCGAGGCTTGTTGTCATCGAAAATTCTGCAACGGTTGTCTGAGTCGTCGGCTCGAGCTCAGACTCAATCATAACAGGATACTTTACCTTCGAAATACCTACTTGCTGAAGCGCAAAGTAATAATCATCCGGTTTATTTTGTAAATCTTGCATTTGTTCTTTTTCTTTTGGCTTTGTCCCTTCAATTGGGGCAACCGATCCGAAGTGGCGGTGCCGCTCTTCTTTAGATGGTAAAACTCGTTTCATCTTACTACTCCCCCTTATTCTTTACGAAAAATATAATCGATTAGCAAGACAGAACCTTATACCGATAAGCTTTCGGATTATTGGGACCTGCTTGACCTTTCCCAAGTATAACATGATTGGGGTGCCCTACGTCCATAAGTATGGAAGGGCAGCATGACTCCTCCGAGAGCCTGGCCTCTCATAAGTGTAGGCCGGGAGAATGTACCGAATTAGCCTTGTTCATTCGTTCCGTATCGACGAAATGCCTGAATCTAGCTTGCGTCTGCTTACTCCTATCGAGCATGGAGCCAGCTATAATCAAAGGAATCAAGCTGGATCACTTGTCCTTTTAGTTAGGAAATGTCAAAATGATAAGATATTGTACTTGAAGGGTGGTAGGTACATAGTATATGAGCGGTGGCAGACTAAAACTCTGACCTACTCCACCTTTATTGAAATATGTCGAATAAGGAAGTGAACAAAGCTTGAAAAAAATGGACTGGACTTTGGGTGTTTTTAGCAATTATATTAATTTTCATCGGCCTGGTGATTCCGGTTACGGTAGAGCCGGATCAAGACAGTCGGGTTATCCTCGACCATACATTAAACGTTTACAGCGCGCCTTCGTGCTTCGATCAGGCTGAACTGACCAATAATTTGGAGGAAACTACTCTTGCAGTGGCATCGGAGAACGACTTTGAGCCGGAGTCGGAATGTACGGAAGAAGCGTTTCGGGGTGAGCGGGCCTCGTTGATTATTTCGTGGTTCCGGCAGTGAAGCGAGTGACTATTCGATTCATTAATGAAGGCCGATGTCCGAAGCGGTCGGTCGTGCCAATAGGCTAGCCTTATGTAACACGAGAATGAAAATGTACGTTTGTTTTGGACGTTTTCTCCCATGTCCTAAAGTTTAAATAAGGTACGAACGCTAAGCTAAACGTTAAAAGGTTGCATTAAGCTGTGGCGTCGGAGCGATAGCTTGTTCCCTGATGCTTCGGGTTGATGAAGCTAGTTTCACTCTATATTTAGGATAGGCGCATTTTGACAGAAGTCCGGATATGTAAGCAGAAGGCAAAAAGCGCGGGGTACGGGCTCTGTGCATTCGTCAGGGAAAAAGGCACTGCACAGTCATTTTTTTTCTGTGAGAGATTAAAAGATTAGCATTAGCTCGAAACAAACGTTAATGAAAGACCGATTTATCCATTTTCATAAGACGATGAGAGCAAACGATCGTATTTCGTTTGTTCTTTTTCTCCATTAAAGAAGATGTTTGCCCGAAAATGGAATGATGCTGCTCAATTTTTGCCTATCATTGCTCTATTGAAGTTTCAGAAAGAGTGAGGGAATGTGAGCAGCTTATACCTAGATTTTAGCTGGAAAAACCTTTTTGCCAAAGCATTTTTCATGTGTTATAGTTTAGAATGTTCTAATAATTTTTAGGTAGATAGAAGCAACAACGATAGGAGCTGGAGCAACCAATGAAAGTAGCTAAGTTTGGAGGAAGCTCCGTTGCAAGTGCAGAACAGATAAAAAAAAGTAGCTGCAATTGTAGCGGGGGATCATGAGAGAAAAATTATCGTCGTTTCTGCACCAGGTAAGCGAGATAGACTGGATTCAAAGGTAACCGATTTATTAATTCAGCTAGCGGAAGCTCGCCTGGCGGGTGAGGAAACGGAACAGAAATTGAAGGCGGTTGTAGAGAGATATGAAGCAATAGCAACAGGACTAGGGATGGACGGGGACATCGTAGCGACGATCGAAGCGACCTGAGAGAACGAGTGAGCTTTGAGCGTTCAAATCCAGGATTGTTTATCGATTTGCTAAAGGCTAGCGGTGAGGACAATAATGCGAAGCTGATTGCTGCTTATTTTCAAAGCCAAGGGCTAGATGCGACGTATGTTAATCCGAGGGACGCTGGCTTGTTTGTTAGCGATGAGCCAGGTAATGCCCAGATTCTTCCTGAGGCCTATAATAATTTGTATAAATTAAGAGAGCGAGACGGTATCATTGTATTCCCAGGATTTTTTGGCTATTCGAAGCAAGGGACGCTCGTCACATTCCCGCGGGGAGGGTCTGATATAACCGGTTCGATCGTTGCAGCAGGCACAAAAGCGGAACTCTATGAAAATTTCACTGATGTTGATTCTGTATTCGCTGCAAATCCGAATGTTGTTGACAATCCTGTTCAGATTAAGCGGATGACATATCGTGAAATGCGTGAGCTTTCTTACGCCGGGTTCTCAGTATTCCACGATGAAGCACTGATTCCTGCATTCCGTAACGGAATTCCGGTCTGTGTAAAAAATACAAATAATCCTTTGTCCTCTGGGACGATGATTATTGCCGAGCGAGAATATTATATGAATCCTGTCATCGGCATTGCTGCAGATGAAGGGTTCTCAACCATCTATGTTCGAAAATATTTAATGAACCGGGAAGTTGGTTTTGGGCGCAAACTACTGCAAATCCTTGAAGATGAGGGTTTATCTTATGAGCACATGCCATCAGGTATTGATGATACATCTGTGATTTTACGCTCGGCTCAACTGACACAAGCGATTGAAGGGCGGATTGTAACACGGATCAAAAACGAACTGTGTGTTGATGATGTTTATGTGGAACGTGGATTTGCGATGGTTATGATTGTTGGTGAAGGAATGCATAATACGCTCGGTGTCTCAGCGCGAGCAACGTCAGCTTGGCACGAGCAAATGTCAATATCGAAATGATTAACCAAGGTTCGTCAGAAGTCAGTCTTGTGCTAGGGATTCATCAGGAGGATGCGAATGTAGCAGTACAACAGCTGTATCAAGAATTTTTCGGAGCTGCTGAAGAAGTGATCCAATAATGTGAAAATCTTGTTTAGTTATCTAAAAGGTCCCTCTATTGAGCATTGTTATAAAGGCTCAATAGGGGGACCTTTTTTTACAAGGCAAGACCCCACTTCATAGACAGACCGAACGAAGGAATGTGTACAATGATATAGTGGGGAGGTGCTGTGATAGAGAGTGGATAGCGATAAAGAGCAGGATAAAATTAATTTTGTGATTCAAGTTCTTTTAGGACAATTTCACCGCGTTCTTGCAACCACCTAACAAACTCTGGCGGTGTCATGTCAGATTCGTAAAAGTCATTCGATACAGAACCATGCCATGGCTCACCTGCAGCTTCAAGGGAATGCTCAATATGGAACCGGTTAGGTGATCTTTTTTTGAGGTGTTATGTCGAAAAGTGACTCTATATGAATATTTTGATATGCGGGTTCTTCCTCCCCGAAGACTACATGAATATCTTCATTGACAAGAGGAGAGGCAATGCCTTTAGCAGAAAAGTTGGTTTGATACTCATCGGATAAAAGAAAGTCAATCACTTGAAAGGACTGTTCAATGGATTCACTAGTATTTGTAATACCGATGACCTCACCGCTTGAAGTCGGACCAATACCCGGCATATGTTCCCAACTCGGATATGTGACGATATCCCAGTTGAAATGAGCATTTTGATAGCTCGATGTCTGATCATAGGACGCATGCATGGCCAGAACACCATCCATAAACACATGCTCCATATCGCCTGGACGCTCCGGATAGTTTCCTAAAATGTTAAATAATGTGTCCATTAGTTCGAGCGTCATTCCAAAGGCGGGCTCGTCCTGGAAGTGTGGATTTCCATTTTCGTCTTGATGATCCACACCGTGTTGAGTAAACGCTGAATGAAAGTGAGCGTGTAACCCGTGGTATAGTACACCGTCATGTTCGCGTGAGACTTGGCGGGCTAATTCGGCGACTTCAGCCCATGTCATATGGTCTTTAGGATAATCAACGCCGAATAAATCAAAAATATCTTTATTGTAATGGAGGGCGCTCAAACCGCGTGTTAATGGAAGTGCACCCAATATATTCGACTCTGGACCAAGGAACTCATTACTACGGCTTCGAAGCTCCTCAACAATATTATCTTCAAGACGAGAGAGCTCAAAGTCCACTGTCTCAAAAACTTTATTTAAATCATAAGCCAAATCTTTTTGGAATATTGCAGTAGTACTACCAGGACTGCCTGTCACCCAGAGGTCAGGAAGGTTTTGTGAAACAATCAATTCCTCTAACTGTTCAGTATTTCCGGGATGAGCCTCAATATGAGTCAACTGAATATGGTCAAAATGATTCTCAACAGGATCTTTAAACCGTTCGTTAAACTCTCCTTCTGATCCGGGCCATGCTAATGTTAACTCTACATCTTCGGGCTGTTGATGAATGAATTGATCCTCTTCATTTTGTATCTGTAAATCATTGGAATTGTCGGTGTCCTCCGAACAGGATGCTCCTACTAGCAGAAAAGAAAAAGTAATGGATCCTATCATTATCTTTTTGTAGAATGACAACATTTTACCTCCCCTCTATATTTTTAAGCACAGGTAGAATATTAAATGAAAAAAACGGCACATAAACTAAAGTAGCTGCCACACAACCCTTGTGATTGAGTAAGCTCGTTATTTCTAAACTTTCGTTTAAAGTATAATTTTTGATAAAAAAAATATCTCCACAATTTTTGCGCAGTTTTAAATATTGTCAACTTATCTTGCATTTGATAGAAAGGGGTGGGATAAAAAAAGATGACCCCTCAATTCAGAGGTCATCTTCGTACAGCTTACGCAGGTCATTAATGGTGACTAGCCTGAAAGCTACGTCTACTTGTCTTGACCTTGCTCTTTTTTTTAACAACTGTTTTATTTCTGCAATTTCTTTACGAAGCGAATGAATTTCGTCTTTTGTTTCTTCGGCAGTATTACCCGATTCGAGCTGATTAACCTTGTCCACATTGTTTACGATCACCCCGATAAAAAGGTTAAATACGATAAAGGTGCCTAGGAGAACGAAGGATACGAAATAAACCCAGGCCCACGGAACCTCTTGAAGGAGTGGCCTCAATATGCCGCTCGACCACGAATCTAACGTCATGACTTGAAATAGCGTAAGAAGAGAAAGCTGCAACGTGCCAAAGTATTCAGGGACGATATTGGCAAATAAAATCGAGCCGGTAACTGCAAAAATATAAAAAAGGATACCCATCAAAATCATAATATTTCCAAGCGCTGGGATTGTGAGTAGAAGTGCGTCAACGAGGCGGCGTAAAGAAGGGATAACCGAAATCGTTCGCAAAACTCTAAGTACACGCAGCACACGCAAAACCGTAATAAAATGGGCGCCTGTAAACAGATGACCAGCTCCAACGATAATGAAGTCAAACCAGTTCCAGCCACTTTTAAAAAAAACTCTTTTTTTTCGGCGAAGCCGCAAGAAAGCGCATCGCAATTTCAACCGTGAAAATCCATAATAAGATAACATCAAATAAATAAAACCATTGGCCGTAGCGTGCATACAATTGCGGATAGGTTTCTAAACCGACGATGAGAGCGTTAAAACAAATAAAGGCGATGATTGCTGCTGTAAAAGCTTTATGAGAAACGATGACTTGAAGGGTCCGATTGACCCGTGCATAAATACTTTGATTTTGCATATGTACTACTCCCTTTTAACCATTAACGTTTGCGTCCGTTCTCTGCATGTAACAGTTCGATACCGCTGCTATGGAACGCTCGACACTGCAGCGTTCAAAGTCTTTTTCAGCCTGAACTGCACTTGCCGTTGCCCTCTCCTATTCTACTAAAGTATGTTTCTGTTGCAAAGCATTATGGCAGTAGCACTATCAAAAAATCATCCTGTTTCACATTGAACAGTAGGGATAGTTTGTTTTTAATCGAGTTCGATGACCACGCTTTTAGTTATCGAACTTTTTTTTGGGGGGACGGTTGAAGTCATGGAGCAAACAAAGGCTAATGAGACTCCAGTGAGCAGCTTAAGCCTATTTTTCTGATGCTAGCCCCTTTCAAGAAAATACTCAAATTGGTGTCGGTCCATTTTATCAACCTCTCGTATATCATTCTGACTTACTATTTTATTGTATTTTGCTTTACGAATTCAATTTCGCTTATCTTTCTTCTCAATTTTTTTATAAATGATTTCTAAACCTGACATACAATGTGTCAGGTTTAATGATTTATTATATGACTATCCCAATGTGAAAGGAGTTTTTTTTATTATGAGTAGTTTCAATCGGAACATGAGAGACAAACGTTAAAAGAGGTGGATGATTCCATTCAACCGTTCCGGATCGATGTTTCAAAAGACGACCTTGATGATTTAAAAGAACGGTTAGGGCATATTCGTTGGCCGGATGAACTGCCAGGAACCGGATGGGAGCGCGGTGTCCCGAAGGTCTACTTGGAAGAACTAGCCGATTATTGGAAAAATAGCTATGATTGGCGGAAGCACGAAGCAAGACTCAATGAGTTCCCTCAGTTTATAACGAAAATTAATGGACAAAACATTCACTTTCTTCACATTAAGTCGCCCGAACCGGATGCAACTCCATTGATGCTCATTCACGGTTGGCCAGGGTCATTTATTGAGTTCCTAGATGTTATCGGTCCTTTAACCAATCCAAGCGCATATGGTGGTAAAGCTTCGGATGCGTTCCACCTTATCATTCCTTCTTTACCGGGGTTTGGTTTTTCCATACCGTTGAGTGAGCCAGGTTGGACTCCTGGGCGTATGGCAGAAGCTTTTACACATTTAATGGATAAGCTCGGGTACCGAAAGTTTGGGGTACAGGGCGGTGACACAGGTGCTTTTATTGCTCCCGAAATGGGGCATTTTGCACCAGAACGAGTAATAGGTATACACCTTAATGCTTTCATTACTTTTCCATCAGGTGAAGAGGGTGAGCTGGATAATTTGACGGAAGAAGAACAAACGCGACTGACAAGGTTAGAAAATTTTAATGATGGTTATTTGCAAATCCAGTCCAAAAGTCCACAAACCCTTGCATACGGGCTGCATGATTCTCCAATCGGTCAACTCGCCTGGATTATCGAGATATTTAAAAAAAATGGACGGATCCAATGGAAGGTTTGCCTGAAGAATCAGTGGACCGTGACCGTATATTGACGAATATTAGCCTCTTTTGGTTTACTGGAACAGCCGGAACATCTGCCCAAGTTTATTACGAATCCATGCATGATGAATCTGCTTGGATACCTAAAGACCGAGGCACCGTTCCGACTGGTGTGTTGCTATCCCTTTCTCACGATACGACCATCAGACATTTGGCAGAAAAAGATCATAACATTGTGCATTGGGAGGAATATGAAAAAGGCGGGCATTTCTTTGCGTTAGAGCAACCCGAGGTTTTTGCTGAAGACGTAAGAGTTTTTTTTCCGTCATATTCAATCACAATAGTCTACTCGTTGGGTTGGGTAAGAGCACTTGCTTTTCAACCGGTTTCAGTTTAGATTTTCTTGTCATTAATAGTGAACAAGAAAATCTAAACTATTATACTTGGGATAAGAAAGCCTACACTCTACAAATTTCTAGTTATTCGAACATCATTTAAAATATACGAGGTGTTCTTGAAATGGACATAGAATTAGCGGGAAATTATATAGTAATATGAAGAACCTAATTAAGTATTTAAGTAATTTTGAGCGAAAATCAAGAGGTACACCCAGTAGTAAAATAAAAACAAATATATTGGATATGTTTCACTCAAAGACTCAAAGTGATAGTGATAAATTAAGGTTAGCTGACTCACTATTTAATATTAATACTCCTACTTCTCTTGAACTAGCTGCGTACTTGTATGCACATGCTTTCAAAAAGAATAAAGTAAAAAAAACTAATTGAAATTGCTGAACATGAAAATTGGGAAGTTAGAGAATGGGCCGCGGGAGCCTGCTCGATCATTCTTTTGAAGAATTTTAAAGAATTTATAACGACACTAGAGAAAGATTGGGTTTATCATGAATCGGAAAATGTTAGAAGAGCAGTAGTAGTAGCACTAAAATATGTAAGTAAGGAACGTAAGCCGGATTACATAGACAGAATATTCGAGATAATAGAAGTGTTATTATTAGACAGCAGCAACTATGTTAAGAAAAATTTAGGACCTTTTGCAATTAGTGATGGTTTACTAAAATACTACTCAGACACCACTTTAAGCAAAATTGAAGAATGGAAAAAAATCGATGAATCCGAATGTTAAATGGAATGTTATTAAAACATTTTCAAGTGCAGAAGGTTTTAAATACAAAGAAATTGCAAAACCTATTATACATAATTGGTTAAACGCTCCCGATAAAAGAGTTAAAAGAGCCAGTAAATCTACTTTAACCTATCTTGAAAAAAAGAGAGAAATTAAATGGAAAATAGATTAATACTATTTGTAATTTGTTCCGCAATTCATTTGTAATGTTTATTAATTCTATGATCAGTATGATTTTTATGATTGACTTTAATGTGAACGTAAATGAGTTATGGTATGTTCTTATTTTTACTATAGGGATGCCAATAACAGGAAGTATAGCGGACATTATTTGCACGCAGAAAAAGGAATAATCTTCTATTTAGTAGACCTTTTTAAAAATGCTAATTATAGATATCACCATGAGATATTATTGATATACCGGCTCCGTATTAGCGTGTATATGATTCAAGATTTGGTTTAATTTGTTCACACCTATAAACTAGGAACTCTTGCTATGACATTTTAAATAGTTCAGTAGAAGGGGTTTATGAACACTGTGTTTAAAACGACCTCACTTGCACTGTCACAATGGATCATTTAAAGGAAAATCCGAAATGGCGAGAGATGTCTATTTCGGATTTTTTGGTCGAAGCGACTGTGTATAAATATAAACAAATTTAATATATTTACACAATATTTGCTCTGTTTTAACACTATATTCGTATCCAAAATGTAACCTAGATATATACAGTTTTGTGTCTACAGAGGAGGGATAACAATACTAACAGCACATTCAGGTAGTGATCAGACTGAAGATAATAGCTTGGAATTTGTAGAGAAGTTTCTGGAGAGCTCTTGTGATGCGATTGAGGTTGATGTGAGGAGGTCAGATCGAGGCGTTCTCTATTTAAGCCATGATTGGACTCCGGAAACAGAGGATGCGGTTACGCTTGAGGAGGTTTTTGTGAGAGCTGCGGACTCGACTGTCAAAGTAAATGTTGACTTAAAGGAAGAGAATTTAGAGAAGGAGGCCTTTCAGCTAGCGGAGCAATATCAGGTAAAAGACCGAATAATCCTTTCTGGCACAGTCTCTTTAAGCAATTTAACTCAGAAAGAGATCGAGCAGCACTTGTTTTATAATATAGAGCTGCGTTTCCCTGATCTTTATCAAACACAGCAGTTTGGTGAAAAGGATTTAGCTGAATTGATTGAATTTTGTCAGCAACATGGGATCACGGTCATCAATGCTCAATATGCTTTTTGTCAGCCTCGTATCATCCAAGCACTAAGAAACCATGGCATTCATTTATCTGCGTGGACTGTGAATGACAGAAAAGTAATCAAAGAACTTTTTGACCAAGGGATTTATAATGTTACTTCCAAGCGGACGTTACATTATTTGAAAGGGTCTTAGGAAGTGGTGTCGCAATGAGATATTTACATCCAAAGCGTCTTTATCACGCTCTTGGTAGAAGAAAATTTACTGAGTTTATTTTGTTATCTGCTTTTCTGTTATTTTTCTATGCTCCTTTGTTAAATACTTCAATGCTTGCTTTTGCGGATGTGTATCAAGCACCAGCCGTTATTCCACAGGAGTTTGGCTTTCGCTGGTGGGAGTTTATTTTTTTCAAAGAGTTCGTTAATGTCTTCGATTGTTAATTCATTTTTAATCGCAGTGATTACAACGATCCTTTCACTGATTGTCTGTATCCCAGCGGCTTATGCTTTATCTCGATATCAATTTAAAGGTCGAAAGTTCATTATGTTCTCCTATCTGTTAACCAATTCTTTCCCAAAGATGGGGCTCTATGTGTCAATGGGCATTCTATTCTATAACTATAATCTGATGGGTACATTAACAGGTGTCATCATCGTACATATGATTAATACGATCTTATTTATGGTTTGGTTGCCAATGGGGGCCTTTCGCAGTATCCATACGCAACAGGAGGATGCAGCTAGGGATGTTGGTGCCGGTCCAATTCGAACATTCATGAAGGTGACGTTACCAATGGCAGTACCTGGTATAGCTGTTGCCGCGATTTTTACCTTTTTAGGCTCTTTAGAGGAAGCAGAGGGTACGTTGCTGGTTGGCTTCCCAGTCATCAATACGATGGCGACCGAAATGTATGGGGTCATTTTGGATTATCCGGCGACAGCGGGCTCTGTTTTTGCGCTGCTCTTAGTTGTCCCTAGCATTTTAATTATCTTTATCTTTAGGAAATACATCAACCCGAGATCAATCTCTAGCGGGTTTAAGTAAGGCTGAAAGGAGTGCATGAATGAGTCAGTTACCACTAAAAGTGAAAATAGAAAATATCACAAAGAAGTATGAAAACGGAGATGGCATTGAAGATATCAATTTAGGGATCTATGAAGGGGAGCTTGTGACATTGTTAGGCCCTTCCGGATGTGGTAAAACAACGATCTTACGTATCTTAGGTGGATTTAACGATGTCAATTCCGGACAGGTTTTTATTGATGGTCAGAGTGTGCTTCATCTTCCACCAGAAAAACGGCCAACTGCGATGGTTTTTCAAAGCTATAATTTGTGGCCACATATGACTGTTTATGAAAATCTCGCATTTGGATTAAAGCTGAGAAAGGTAGCGAAATCGCAGATCAAACAGGAAATAACAGATATGTTAAAGATGGTGAAGATGGAGGGTGTCGAGAAGAAGTTTCCAAATCAGCTCTCAGGTGGTCAACAACAACGTGTGGCCATTGCCAGATCGTTATTATTAAAGCCTTCTGTTCTGCTTTTAGATGAACCTTTTTCTGCCTTAGATGCGAAGATTCGCATGCAAATGAGAGAAGAGCTAAAGAGAATTCAATCCGATTTAAACATCACCGTGGTGTTTGTGACCCATGATCAGGAAGAGGCAATGTCGCTTTCGCACCGGATTGTGGTTATGGACAAGGGTAAAATTGCGCAGATTGGTTCGCCTACGGAAATCTATGATAATCCAAATTCCAAATACGTGGCTTCGTTTATTGGAGAAATGAATTTTATTGAACAGGATCAGGTGCAATTAGCCGTTCGCCCTGAAGATATTAAGGTCTACGCGGATGATAAGGGACAATACAAAGGAAAAATTAGTAGTATCATGATGCTTGGTCACTTTGCGAGTGTTCAAATTACGTATAACGATACGTTCGTTAAGGCATTTGTGTCGCGAAGGAGTTCATATGATTTGTCGGAGGATATGACTGTGTCATTTGATTTGGCAAACTATAAAAACTATACCGGAGGAGCTTAAGAGGATGAAAACTATCAAACGTGTATCACCAATGATTGTAGCAGGTGTCTTGTTAGCAGGTTGTGGACCAAGTACGGGTGCAGTTGGTGATAAAGAAGTTGTCACTTTATGGTCTTCTGGTTCGGATAATGTTAGGAATACGTATGAGATCTTAGCAAGCACATTTAATGAAAGTGAGTATGGAGAAGATTATCAGCTGAATGTTGAGTTTATTTCTTCCGGCTCTGGGGCACAAAGCTTGATGGATCGGACCATTGCTGCGAGTAAATCAGGACAAACAGATACAAACTTTGACATTGTCGAATTATCTGACTCAGATCTTGATGCATACCTTTCAGAAGGTGGAGAAGACTTCTTTGAAGAAATTGACTTCTCAAAAATACCTAATTATGAAAATGTCTTAGCAGAAACATCAATTGGACAAGACGTCCTTTTTCCCTATCGTGGGACAACGGTTGTCCTTGCGTATAATTCAGATGCCGTACCTAATCCGCCCAAGACTGCTGAAGAATTAAATCAATGGATTGTTGATAATCCGGGGAGATTTGCCTATAACACACCAGGCTCAGGTGGCGCTGGTTCATCCTTTGTGGTCACTAGTGTTTATAATCACTTGCCAGAAGAAGCGTTAACCTCCTCTGATGAAAAATGGAAGGATGAATGGCAAGCTGGATTTGATACATTAACTGACTTACATCCCTATTTATATCAATCTGGTGGCAGCACCGTTTACCCGAATAAAAACCAAGGGACATTAGATTTGTTAGCGAATCTTTCAATTGATATGACACCAGCATGGGTTGACCAGATTGTTGAGCAAAAGAATTCCTCCATTCTCCCAGAATCGATTGAAATTGTTCAGATTGATCCAGGTTTTACAGGTAATCTAGCAGCCTTATCGATTCCTAGCATTGGTTCAAACAGTGAGGGAGCACATGCTGTCTTTGATTTTATGGTTTCAGAAGAAGCGCAAACGATCCTATTAGATGAAATGGGTGCATTCCCTGTTGTTGATACTAGTAATATGAATTCAGATAACGCAGACATGATTTCAAGCTTTGATGTGAGTACATTTAGGACATCTAGTTTAGGTACATTATCAACAGATATTGTTGAAAAGTGGGATAACGAAATTGCTCCACTAAACTAAGCATACATGTTGAAAGGAAGCTATGATGTCAAAAAAATTAATACCTTATTTGCTTATACTCCCATCCTTAGCTATTGTTGTGTTCTTTGTTATCTATCCGATCATTAATTCGATTATGAGAAGCTTTCAACATCCTGATACAGGCAGCTTTACACTAGAGAATTACGGATTTTTTATGACAGCACCAATGCAGCTAGAGAACATTTTTTTATACAATATTCGTTTCATTTGCGACCGTTGTGCTCACTATCATTATTGCGTATCCATTGTCTATTTATTTACGCTTTAGTACTTCAAAGATTAGTAAGTGGATGTTTCAATTAAATATGATTCCTTATTTTGTGCCAGGCATGGTGGCGATTTATGCGGTGATGTTAATTATTAATGATGCTGGTGTGATCAACCGCTTAAGTCAAATGATTGGGCTAGATATCAGACCTGCTTTACTCTATAACTATCGCGGCATTATTTTAATGAACGTCTGGTTTAATATTCCTTTTGTAACGTTAATAGTAAGCGCGGCGCTTTCAGGGGTAAAAGAATCAATCATTGAGAGTGCAAAGGATATTGGTGCGAAGAAATTTACAATCTTTTATAAGATTATCTTGCCGTTAACCTATAAGGATGCGATGATTGCGCTAACCTTTGTCTTTATGGCTAATGTTGGCGCGTTTACGACGCCTTTCCTAGTTGGTGGCAATTCACCGAAGATGTTAGGTATTGTCTTGTTCGACCAATTTAACAGTTATATGCAATATGAGCGCGCGGCCGCGTTGTCTGTTATCATGTTTGTGATCTGTGCGTTCTCAGCCCTTGTCTACATCTATACGAACTTAAGAGAAAGCCAATGGGAGGAAAGAAGATGAAACAAATCCTAGAAAAAAGCTATCTGCTTACACCTGCGGATCATCAGCGCCATTTAGAGATTCCCTTTCACCTAGATCAACAATATGAGAACATGTATCTTCATTTTTCTTATTCTCCTAAATTGGTGGAGGAAAAACGGGCATTAATCTTGATCCAAGAGCATTTAGAGAAAGTGATTCCTGAAGAACTAATGGGAGTCTGGGGGGATGCAACGCGCTATCTGCCACTAGAAAATTTTATCACCCTTTCTCTGGATGATAACCAACAGTATGTTGGTGCCCGTCATTATAAAGATACGACACAGGACATCGTAATTTCTGAGAATGGTTCGACAAAAGGCTTTTTGAAGGTTCCAGTAGCTCAGGGAGAATGGTGTATCAGAATGAACATGCATTGTTTGCAATCTGAGGAAGTGCGCCTTCATGTGAAGGTTTCAGTTGATTAGAAGAGGGGGTCGAGCAGATGAATTATATTGCAGTAGAGCTTCATTCTCATACGAACCACAGTGACGGACAATTTACAGTAGACGAGCTGATTGAACATACGGTGCAATATGGTTATGATGCCATTGCCCTCACGGATCATAACACGGTTTCCGGTCATGAAGAAATCAAGGAAAAAGGGCTTCAAGAGAAAATTACCGTCATAGAAGGATTGGAATGGACAACCTTTTATGGACATATGCTTGTATTAAATGCTGGTAGGATCGTTGACTGGCGAACAGCTAATCCTGATAATATTGATGAGCATCTTGTCGCAATCAAAAAAAGAAAACGGCATTATCGGAGTCGCTCATCCAAAGGTGCTCGGAAGTCCAATTTGTACAGGATGCCGTTGGGAATTTAATGTGACGAACTGGGAGCATGTCAGTTTTATCGAAATCTGGAACCGCATGAAGCCAGATGAGAAATTTCAAAGTGAGGAAGCATACGACTTCTGGCGTGAACTGCTAAAGCAAGGCCATCAGATCGCCCCAAGTTCCGGCAAGGATTGGCACTCCTTAGAGAAGGAAGATGAAAATACAGCAGTCACGTATGTTGGTTTAGAAAAGGATACAGAGATTGAAAGCTCAACGATTGCAGAAGCGATCGAAAAAGGCAGAATATATGTCACACTAGGTCCGAGGATTGATGTTAGTCTAACAGTTGATGGAGAGATCTTTCACCTAGGAGAAACTGCCCGAAAAGGCTCAGGAATGCTACAGCTTGAGGTTTTCAAACCCTCTATTCCAACACTTGAGACATTCTCATTTATCCCAAGATCTTACCGCATTCTCCAATCGGAAGAGGTTATCTATGAGCTAGATGTCACAGAAGAAGTAATCAATCTACCAGTAGAATTAGAAGCTGGATATATTAGGGTAGAGCTGATTGGTGATGCAAAAGGTAAAGCGGATCAGCGTTTAACGATTACGAGTCCGATTTATGTGGATTGATGCAAAATGGTATGGGCAAGCTTTAAGATAAAATTTAATAAAGCTTAACAAAAGCAGGGGAATTGTCTTTAGAAGCGATTCTCCTGCTTTTGCCAACAGAATTAGTTTTTAATACATACGCGTAAGTATCCGTTTATTTTTTTTCGTTAATAAGAACTCCCACTTAACATTTTATCTACAAGAAAAACTAGAAAGAGAGAGAACACCTGCAGATAAAAGAGATGATTCAACATGAAGTAATGGTATTTATGGCTATGAAGGGTCTCTATTTATTGGAAGTAGCTTCGCCATGTTTTTGAAAACGGGGAGCGGAAGGCGTTGCTTTTGTGCATACTTGCCACGAGGGCGGGGCTGGCTACATGACAACAGGCTATGCCTTCCAAAATCAATCGCTTGCAGTCGCCACCAGCAGTTGTTTTTTTTTTCGTTAATCCCAAGATGACATAAAAACTCTTTAGAATAAACCTCACTATTGTACATTTAAATTTTCTTTGAAGAAAGACACAAACTTCAGGGGTATGGGTTATACGTTACTTAACATTTACTGAAAACTCCTAGAGGAATTTACTAGAAAGTATCGAACGTATTGATAAAATGAATGATAAATAGAATTTTACTTCTCTATAAGTGTATGTTCAAAAAGGAGTATAAAAAGAGCGGAGAGCGTCTTTCCTGTACGTAACAGTTCGAGAATGTGATAATCAGTGAGGGAGAAAGAACTGCTGCTGATTTTAAGCTTCACTTTTTGGGGAGCCTTACTAGTATCGCCATCTAAGGCTGTTAGAGAATAATGGAATAGCCAATCTATGAAGAGTATAAAGATAGTAAGAGACAGGTAATTAACTTCATTTTCAAGTTAGTCTTGAAATGGATTGGAAAAATGAAAAACCATGTGAAAGGGGTTATACATTGAAAAAGAAACTCTTTGTATGTATAGGTATGTGGGTATTGGCTGGGAGTTTGGTAGCTTGCTCATCAGAGGAAATGGAAGGTGGCGGCAGTGGAACTGGTGGAAATGATGAAGCTGAGGTTGGAAAAGAACCTGCTACCGTTGTGATGGGTTTTCCTCAGGATGAAGGGTATTTTGATGAGCATTTTCGGGAGCATATTGAAGAAGCGCTTCCTCATATTACAGTTGAACATGTCATATCCGATACATGGGATTATGACCGATTAGAAGAACAGGTCGCGCAAGGCTTTACACCAGATATTTTATGGGTGAGCCTGAATCATCAAATTCCGAGACTGATTGATTTCGACCTAACCTATGATTTGACCGACATGATTGAAGCAAGTGATAGTATTGATTTAAATGAATTTCGAGAAAATACAATCGAAGGCGCTAGTATTCATAGTGAGATGGTGAATTAAATGTTCTACCGCTGCACACAGGTGCCTATACATTGGTTTACAACAAGGATATTTTTGATCTGTTTGGAGAGCCTTATCCAACAGATGGTATGACCTATGAGGAAATCTTAGAGATCGCTGGCCGTTTGACAGATCAGAAGGTGGTAATGTCTATCGCGGTCTAGACTTGGGCTGGCACATACGAATTTATTTGAATTTGATTTTGAATTTGTTGATGAAGATCTTGTTCCACAATATACAATTGATCCACAGTTTCGAATTGGTTTTGAATTATTAGAAGAATATTTGAATATCCCAGGGATTTTCGATGGGATTGATGGAGATACATTGCATTCGAATGAACATCATTTTTTTTAGAGGAGCGAAATGTGGCTATGCAGATCAACTACAATTTAATCCCACGTTTAGCGGAAATGGGTGATGAAATTGGAATGGATTGGGATACGGTTACATTTCCGAAGCTTAGTGAGGATTCGGAATTGCTCTATCCTATGGATCATTCTCCACGATTGGCGATTACCAGTGTAGCAGAAGATAAAGAGGCTGCTTTTGAAGTCATTGAATATTTGTTGAGTCCAGAGTACCAAGCCTATATGGCAAGTAGAGGAATTGTTCCGGCTATCGAGCATCCAGATGTTATTGCTGAATATGGCTCAACCTTTGACGGATTGGAAGACAAAAATATTGAAATTGCTATCTTTGAACCAAAGCATGCAATTGGACCGACGAATATGTCGCCGGTAACGGCTGGTCTCAATGATATTATGATTGAAACGATTAATGAGTTTGTTCATGAAGGGAAGGATATCAACTCTGTCCTTCGAGAAGCAGATGAAAAAGCGATAACGTCTATCGAGGAAAATAAAGTAAGGTTGAATTGGTAATTAATTTTCTAACTAATAAGGACATATGAATAGATTTGACATAATGACGGGTAGGAACTCTTATCCGTTTTTTTTCTTTCGATAGCTGCTGGTAATAGTTACCTGCTTCAAAGTTTTAGGATGAAAGGGTTGAATGGCATTATGAATAAAAAAGCACTGGTGCTTCTTGTATTAGCTGTAGTAGTGCTTGTAGGAGGTATTTATCTAATGAGCAGTAACAAAGAGAAGCTAGTTCAGACAGATTATCGAAATCCAGTATTTGAGCCAGTTTTGGCTGATCCAACGATTATTAAAGCGGAGAATGGTTTTTATTATGCGTATGGGACAGAGGATGACTGGGGAGATGGAGAAGGAGCACGTGTTGTCCCGATTATTCGTTCGCGT
>BAXO01000036.1 GCA_001310555.1 Bacillus sp. JCM 19058
GGAAATTATAGTGTTCCGATTTTACACTCAATCATTGAATGATGAAATTGATTCATTTAAATGTAAGCACTTTCAAATACAATTAAATCTTACTTCGCTCTTTTACTTATGTCAACATTTTTATTAATATTATAATATAAATATGTATTAATGGTGAAACTCTAAAAAAGATAAAAAACCCTGCAAAAAGCTTTTTGAACAGGGTCAATTGTTCCTAGGTCATATAACGCCCGTGTTTCCGCACCCTTGCTTTTTTAAGCCTCTTCCACCCACTGAGAGAATTAAGGAACACCTTTCCCCAATTACGTACTTAATTAAGGTCTGCTTCTAGCATTCTCGAATGGGCTTTTTCATACATGCTTACCATTTCTTCAACCCCAAGACTTTTCAATTGGTCTACATATGCGTCCCATTCGCTCAAGTCCCGTTGGCCGATAATAAATTTAGCAATTTCTTGATCCCTATATTTTGTAATCTCTTCCCCCTGAATCGATAGCTTTTCTTGTTCTTCACTTGTAAACGCCGGTTCTGGAATAAAAGGAGCATCATATTTGGGATACTCTTCATATGCTTCTTTCACTTCATCACTAAACAAGGCCATGTGCGCATCATAATCGAACCAAGTATACGTACCAAATAAGGAAAGCCCTGTTTCGGTTCGAAGATCAGATGGATTAGGATACTCTTTTACCCACGACTTCTCACCTTCTACATCCGTATACATTTCCCCTTCGATCCCCCAACTTAACGCATCTCTTCCTTCTTCAGAGAAGGTCCAATCAAGATAACGTATCACAGTATCAATATGGCTGGAGGTTGTGGCAATTGCATAACCCGCCTGTTGAAAATGCGCTGAAAAATCTTGCTTTTTCCCATTTGGAGTACCAGCGGGCGGCGGCATGTGAATTAATGTATAATCAGGGTCGATTTCCCGGTTTAGCTCGTTAAACATATCAATTCGTATAATATAGTTTTGGGTGATGAATGATTGATCGGTAGACATCATTTCCTGCCACTGGCCAGTATCAAGGGATAAAAAAATCTTTCGGGATAAGCCCTTCCTCATAAAATTGATTAAAATACTCGATCATCTCCCGGTAATTGTCTTCGCTCGGGCCATAGCGCCATTCGTCTGTCCCTTCATCGTAATAGTACGTATGATTCGTCCCGAAGTTAGCTGCAAAATTGCGAAGGGCATCCGTCCCGTTCCGGAAACTGAATGGCGCACTATCTGGGTAAATCTCCTTTAGCTGCTTTAGTACATCGTATAGCTCATCCCAGTTATCCGGGATGTCTAATTCATGCTCCTCAAATAGATCTTGACGATACATCCAAAGCATTCTGTTTGTTTCTCCAATGCCGTGGTTAGGGGTAACGTACATCTTTCCATCGTGAGAAAGCGCTCTTCTCGTTTCCTCTGGATATTGCTCCATCCATGCTGCGAAATGAGGCATTTGATCGACGTAATCAAGAAGATTCACTAATGCGCCTTGTTCTCCATACCGATTACCAGTTGCATAATTTGGTATATGGATTAAATCAGGCAGATCCCCAGATGCGATGACAAGATTAAGAGACTCCGCATACGGATCGGAAGCGATCGTTACATTAAGCTCCATCCCTCCCCCTTCCTCCATTAGATCCCATACAAGCCAATCTTGATTCGTCGGCCAGCTTGCATGTTCATTCACTAAAAAATCTATAGTAGGCTTTTCATCCGTCGAACTAGATGAGTCATTAGATGTTTGATTGGAACAGGCTGAAACGATCAATATCAACAGTAAAGTCCATACACTGCCTTTTTTCATCATTAAAACCACCTTTGAATTCGTTTCGTGTATACTCGGCATTCTCCCACTCCACACATTCTACGGACCTCTATCCCTTCTCCTCAGTATGCTACCCTTTCAACGAACCGATCATCACCCCCTTAACAAAGTACTTTTGTAAGAATGGGTAAATCAGTAGAATCGGCAATGTTGATACCATAATCGTTGCGTATTTCAACGATTCTGCAACCAAGATAGCATCCGTTTGCGAAACGCTTGCCATTTCTTCTACTAAAACCATATTTCGCAAAATAATCTGCAGCGGATAAAGTGAATCGCTTCGAAGATACAACAGTGGTGAAATAAAATTGTTCCAAATTCCGACGGCATAAAACAGCCCAATGGTTGCTAATACAGGCTTGGAAAGTGGTAGCACGATTCGGGCAAAAATACCGATATCGTTTAAGCCATCCATTTTTGCCGCTTCCTCTAAATCCTTTGGAATCGCCGAAAAAAAATGTACGCATAATAATTAAATTCCACGTGCTGACGGCTGTCGGAAGAATCATCGCCCAAATTGTATCGACTAGTCCTAAACTTCTGACAACAAGAAAGGTAGGAATCATCCCCCCACTAAATAAGAGCGTAAACACAATCATCAACATAAACCCTTTACGAAAGATCAGCCTTTCTTTTGATAATGCATAGGCGCCCATTGCGGTCACAACTAATGAAACCGCCGTTCCTAATGACACGTATAGCAAAGTATTAAGGTAGCCTCTCCCAATGCGCGGATCACGTAAGACATATTCATAGTTTTTAAGGGTAAATTCTTTTGGAATTAAGTTCACTTCGCCCCTCATCACCGAAGGGTCGCCACTTAATGACACCGCAGCCATATGCATAAAAGGGTAGAGAGTGACGATAATTACCCCCAATAACAGGATAGTATTAATAATAGAAAACGGAGTCACTTTTCTATTCATGATTTTCCTCCTTTACCATAAACTTTCTTGCCCAGCCTTCCTAGCTAAATAATTTGCGGTAAATAAGAATATAAAACTGACCACTCCTAGGAATAACCCGATTGCCGTTGCATAACTATAATTCCCTTGGACAAGCCCAACCCGATATACATATGTTGAGATAATATCTGCCGTCTCATATGTAACTGGATTGTAAAGCAAAAACACTTTTTCAAACCCTATTTCTAACACTTTTCCTATGTTTAAAATGCCGATAATAAAAATGGCAGGTAATATACCGGGCAGCGTCACATAGATAAGCTTTCCAAACCGCCCCGCCCCATCTATTTCTGCTGCTTCGTATAATTCAGGATGAATAGCTGTTAACGCAGCTAAATAAATAATCGCTTCCCAGCCCATATGCTGCCAAATTTCCGATGAAACATAGATCGTACGGAATAATTCGGGAATAACCATCCAGTTTAATGGTTCGAGCCCTATCGCGGAAATCATACGATTAACCATTCCATTAGGAGAAAGAAACATAACAATCATACTCGCGACGATCACATTGGATATAAAATGAGGTAGATAGCTTACGGTTTGGACAAACCGCTTAAAAAAACATATTTTTTTACTTCATTTAACAAGAGAGCGAAAATAATGGGAATCGGAAAACCAAAGATAAAATTATATACACCCAACAAAAAAAAGTATTGCGTAACAACATAAAAAAAATCGGGACTTTCTATAAATGTGCGATAATATTTCCATCCCACCCAATCACTTTCCCAAACACCTGTAAATAAGTTGTAGTCTTTAAAAGAAATGATGATCCCGAACATCGGTGCATATTGGAAAATCAAATAGTAAAGCAAACAGGGCGCAAACAATAGTAATAGATACTTGCTATCATTAAGTCTGTAAAGCAATGGTTTCTTCTTTATCACTACGCTTGATATAGTAATCGATTTCTTTGAAGAAACAGCTTTAGCCATTTTCTAAATTCCTCCCTCATTATGCATTCTCATATTCATCTAGAAAACCGTCGACTTTTAAAACATATCTTATAAAAATATGAACATTCATCTTACTCGATCCGTTAACGATACTTAAATGTCTCCAGGAACTTTTTCATTGATAGGAAAAAGGCAAAAGTAAGAATTTATAGTAACCGATTACTACTGTAAACGAAAAATTACAATAGGCCGATTAGGAGACTGAAGTAATTTTCCCGATAAATGAATCGTATTATCTGTCGCCAAATGCTCCTTTTCTATCATCAAAGTGGATCTAGCTACTTTATAAGCGCCTCTATACTCTTTTTATGTAATTTAGTATTTGACCACCTATTGTATTTTGGCACACGCAACTGGCTCGAACTGAATAGTTACTGTTACTTAATACCCGTGAAACTATAGATGTTGGAAGTTTCTGTTTTTTACGATATCATATTTTTCCGCTTTTTAGTAATCGGTTTCTATATTTGATCAGAAGATATCATAACTATCAGATTATTTCAAGTTTTTTTTTAGTCTGATTCAACAGTGTACAACTATTCTAAAAAAAAGCATTTTGCTATAACAATTCGCTATAGGTGCGGCTTAACGTGGTTAAGGCGTGATATACTAATCCTTTCGCTACGCCCGCTCGAGTCAAAATTCAGTAAATACTAGTGGATAAATGCCTAAAAGAAATGCAGAGTTCAATGTAAAATTGGATGCGTTATTAATAAGCCACTTACGATTATACAAATTGGAAATTACATCAAAATTTAAAGCCGTTGAGTCCCAAAAAATTGAGCATCAAGGCCTCATTATTCTCAAAAAAAATCCCTTTCATTATACAAAACGAAAGGGATTTATAGGGTTGTCCTAACTATAGCCTTTGGGGACAGCTCCTTATAACTTACGGTTGTTTTCTTTTAGAAAGGTTCGATTTCTACTTCTTTTCCAAGCTCGGCCGAACGCAAAATGCCGTCAATGATCGCTTGATTGATGAGAATTTGCTCTCCAGGTATCGGGGCTCCTGTGTTTTCCTTAATCGCAACAACAAAATCTCGGACTTTTTCATAAAAAAATATCAAGATCGTGTTTCTGGACTTCAACTGTTTTTGAGACATGCTCGTTGTCTTGATCGCTGAACACTTGGATAGAGCCGATTCCACCGTCCCAAACGCCGCTCCACGGTCCCGTTCCTGCCGGAGTTAGCTTCAGCCCGGCATCCGTTCCTAAGAAGATCGTTGGTCCAAGAGAATCCATATGCATCGCCCAAGAAATCTTGAAATTCAAGACCTTTCCGCCTTCTAAACGCACAAACGCCACACCGAAATCCTCGACTTCGAATTTTGCTGCTTCTGGATGGTATTTAGGATTAGTTCCAAATACATTAGATGTATAGGCGGAAACAGTTAATGGTTTAGGATAATCTAATGCATCAAGGCTAAGTCAAGCGAATAGCAGCCAATATCGGCCATTGCACCAGCTCCGGCTAACGCTTTATTAATGAACGTCCCACCTGGCATCCCGCGCCGGCGTCCTCCGCCCATCTGTACATAATAAACGTCGCCAAGCTCTCCTTGCTGAACAATGCTTTTTACCTTTTTCATATTCGGATCGTAGCGCGGCTGGAAGCCGACTGATAGCATTTTATCAGCGTCTTTCGCTGCTTTCACCATTTCTTTTCCTTGCTCAAAAGTTATCGCAAGCGGTTTCTCAACAAGGACGTGCTTCCCTGCCTGAAGCGCTGCAACACTCGTTTCGTGATGGGCGATATTAGGCGTACAAACACTAACACCATCAAGATCCAGCTTTAATAGATCGTGAAAAGACTCAAATGCTTGGGCTTGTGTGAGCTCTAGCTCATTTATAAACTGCTCCGCTTTACCTGGAACAATGTCTGCTACTGCGAGAATTTCGACATCTGACATTCGTTTATAAGCTCTGACATGAGCTGCAGCAATGCCGCCACTACCAATAATGCCTATTTTTATTGTTTTCCCCATTTTGTTCGTTCACCTCGTTATTTTCTTAAAGCGCGGCAAATTCTCGCCCTGCCCCCTTTTTCCTTGATAGATGCTATAGGGTCAGTTCAGAATCTCCGTGCTTATTGCTCATCGGCTTGCTGATACCTTTCATAGGCATCTGCATAGATTTCAATCAGGCGTTCGACATTCATATTTTCGATCGTCTGTACATAAGTATCCCAATTTGACAGTGTTTCCTGTCCTGTAATGAATTTTGCTTCCATTTGTTCAACATATGCGTCCAAGTCAGAGCGAATTCGGTTCGCATCTCGCTGTTCTTCAGAAGTTAAGAACATACCTGGTACCCCTACATGACCGACCGGATGGATTTTCTTTTCCGTTTCTTCACGAATCCAGTCAGAAAACTCATTCTCTTCGTCCCATTCAATATCAAACGATAAGCGTGGTACGGCAATTCCATAATCTGGTGTCAATGTCCCTCTGAAATCCTCTGATGAATTAAAATTCGGCGGCGTTTCTTTTTGTCTGCGGATTTGATTTTCTTCATCCGCCCATTCCCATAATTCACCTTCCCCTCCGATATTAAGTAAAGTACTTCCTTCTTTTGAATACAAATAATCAACCCAGCGAATCGCGGCTTCCGGATTCTCTGCACTATTTGTAATCGCAAATGATCCAACCGTAATTCCAGAGGACATCGGGATGACCGGCTCGTCAACAAGTTCGCTCGTGATCGGCGGCATCATCGGGTTTTCAGTCCCATTTTCAGGAGTGCCTAACATAAAGAATGGGAACCAGTCGGCAAACAATCCAACTTGGTTGGCCTGGCCTTTTCCTTTTTTTTCTGTTCATCTGTTTGAGAGAACGTTTCCGGATCAAGCAGCCCATCTGCATAGAGCTTATGCATATATTCCAAATAAGCTTGGTAGCCAGATTCAATTGGACCGTAATACACTTCGTCATCAAGGATATAAATTCCTTCATCACTTTCAAGTACGCCAAATGCACCTAAGAAAAATTGACGAAGATCGTCCATCGTATGACCAGTCAACGGGATTTCATCCGCTTCTCCGTTTCCGTTCGGATCCTCTTCTTTAAAACGGACTAATAAATCGTATAATTCGTCTGTTGTTGTTGGTAATTCATCCTCACTAATATCGAGGGCTTCTAAAAACGCACCGTTATACCAAAGTGGGCCACGATACCAATTTTCTCCTATCGATACGGTCGGCAATGCATAAATATGACCGTCAGTTGCTGTTACAGACTTTAGTACTTCCGGATACTCCTCAAACATTTGTTGAATATTTGGAGCATATTCTGCAATTAAATCCTCCAAAGGAATCAGAACACCCTGGCCCCCGTATTGCACCTGTTCTTCACGAGTCAATCCACCGCCGAATATAATATCTGTATAATCCTCACTCGCAAACATTAGATTTTTCTGTGTTGGAGCACTATCGAGGTTCGGTGTGCGAAAGTCGAATGAAATGTTTGTTAATTCTTCCATCTCTTGAAAGAAGCTCATATTTTTCCATTCCTGTAACCCAGTACTTGGACCGAACATGGACATCGTGATCTTCTCGTCCACGATTGGAAAACCTTCTTTATTTACTTCTACTTCAGCAGTACTACTCGCCTTGTCATCTGAGCCGGAGCATGCGGCAAGTAGGCTAACAGCAGCAGCTGAGCTGATGACTGAAAATAAATGCTTTTTCATGTTGTTCCCCCTAAATTTTTCTTAAATTATCCTTTGTTTTTCTGCCCTCCTTATTCAAGTGTACACCTTTATCCTTTCAGGGAGCCAATCATGACACCCTTTACAAAATAACGCTGCATAAGAGGATAAATGATTATGACTGGGAGTGTTGCGACAATCATTACAGCATAACGTACAACGGCAGCGATTTCCGCTTGGTTTGCACTCGCCACTCCGCTAACACCATCCGTCATCGAATCGGCGGTAGAGGCCATTTCCTGCAGGACAAGAATTTGTCTTAAAACGAGCTGCAACGGGTATTTGCTTGCATCCGACAAATAAATCATCGCATTAAAATATTGATTCCAGTGGCCGACCCCATAAAATAATGCCATAACCGCAATAATCGGGGCGGACAAAGGCAGAATAATCCTGAAAAATAAATTAAAAATCGAGCATCCGTCAATCGTTGCTGCTTCTTCCAGCTCTTTTGGAATCGTCGATTGGAAAAAGGTTCGGCAAATAATGATGTTCCAAATCGCAGCTGCATTAGGCAATACCATTGCCCAAATCGAATTGACCATTCCTAAATCTCGAATTAATAAATATGTAGGAATCAATCCTCCGCTCAAAAACATCGTAATCACAAACATGGCCATAAAGAAGTTCCGTCCGACAAAATCCTTCCTAGAAAGAGCATACGCCGCTGGCAGCGTTACTGCCAAATTAATCGATGTTCCTAACAAAGTGTAAAAAAAATCGTATTCCGGTACCCTACCCAGATTTCGCTCGTATTGAAGACACGCCGATACCCTTCCCACGTAATATCAACCGGGAACAGCCACATCTTACCTGAATTGACGGCTGCCGGATCGCTGATCGATGCACTAATTACATAGAGCAATGGGTACAAAACAACGATTAATGCGAAGGTTAATAAACCATAATTAAACACTTTAAACAGTTTATCTGCTTTCGTATCTTGAATATTAGAGTCCAATGAATTCACCCCTTTTTACCATAGACTAGTTTCACTTGTTTTACGCGCAATTTGGTTGACTACAATAAGTAAAATCGCATTGATTACGGCATTGAATAACCCAACGGCTGCCGAGAAGCTGTACTCTGCATCCAGTAAACCGACTCGATATACAAATGTCGCAATAACGTCTGAAGAACTCATATTTAAAGGATTTTGGAGCAATAAGATTTTTTCGAATCCGACGGCGAGTAAGTTACCTGTGTTCAATATTAATAAAATGACCATCGTCGGCAAAATCGCTGGGATATTAATATAAAAAATTCGTTGCAACCTTGTCGCTCCATCAACAATGGCTGCTTCATGCTGCTGCGGATCCACTCCTGCGAGAGCTGCCAAGTAGATAATTGTGCCCCAACCGGCGTTTTGCCACACTTCTGACAGCACATAAATCGTTTTAAACCACCTCGGATCTGACATAAACCCAATCGGTTCGAATCCGAAAAACCCAATTATATGATTTATAATCCCGGATGATGGCGATAAAAAAGCGATAATTAATCCCGACATGACGACGACGGAGATGAAATGTGGAGCGTACGTAATCGTTTGAACCGAGCGTTTGAATAACCCGTTCTTAGCTTCATTTAATGAAAGCGCTAAAATAATAGGGATTGGAAAACCGACAGCTAATGAATAAATACTAAGTCCGAGAGTATTTTTCACTAAATCCCAGAAATAATAAGAGTTAAAAAAAGCTTTAAAATGCTCAAATCCGACCCACTCACTTCCCCAAATACCTAATACAGGAGAAAAGTCTTTAAACGCAATTTGCGCTCCGTACATCGGAAAATAATGAAAGATTAAAAAATAAAAAAAAGCGGGTGCAATAAAAACATACAGTTCCCACGTTTGTAGGGCCCGTCTCCATTTCCCCTTTTTTTTCTGCTTTTTAATTTCTGTAATTTCTTCTGAACTTAATTGTAGTGATTGTTTCATGCAGCCTCTAGCCCCCTCCTTTTGCCAATCTATAAAAAAGCATATTTCGTTTCAGGAATTGAGTAAATATGTCGTTTTTATCCCAACAGCCACCTGACAATCGGCTCTCAAGCTATGTCGTTTTTGCAGCTCGATTATGTCATTTTTTTCAAATGACGCAGAAAGCAGGCTGTATTAATCCCGCCTCAGCTGCTTCGTATCTTTATAAGAATGACTCCTATGAAACAAACCGCTCCGCCATCATCGTTCACGTCGGAGCGGTTTGGCTGCTCTAATTTACGTCAGCCTGGTCATACCTTTCATAGGCATCTGAATAAACGTCAAGAAGCCTTTCTACATTCATACCTTCAATCGTTTCGACATACGTATCCCAATTTGACAAAGATTCCTGTCCGGTAATAAATCTTGCTTCCATTTGTTCAACATAAGTGTCTAGATCAGAACGAATTCGGTTCGCATCACGCTGCTCATCGCTAGTCAGGAACATTCCTGGCAATGGAACATGGCCGACGGGATGAATTTTTTTCTTCCGTTTCCTGACGGATCCATTCTGAGAAGTTCCCGTCTTCTGCCCAATTTATGTCATAAATGAACTGAGGAACAGCAATCCCATAAGCTGGCGTTAAGCTGCCGCGCCAATCCTCAGAAGAATTAAATTGCTCAGGGACTTCATTTTGGCGCCGAATTTGATTAGCCTCGTCCTCCCATTCCCAAAACTCGCCCTCTGCACCGACATTCAATAAAATATTGCCCTCTTCAGAAAATAGGTAATCGACCCAACGAATGGCGGCTTCTGGGTGTTCAGCCTTATCAGTTATCGCAAAAGCACCGACAGAAATCCCCGAGCTCATTGGAATGGTAGGTTCATCAACTAGCTCACTCGTAATCGGTTTCATCATCGGGTTTTCTGTGCCCCCTTCGGGCGTCCCTAGCATAAAATACGGGAACCAGTCAGCAAATAACCCGACACGATTAGACTGTCCCTTTCCTTTTTTTCTGTTCATCCGTTTGGGAGAAGGTCTCCGGATCGAGTAACTTCTCTTCATAAAGCTTATTCATATATTCTAAATACGCACGATATCCTGGCTGAATCGGACCATATATTACTTCTCCGTCCAGCACGTAAACTCCATCGCTGTCAAGCACGCCAAAGGCACCGAGAAAAAAAATTGACGCAAGTCGTCCATCGTGTGGCCGGTCAGCGGAATTTCATCGGCTTCACCGTTTCCGTTTGGATCTTCCTCTTTAAAACGAACTAATAAGTCAAATAATTCATCCGTTGTTTCAGGCAATTCATCTACGTCGACCTCCAATGCCTCCAACCACGCTCCGTTATACCAAAGCGGACCACGATACCAGTTTTCTCCCATCATGACTTGTGGCAATGCATAAATGTGGCCATCTGTTGCAGTAATCGACTTTAACACTTCGGGATACTCTTCAAATATTTTCTGGATGTTCGGGGCGTATTCAGCAATCAATTCCTCCAACGGAATCAGAACCCCCTGTCCCCCATACTGAACCTGCTCCTCGTGACTGAGTCCACCGGCAAAAATAATATCTGTGTAGTCGCCGCTAGCTAACATTAGATTTTTCTGAGTCGGTGCACTGTCAAGGTTGGGGGTTCTGAACTCAAACGATATGTTCGTTAATTCTTCCATTTCTTTAAAAAAGTGCATTTCACTCCATTCCTTCATTCCTACATTCGGCCCAAACATCGACATCGTGAGCGGCTCAGCGGATATTGGGAAGCCTTCCTTGTTAATCCCTGATTCTGCGTGATTGTCCTCAGTACTGGTCGTGTCATCTGAATTTGAACAAGCAAAGAAAACGCTTACAATTAGACCGAAAATAAAAAACATTGGCTTCTTCATTTTTCTCCTCCTCGTTTACTTTTTTTGTTCCCATTCTCCTGTCGTGCTTTTGAATGTGTACAGCGATTAGCGGTCAGATTTCAACCTTTTTAAGCTGAGATGACAAAATATGTTGGCGTGTTAAAAAAAATGAAGCGGCTCTCCCCCTTTACAGTCATTCTGACAACATCCTTGCCAGTATGAGTGTATTTCGCCGCAAAAATCGTGTAAATATGTATTATTTTCAATAAAAATAAGGCGACAATTGTGGCTTACCAACGAATAGTGCAGTATAGATATGTCATTTTGCAAAAAAGAATATGTGAGCATTGCGAAAGCTAGCAACTTAAGCAGGAGCGTTTTAATAAGGAGTAGCACCGGAGGAGTAGCATGTGAGCATCTCCCTCCTTCGATTGGTCATTTCGTTCACCTGCCGCGCTTTCAGGGAAAATCTTTCTTCCGCATGAGGCGCAAACAAAAAAAGCCGGCTAAGATTTTCTATCTTAACCGGAGTGAAGCTCGCACCTGTCAGGAAACGACGGTGGAACCGCCTTCTTTATTTTTTTTGCGAAAGTTGCCTGGTGTCATTCCTTCTATTTTTTTTGAACTTGCGGGTAAAATTCGCAACATCGATATAGCCAACCTCTGTGACAATTTCCTTAACTGAGCGGTTCGTATTAATTAAATTCGCTTTAATTTCGCCCAGGCGTAGCTTCCAAATATATTCAGTAAACGTAACGCCAGTAATAGCCTTGATTAATCGACTTAAATTAGGAGAAGAGAGCTGAAATATTAGTGCCATTTTCTCAAGGCTGAGTTCAAAGTCTTTGTAATGCTCATTCATATAGGTAACAATATTTTGATGAAGCTCCTCCTCGTCCGCTTCCTTGCTTTTTGAAGCAGCAAGACACAGCTCCTTCGTTAACGTGTGCAGCTGCTGCTCGAGCTGATCTAGCGAGGCAAATTCGCTTAAATCCTCGATATTAAAATGATAGCTCAGCTGCTCCTTGTCGGCCGTTTTTAATATGATATTGATCAAATCATAACTCATAAACTTGGCGGAATAAAGCGGAACGGTCCGTGCTTGAATTTGACCCATAATACTTTTTAACGCATCGGCAGCAATGGCTTCATTCCCTTTCTTAATACTTTGAACGAGCTTAATTTTTTTGCTCCTCGGAATACCAAATGAGACGCTTCCCGGTGGAACGCTCGTTTAAATCATAAAAATACGTAATCGATTCTTTCCCTTTGATCATCCGGTAATCCAATGCTCCAGAGGCTTCGATGAAAGATTGATTCATATCCTTCAAATTACTGTACACCGTTCCGACCCCGATAGAAGGAGCGGTGCCGACTTCTTTTTTTAATCGCCTTTTCCATTTTCTCGACGATCGTACGACTCGCCTCTACCGGAGGCATTGTCGTGTCCATATTGATTAAACAGGCGATTGCTTTATCATGAAACAATTCGGCAGCGACGATGACAGCTCCTTCAAGTTTCCGACAACGAAACTGCTCCAAAACGAGCTGATTCGATTGAACCGCCTGATTTTTTTTGCTTACAAAGGTGACAAGGAGTACAAAGTAATAAGGACGGTCCAGAGGCTCATTCATTACTTGATGAAGCTTAGCGACGTGTTCGCCATTCTCTCCGCTTCGACAAAGTAAATTGACGACACATTGCTCCATCACATAAGGATGCTGCCGGTTCACCTGCTCCGTTAACTTTTTGCTCTCATTAAAAGCCGTCTCCAGCGTTTCTTGAATATGAATTAATTCATTTTTCCTTTCGGACATCAAACCTTTTCCTTTTATCGACTTTTCTTGAATGACTTCAACCATATTCTGGATAGGCTTGTATTGATTTTTTTGATAACAAAATCGAAAGTAAAAGGCCGAGTAAAATGAGCGTGGCGAGCAGGATATAAAAATAGATTTTAATATTGGTCAGCTGGCTAAAAAAATTGCTCCATCGGATATATTGCGACATAAGACCAGCCTGTTGCAGCAGAATTCAGCTGCAAAGCCAAATAGGACTCCCCGTCAATCGTAATATTGTCTACGATCGACTCCGTCCCTAAATCAAGCGCATAAGCTTCCGTATCGATCGTCATTCCCTTGCTCGTTGAGGCGAGCAGCTCGCCATCTTCTCCTAGCATATAAATGCTACCGTCTATGTCCCCTAACGTATTTTCCAGCAGGCGAGCAAAGGACGATTCCTTCACAAAATACATCACAGCTCCGTATGTAGCAAGGCTTGATTTCGGCAGCGGGTAAAAGAAAAAAAAGCATTTGCTCTTTATTTCCTTTTAATAGGATCTCCTGCGAATGGCCAAGCATCGGGCTTTCCATCGTATGAATACGGTTTAAAAATTCCTCCTTCAATTGTTCGCTGAAACCAAACGCATCAAAAAAAATACTCGGTAGAATAAAGCCCTCTTGAAGAATAAATATTGCGATCATTTAAGTAATGAATAAAAAGGTCTTCAATAAATGAATTATTCGATTGATAATTCTTTAGTTCATTGATTGCATCGATCTGATAAAACGGGTGATTGATCATATAAGGAGTCAGACGTTTGTTATATGCTATATTAGTCGCAATAGTTTCCAATTCGACATTTCTTTCATCGATCATCTCAGCTGTTGCCCCTAGTTTTTCAATACTGCTCTGCTCAATAGACTGCCTCGTTTCGACGATCGCCTGCTGATACAAAATCGCACTCATGACGACAAACGGAAGCAAGAAAACGACCATATAAGAAAGGAAAATTTTAGAAAACAGCTTAGATTTAAAGATAGACAAATCTTATTCACCCCTTTTTCAGGAAGCAGACGTTTCGGAGGCTGTCAGAAGAAGGTTTTGCCATTCCCTCTACAGCCGTTTTGGATTGAGCAAAGCGCACGAATGGCCTCGTCTCCATTGAGCTTGCTCATGAATTGGCAAGGACCGCTCCGCTCCAGCTTCTTCACGCTCTCACCTTGTCCACTTCATCAAGCTTCCCAGCCGAAGCCGCCGCTGCCTGATTCGTTTACATGAGCCACCTAGCAATAAATACGAAGCGAATTCTGCAGCGTAGAGATTTTCTTTAGTTTACTGTCGATACCGTTTGGCTAAGTGCTGCAGCAAGCTCGTTTCGGCTTGGACTAATTTTCGGAAAGTCAATCATATTAGAGCATTTAACTAAAAAAAAGACGAGCTCCTTAGCATTTATTTTCATGGAATCCACTGTAATGAATCGTACTAGCACCACTCACAGGGGGGATAAAAGCAACGATATCCCCCGCCTTGACAGGAGCTGTCTCCTCCGCGTATTCTTCATTTACAGCAACCATTGCCTGCTCTAGCGATACTAGCTGCGAAAATTGTTTTTTTTACTGCCAATTTGATGGCGGCAACGGTCGTTTCTTCAACAGTTAACGTCAGCTCCCTTTGACCAGCCTGTTCGCCAAGCTCCGCAAAAAGTAATACTTGGATCATGGTTTACCCTCCTTCGGAAACCCTTCAGGATAAGCGATCGTTTCAAGCTGATTGCCAATCCACGCCTCACCGTTCTCCCAATGTTCTTTTTTCCAGATCGGGACGATTTCCTTTATTCGTTCAATCGCATAACGGCTCGCTTCGTACGATTCATTGCGATGTGGTGTTGATACAGCAATAACGATAGCGATATCGGAAATATCGAGTCGACCCGTACGGTGACTAATCGCAACCCGTGCGTCAGACCATTGCTCCTGAATTTCAGAACCGATCTGAGCCAACTTCTTTTCAGCCATTGCTTCATAAGCTTCATAGGCTAAATAAAGCGTTCTTTTCCCATCGGTCAACTCCCGTACGGTGCCGATAAATGTGTTGACAGCACCTGCACAAGGGTCGATAACCTTTGCAACTACTGCCTCAATCGAAATTTCGTCTTTTGTTAGTTCAAACAGTTTTTCACTCATTCCTTAACCCTCCATTGTTCCAATAACCAGCTGGCTAGCTGCAGCGATTCGCTAGTTCGAAAAGTCACAACCGATTCGGAAGAGTGCGCAAAATCATCCCAGCAAAGAAGCGCTTTCACATTCGCCAATGTTTTAAGTGACTCGTAATCCGCATGATTCCGCACAATTGCAATCTTCGGAAAAGCTTCATACTTGAAGCCCTCAATAAGAACCGCATCAAGCTGTAATGCTTGATACATACCGAGCACCTCATCAACTCCCCACGATCGCTCCTGCTCGATTTGCAACTGAAGTATTCCGTTTGCAACTACTGCCGAACCGAGTGCCCCAGCTTGACGATGTCGTGAGGAATCCTTTCCTTGATCGAGTGTAGCAAGCTTATTCGCATGACCGTGGTGCTTGATCGTTGCAACTCGTTTGCCGTTCATCGTTGCAGCATGGAGCAGCTGTTCAACAAGCGTCGTTTTCCCGCTATTGCTGTAGCCAACTACTTGCCATACGTTTAAGCGCTTCCCCATGGCCATTCGGCTCCCTCTCCGTTTAACAATAATACGTCAACCTCATCGTTTTGCTGAAAGCCTCTCGTTCCACCAGGCAGCATCAACAGCGCATTTGCATCAGCCAAAGAAGTCACAACTCCTGATTTATCGAGACCCGTTGGCCTCACTTGCAATCGGCCATCTGAAATCGAGAGGCGGCTACGCACAAAACGAGTAAATGGGTTTGGCTTAGGAAAGTCTTCCATGAGCTTAGCTTGTTCCTTTTGCAGGTGCGGTCGCCCATTCTCGAAGCCGCTTAGGATTACAGGGCGTACGAAGAGCTCACAGCCAACGAAGCAGGCAGACGGGTTACCTGATAAGCCAAATAAAAGCTGACCGTTTAATTCCGCCACAGTCGTCACACTGCCTGGACGCATCGCAATTTTATTAAATAATACTTTCGCACCAAGTTTTTTATAGATGGCTGGCAAATAATCATAATCGCCGACGGAAACTCCACCAGTTGTCACAAGTAAATCAACTTGAGACAGAGCTGCTGCTATCGCCTGATAGCAGCGGTCAAGATCATCGACCAGCTTACCGAGATATACAGGCTCGGCCCCTATCGCTTTAAGCTGGGCCATGACCATATAGGAGTTACTGTTACGAATTTTTCCCGGCTCCAATGGTTGATCGACATCGAGCAATTCTGTTCCGGTGGCAAACACACCGACTCGAGGCTTTTTGAAAACAGGAACCTTTGCGTATCCGAAAGTAGCAAGCAGCGCCTTGACTCCCGCATCTATTTTTCGTCCTTTTTCAACAAGTGCGGTTCCTTTTCTCGCGTCCTCACCTTGCCTGGAAATATTTGTCCCGGCTTGGAAGTGTCGCTTTAATTCGATAAAAGGCTGTCCTCTCTCGATAAATTCACGCGCGAGTTCAAACATGACGACGCATTGGTGCCGGCAGGAATTTGTGCACCTGTCATCATTCGTATCGCTTCATTTTTTTTAGGGAGCTTGCTCGCTACGTTTCCCGCCCCAATTTCTTCAATCACCTTTAAAACAACAGGCTCTTCTCTGGAAGCGTCTGTTGTATCTTCAGCACGAATCGCAAAGCCGTCATACGGCGATTTATCGAATGGAGGGACATCGTGATCGGCTTTCAGATCGTGCGCTAAATAACACTCCTCGCACTCGTCAATTGAAATCATCTCTACTTCGTTTTTTTAATGGATGGGCAACAACAGCTGCCACCGCTTCAGAAACGGGAATCGGCTTTCTACGTTCGACCACTCTCTTTTCACCTGCCCTTTCACACGTCTCTATAACACCTCCAATTATATAGTATTCTAGCCCAAAAAAATAGAGGCAGTTCGTACTGCCCAACATTGCAAGGGTAAAATCACTTTTAACTATCATAATAAGACCACCGTACCAATCGAGAAAATGGTACGGTGCACCTATCCTTTTTTATAAATTCTATCATTTCCTAATTATGGTCGCCTTGAAGTGTATTTATGACTTCCTTAGTTGCCTGTTCAATAAGCTTATCGTTATAATCAGCGCCCTTTTCATCGCGGCTAGAAAGTATTGCCAGAACAATCGGCTGTCCGTTCGGTGGCCAAAGGACAGCAATGTCATTTCGCGTTCCGTACGCTCCTGCTCCAGTTTTATCTGCAACTT
This sequence comes from Bacillus sp. JCM 19058, assembly GCA_001310555.1. The sequence continues at coordinate 17,363 of BAXO01000036.1, forward strand.
CCCAGCCATTCGGTACTCCCGCACGAATTAATGTATCTCCAGTAGTGTTTCTCTTTAGCCAATCTGTTAAAATCGCACGTTTATCAGTCGGTAGGGCGTCTCCGATGACAAAAGTATGAAGGCTAGTAGCGAGCGCTCTCGGTGTACTAGTATCTTGAGTTTCTCCAGGTTTAACATCGTTTAACTCTGTCTCAAATCGCTCAGGATTAGTAACATTATCACCAATCTCCACGAGTGATGCTTTAAACCCTTCAGGTCCATCTAGCTGGTTAAGTATCAGGTTCGCCGCCGTATTGTCACTGTATCGAATAGAAGCATCGCAAAGCTCTTTAAGCGTCATTCCTGTCTGAACATGCTTCTCTGTAATCGGGCTATAATTCACAAGCTCATCCTCGCTATAAAAAAATTATTTCGTTAAGGTCTTCGATTGATTTTTGCTGTAACAATGCCCCGACAGCTAGAGCTTTATGCGTAGATGCATAGGCAAAGCGTTCATCTGGTCGGTACGTTATCGTTTGGTTTGTGCCCGTATCCAAGGCAAAGACGCCGAGTCTAGCATCATAAATATCCTCTAATTTGGCAAACGCAGCCGTTATGTCAGTTTCTTCTTTAGGTTGGGTCGAATGGACGTTATCCTGAGAACAACCTATAAGCATGAAACATGAGAGAAGTGCTCCAACTACCATTGTTTTTAATTTAGAAGTACTAAAATTTGTGTTCCATGTTGTCATATACACCTAACCTCTTTCTGTAATTTTTTTTCCAATCGAAATTCATCTATTGTTGCAAGTAATTAGACAGCGTATTTTTGCCAATTGGTATCGCAGCACTGCTGCCTCCCTTTTCTTTTACATCTTCAAGCACTATCGCAAGTGATATATTGGAAGAATCTAAATCTGTTGCAATGAACCAGCCATTTTCATTTCCATCTTCATCATCTTGAGATCGTTTAATTTCAGCTGTTCCTGTTTTTCCAGCTAATTGTACTCCTGAGATTTTTGAAGCAGCCGCGGTTCCTCCTTCTTCATGAATGACAGCTGAAAAAGCACTTTGTAATGTAGCGAGATGTTCAGATGATATCGCAGCTTCCTTCCAAACCTCTACTTTCTGATTGTCCGCTTGAACGAGTGACGGCTTCATAATATTTCCGTCATTAGATAATGCAGTATAAGCTAGCGCCATGTGTAATGATGTAACCATGATTTCCCCTTGTCCGTAGCCTGAATCAGCTAGAAGAATCTCGCTACCAATGCTGCCGTCATTTGAAATTTGGCTATTGCTTAAAGGATATCCAATTTCTAATTCGTCCCCAATTCCAAACCTTTTCGCTCCAGCAATAAAGTCATCACTTCCCAAATCAAGAGCAGTCATAGCGAAAAAGATATTATCCGAGTATTTTACTGCACTTTTTAAGTTGATAGATGGTTGCTCATTCACCCTTGTAATACTATAGTTCCCCCAAGAACTATCTTTTTGCCATGAACGCCCAGTGATAGCAATATGCCTCTCCGGATCAATCTTTTCTTTTTCAAGCCCAGTTGCAGCAGTAATTAATTTAAAAACAGAACCTGGTGAATACAATTTACTAAACCTATTTGCTTCATCAGCAAAATCGCTTTCTTCCCGCCTTTGCTGTTCCTCTCTCGTTATATATGTCGTGTAGCGATTAGAATTATAAGAGGGAGAGCTCACAAGAGCAAGAACCTCTCCAGTCTTTGGATTAACAGCGCTGCTGAGCCTTTCGCGCCGTTCATTTCCTCATAAATATTAGCCTGTAGCTCTGAGTCAATGGTTAACTGAACATCCTCGCCATGCTGCGGCTCTTCTTTTGCAATTATTTCTACCTTTTCTTCCTCTCGCTCAATATATATTTCTACTCCATCTACTCCTCTTAACTTATCTTCATATACTTGCTCAAGACCTGCTTTTCCTATGAGGGAAGAAGTACTGTATCCTTTTTCTTTGTTCTTTTCTAATTCCTCAGCAGTAATACTCCCTACGTATCCAAGAAGTCTTCCGAAGGCCTCTTGATTCATATATACTCTTGAATTTTTATTGTTCATTGAAATTCCGTCATCTTCTCTACCTTCTAATTTCCCTAGTTTTTCATCGTTTGGAAGGACATCGACAACTGGAACAAAGTAGTTGGGATTTGTATTATCCTCTAGCTTTTTTTGTAATATTTTCTTCGCTTATGTCTAAAATAGTAGCCAATTCTTTTATTTTTTCTTCTCGATCGCTTTGGTCAAACAGGGCTGGATTTATTCCAACCGTTTGATGACTTCATCTTTTGCAAGGGGATTGCCATTTCTATCAAGAATACTGCCTCTTGTTGCTTTAGCAACATCGACTCTAACCTTATCTCCTAATTCCATATTGGGAAAAATCAAGCGATCATCCCATTTGATTTTCCATTCTTTCTCTTCCTTAACTAGCTTTAACTGATAATCTCGGATATTCACCTTTCCTGCTACCGTGTCCATTTTTAGCGAGAATGGAATCGCATGTTCTTCATTATCTATTTCACCTTTTTCAATGTTTATATCATTGGCTTGAATACCAGAGTAAATCGTTTTATACCTTGTCACAAAGTCCTCCTCTGTTATGTATTCTGTGGATTCTTTCGATAATAAAGCATACAACTTCCCATAATCCTGATTCGATAACATTTCAGCAAAGCTATCAAATAGTTCTTCTTGCTTCCTCTCGTTTGAGCATCCGGATATGACGACGAAGCCAAGTGTCATCGCCATAAGCACTAGTATAAATAATCTGTTTTTCACTACGACCCCTCCTAAAGACTTACTCACTCTCTTTATTCCCTGAATTATCATGGAAGATTTATATTTTGTGCCACTAGATTTTTAAAGAATGGATCCGGATATTCGTACCTTTCATCCCCGCATTCCTTTTCATGAATACGGCTTTCCAAGAGTGAAAAAGAGGTATTCCTATCATCATCCCCTTTGTTTACTGCTTAACCAAATAACAAATCTTACAAATGTAGTTTTTAAAAGTATTACATATGTAAGTTTTAAAAGCAATTGTTTTTTTTCTATCTGCCGTTTCGTTGACTTCCTAAAAAAAGGAGCAATATAATAAAAATATTACAATCGTAAGTTTAAGGATGGGTTACATGAAGAAATTACCACAAATTTCAGAAGCTGAATTAGAGGTTATGAAAATAGTTTGGAAGCATCCTTCTATTAATACTAATGAGGTGATTGAAAAATTATCCAAAACTAGTAAATGGAGTCCTAAAACGATTCAAACAATGTTGTTACGGCTAATAAAAAAAAGGAGCACTGAATCATTATAAGGAAGGCCGGGTATTTGTTTATACACCGAATGTAGCCGAAAGTGATTACGTAGAGGTAGAGAGCCATAGCTTTTTAAATCGCTTTTATAATGGGACTCTTAATTCGATGGTATTAAACTTTTTGGAAAAGGATAAGCTGTCAGACGAAGAAATTAATGAGCTGTATCAAATTTTAGAAGAACGTAAGAACAGAAAGAAGGAGTAATATGGGTCATTCTTTCTTTACTCTCTTTTTAATTAGTAATATTATGATATCTGTAATTTTTTTGCTTCATTCTATTCATAAAAAAAATAGTAAAGGTCCAAACAACCGTTAACACCCAATATTATATTAGTGTAATCTCCCTTTTAACGTTAATTGCTCCTTTTATTCCGTTTCATTTTCAAAAAAAATAAACTCTTTATTTGATTGGATGAACCTTGGAGCAAGCCATTCAAAATTACCTAATATTCATTTTGCAAGCCATACGACAGATTCAATGGTTCAAGACACAAATTGGCTTCAAGATTTCTCGATGTCAGTTGAGCAATCGCCTTTCAGTATGATCGCTTCAGCCTTTTTCATTGTATGGATATTAGGAATACTAGTCATGCTTATCGCTATTGTTTTAAGCAACCTTAAAATCGGCAAAATCAAAAAAGCGTGCAAGAAATTGACAACCAAGAGTTATTAGCCGCTTTTTATGCATGTAAAGAGAACATACATTTTCACAAAAAGGTTATTTTAGGATATTCTTCATTGATTAAATCACCCATTACCTTTGGAGTTTTCCGTCCGTATATTGTCATGCCAAATAATATATCAACGCTATCCACTGACGAGATAACCTATGTTATGCTTCATGAGCTCTACCATTGCAAGCGTAGAGATATGTTAGTGAACTATTTTATGTATCTGTCTAAGACTGTTTATTGGTTTAATCCTGTCGTATGGTTTTTTTTAAGGGAAATGAAAACAGAGATGGAAATTTCTTGCGATTATGCTGTTTTAAAAACGTTAAATAAGAAATTTCACTTAAAATATGGCGAGGTTATTTTAAAGTTTGCCTCTCTTTCGCAGCGAACAGTACCTTTGTTAGCGGCTTCGGAAATCAGTAGCTCATACAATCAAGTCAAAAGACGTATGGTTAAAATCGTTAATTTCCAAACTGAATCACCTCTGTTAAAGATGAAAAGTGTTTTAGTATTCGTCAGTGTGCTGGCTGTTATTTTGTTCAGTATCCCTTCCCTATCTGTACTGGCTCTGAACAGAGACACACATCCTATTCCTAATACCAATGTCGTGTATAAGGATTACAGTAGGTTTTTTGATGAATTCTCAGGGAGCTTTGTCCTGTTGGACTCAAACTCGAACCGGTATACTATCTACAATAAGGAAGAAAGTGCGACTAGATTTACGCCTATTTCCACTTATAAAATATTCAGTGCATTGTTTGCGCTAGAATCAGGAATTATTACAAGGGACCATTCTCAAATGACGTGGGATGGAACGCTGTCTGTGCACGAGGAATGGAATAGAGACCATGATTTATTCTCTGCTATGGAAAGCTCCGCTAATTGGTATTTTCAAAGTCTTGATCAACAAACGGGCAAAAAGAAATTGCAAAATTACTTTGAACAAATCAATTATGGAAATAGCGATTTGTCGGACAACCTTACTAGTTTTTGGCTCGATGGTTCTCTGAAAATTTCACCTGTCGAACAAGTAGACATTTTGAAAAGCTTTTATAATAACGAATTCGCTTTTGAACAATCTAATATACAAACGGTGAAGGACTCCCTACTTTTAGAAGAATCCAATGGTCATCTGTTATCTGGAAAAACAGGAACCTTAGCAAACGGAGAAAATAGTAGCGGTTGGTTTGTAGGATATGTAGAGACTGGTGATCATACTTCTTTCTTTGCTGTGCATATTCAAGGTGAAAACCAAGCAGATGGAAGCTCTGCTGCCAGGATTGCTCTTTCCATTTTAGAGGATGAAGGGATCTATTATAGTTCTGAACGATAAATTGTGCTTGATTCTTCCTCTAACGTAACTACTATTTTTAGCAATCTAATTTGCGGGTGAAAACTCCCCTTCGACGCTCGCTCCATGACCAGGCTCCCGCTTCCCTGACCTTAGCCTCAAGCCTCCTCAGCTACGCCTGTGAGGTCTTAGGCTAAGGCTATTCTTGCAGGAGTTTGCGCTATCCATTCCGCGCATGATTGCAGAGGGAGTCGTTCTTTCGGCAAAGAGTTAAAATCGATCCTTTAAAATTTCACGCATTACATGGCCGAGCTCAGGAATAATAATTCGCTCCAGAGCTAGCTTAACAGCTCCCGTTGAACCAGGCATCGAAAAAAATCGCTTTTCCATCTCGAACACCCGCAACCGCTCGGCTCAAAATAGCCGCTGTTCCGATATCTTCTGTAAAGCTTAAATAACGAAAGAGTTCGCCGAAGCCCGGCATCTCCTTGTCCAAGCAGTCCTGGACTGTTCATAGGTCGTATCGCGCAACGCGATACCAGTCCCTCCATTTAATAACACGGCATCGATGTCTGCCCGGTTGGCGGCGATTTTTAACCAATGCTGAATCTGGCTGTACTCATCTTTGACAATTTGGTATTCAGTGACTCGATGTCCGGCGTCGACTAGCTTTGTCTTTATAAGGCTTCCGCTCTTATCCGTTTCGTACGTTCTGGTGTCAGAAACGGTCACAATCATGCAGCGTACTATCGCTGGCGCTTCTTTCTTATGTTCAGTGACAGACATACCTATCTCCCTTTCATTGACAACGTGCGTCCTTTTCTATTATGATAGCACAGAATTTACCGTTTTGTAGTTTGATATCAAGAGGAAGCGAGGTGGTTGCTCGTGAGTCACTTCTCCCATTTTAACGAGCAAGGAAGAGCGAAAATGGTTGACATTTCAGAAAAGAAAGCAACATCGCGTTCGGCAGTAGCTCACTCCAGTATCGAGGTTAGCGAGGAAATACGAGCAAAAATAGTAGAAGGTGCCATTGGAAAGGGAGATGTTCTCGCCGTCGCGCAAGTAGCAGGAGTTATGGCAGCAAAAAACACAGCCCAGTGGATCCCGATGTGCCACCCACTTTCGTTAACTGGAGTTAACGTTGGATTTTCTTGGAAACAAAAAGAAAGCAACTGGACGCTGGAAATTGAAGTTCACGTAAAAACGGAAGGCAAAACAGGCGTCGAAATGGAAGCACTCACTGCTGCAAGCGCTACTGCGTTAACTGTGTACGATATGTGCAAAGCCCTCGATAAAGGCATGGTGATCGGGACGACTTTTTTATCGCGGAAAACCGGTGGAAAAAGCGGCGACTATGAACGTTAAGGAAGCTGAGCGAAGGCTGCTAGCTGTGAGTGAGCAAGGTCGGGCACTATGCGCCTGCTATAAGGGAGGCCCGACTGGCGGCGAATAGGCTCCTTTTACTGTCCTCTTCACTTTCACGCTCCTCCAACGCTTAAAAGGTACTGCGCTAATTTTGAACCTTTACAAAATACAAAAGTAGGACTCTTTCATTCTATCTTATAAATGCAAAAAACACCTGAAAGCAGGTGTTTTAGCGTACACGGAAAAGTCGTTTAAGCTTAGACAACATACCCTTTTCTTCTTCAAGAGACATTAGCGGTACTGTCTCACCAAGAATTCGCCGGGCGATATTCCGATAAGCGATTGAGGCTTTGCTCGTTGTATGTAAAGCAATTGGTTCTCCCTTGTTGGAGTACTTAATGACATCGTCGTCATCGACAACGATTCCTAACAAATCGATCGCCAAGATCGAAGCGATCTCATCAACATCCATCATTTCGCCGTTCTTCATCATGTGACCGCGGATTCGATTGACCACAAGACGGGGGGATTCGATGTGCTCCTGCTGTTCAAGCAAGCCAATAATACGATCGGCGTCTCGAACTGCTGACATTTCAGGAGTTGTCACAACAATAGCCTTATCTGCGCCAGAAATGGCATTTTGAAAGCCTTGTTCGATTCCAGCAGGACAATCGATAATAATATAATCATAGTCTTGCTTCAACTCATCGACAATTTCTTTCATTTGCTCCGGTTCAACCGAATGCTTATCCTTCGTTTGAGCAGCTGGCAATAAATAGAGATGATCAAATCGCTTGTCTTTTATCATGGCCTGCCTTAGCTTGCAACGGCCTTCTACAACATCGACCAAATCGTAAATAATACGATTTTCCAAGCCCATCACGACATCGAGGTTGCGCAGTCCGATATCAGTATCCACCAAGCAGACTTTTTTTTCCAGACAAGGCAAGAGCTGTTCCGATGTTTGCAGACGTTGTCGTCTTGCCCACCCCGCCCTTACCACTCGTTACGACGATTGCTTCTCCCATGCTTATTACCCCCTTCTATTGTCAATTAATCATTTTTATTAAGGCTAGGCCGGTGACGAACGAGCTGCTGCACTCGTTCCAACACAAGCTCTGAAGTCTCTTCATTTAAGAATGCACAGCACATCAATGCGTCTTCGCTGTCTTCTGCTGCTTGAAATTGATGGATCGAATCGGAAATTCTAATTTGTGTCGGCTTCATCAATGAGGCGCTAATCACTGCTTGCCGGTTACCGTTGTAGCCTGCATGGGCAATTCCCTTTAATGCCCCCATTACAAAAATATTCCCCGTCGCCATCACTGTACCGCCTGGGTTTACATCTCCAATTAGCAACAAGTCACCTTGGACCTTTAGAACCTGACCTGACCGAACGACTTTAACCAGTGTTGTCATTTGCGCTTCCTGCTTAAGTTCTTCGGCTTCGGACCAAGTTAAGACGTTTGAATTGAACCGCTCAATTGTCAAGTTTTTGCCGTGTGTAATAATCGTGCGCAGCTCTTCTCTTTCTTCGGTTGACAAATAACGAAAGCCCACATCTACTCGCACCTGAATCTCGGGTTCGTCAGTTCCCTGATAGTGGCGGGAAGAAAGCTTTTCGCTCAGCTCGTCTACTAAGCTAGCATAGGAACACCGATCATCCAGTATAAAGATTAAGCCATCCTTTGTCCCTTTAATCGTAACATGTTGCTTTTTCATCGTCACTCCAATGTTCACCTCGAGCCACACGTCCTCTCTGCATGTCGTCATTTTGCTTCGATCACCTTACTGTTGAATAAGCAAAATGGCTTGAACGGCGGTGATAATTTATTCTACATCGACTTTGCCATTCCTCTATTTCACGGTCGAACGAATTAAGCTTGCTTTACCTTTCGCGCATATCCGCTTGCTTTTTTAAATAGGTAAAAAGTTTTTTTCAGCGGATAAAGCATTAAAATGGCAAATGCGAGATTTACGATTAGTGTCGGCAGCAACCTCTCCTCGACAAATACGTCTACATCGATATCAGTAATCCCTATCATAATGAAAAGACCATACTGATAAAATTCGAATACAGCTATTGCTATTACTGCCAGGAACAGTGAGGAGAACACTTTCCTGAACTCGTTTATAGGTTAAGGCAAACAAATAGCCGATGACGCAAAGCCAAACATATAGACACCTAATAATTCAGTATACACAATATCATAAAGAATACCGAAGCACAGACCATATATGATACTTGATGCTCGACCGGAATATATCCCGATAAAAACGAGCAGAACAATGAGAAAGCGAGGAACCAATAGCGATTCTATGCCATAAAATGCTAGAATCCATTGGTAGAGCGTACCTTCAATTATTAAAAAAACGAGCATCAGCAACGGTAAATACGTACGACTCAATCTTCTTCCTCCTCTAGCAAGCCAAGGTCAAGAGTCGCACTCGAGCGCTCGACAATAAACACATAATCAATAGAGGAAAAGTCGGCCGTCGGTTCAATATAGGCATTCTGGGTTAAGCCGTATTCGTCAGGCTCCACCTCAACGATTTCACCAATTAAAAGTCCTTCTGGGTAGACATCTCCCAATCCTGAGGTACTGACAGTCGCGCCAATTTCAATCTCGGCCTCTATATCCAATTTCCTCATGATCAGTAAGCCTCTTTCCTCGTCATAGCCTTCGATAAAACCTACTTCCGGATCGTCCATCGCTACTCGTGCCGAGACACGATTGGTGCGATCGTTGGCTGAAAGCAGCTGGACAAACGATGTAAACTCACTCACACGTGTAACCTTTCCAACTAAGCCTCCCTTTGAATCAACCACAGCCATATCACCTTCAACACCATGCTGACTACCGCGATTCAATCCAATATTATCTTCCCAGCGGTCAGGGCTGCGATGAATGACGACGGAAGGTCGAATCAAATAATCTCGTAAGCTTTCCTCCAGTTCAATCATATCGCGAAGGGTTTGATTTTCATTTTCCAGCAGGTTGCGTTCAACTGAAATTTGTGCATACTCGTCTAGCCGTGCCTTTAACAGCCTGTTTTCTTCATACACATCACGAATGTCCCCAATATTTTTAAAGAAGCCCGCCGCAGCATGTGCCGGTCTGGAAAATGCCGTTTGCACCATCCGAACGCGTCGCGCACTACCTGTTCCGGGCCTGTCAATTTCTCGCGATCGCTCATTGAATAACCGATCAACGCAACTAGAATAATGATACTTACAAGCAGTACAATTAGTTTTTTGTTTGAAAATAAGGACGGCATACCTACACCTTCTTACAATTTTCTATCGGAGCGAGCAGTTATGCCAGCCTTTGAGCGAAAGAGATGCAGATTTTCCAAAGCTCGTCCAGTACCGATCGCCACACAGTCAAGTGGCTCCTCAGCAACGATTACAGGCATGTGAGTTTCGTCGCTCAACACGCGATCCAAATTTCTTAATAACGCGCCGCCTCCCGTAAGCACGATACCGCGGTCCATAATATCTGCGGCAAGCTCAGGCGGGGACTGCTCGAGCGTATTTTTGACTGCTTCTATAATAGTTGCCACTGTGTCGGACAAAGCTCCTGCGATCTCTTCTGCTGTTACCGTAATGGTCTTAGGCAAGCCAGTCACTAAATCGCGTCCGCGAATATCCATATCGTCTACCCCTTCGGGCGCACTGGCCGATCCGATCTCGACTTTTAGTGATTCGGAAGTTCTTTCCCCAATCATCAGATTATATGTTTTCTTCACATATTGAGTAATCGCATCGTCCATTTCGTCCCCGGCTACTCGAATCGACTGGCTCGTCACAATTCCTCCGAGGGAAATAATGGCAACCTCTGTCGTTCCCCCGCCAATATCAACAACCATGCTGCCCGTTGGCTCCCAAACAGGCAATTCTGCTCCGATCGCAGCCGCAAACGGCTCTTCCAACGTATAAGCTTCCTTTGCCCCAGCTTGCTTCGTTGCGTCCTCAACCGCTCTTTTTTTCAACCGCGGTAATCCCAGAAGGGACACACACCATCACTGACGGCTTTCTCATAAAGAGCGAACGGCTTTTAAATGCTTGACTTATAAAATATTTTAACATCGTTGCCGTCGTATCAAAGTCAGCGATAACACCGTCCCTCATTGGGCGCAAAGCTACAATATTACCCGGTGTACGTCCGATCATGTTCTTTGCATCGTTTCCAACTGCTTCAATCGTTCCTGTATCAGTACGCAGTGCTACTACTGATGGTTCACGCACTACAATCCCTTTTCCTTTTGTATAAACAAGCGTATTCGCTGTCCCTAAGTCAATTCCAATGTCTTTTCCACCAAACATCTATGTATCTCCCTTCACATCCTGTTCAAACGTGTTAAAAGAGCCGAGAGAAGGTAAGTCTTCGACGTGCTCTTGCCGAAAAACAGAACTTTCGCAGCTTCCAAGATGTCATCGTGTTTTCCCGAAGCTTCTTGAATTCGGAAGGGCTCTTTTCAAGGTCGTTTTAGACCTATTGTACATCTCACAAGATATCTGAAATCATACCCTTTATTATAACGAACAATACATCAAAAAAATAGCCCAAAGTTCCCCTTTATAGAATTTCCTTCTTTTGATTCATGAAACGTTCAAAATGTTTGGTGGTGGCCGAAGATTGCGGTTAGTCGTAAGTTTTTTTGCGTCAACCCAAATGGCCTTGCTCCTTCAAACTGACAAATTGCCGATCGCCGATGATTACGTGATCAAGCACTTCGATCCCAAGAAGCTTACCTGAATCGGCCAATCGTTTCGTCACGGCAATATCCTCACGGCTGGGGGCTGGATCTCCAGATGGATGATTGTGTAGACAAATGATCGACGCTGCCGAGCGACGTAATGCTTCCTTGAACACCTCCCGTGGGTGAACAATACTCGCATTGAGACTGCCGATAAAAACCGTTTGGCGGTGAATGATTTGATTTTTTTTGTATTGAGGTATAAAGCGACGAAGTGTTCTTGTGCTAAAAAACGCATATCTTCCATAACATAATTGGAAACATCTTCAGGAGAACGAATGACATAGCGTTCTTCCGTTTTCATGCTGTGAATTCGGCGACCTAGCTCCATTGCCGCATTGAGTTCAACTGCCTTCGCTTCGCCGATCCCTTTCATTGAACACAGCTCTTCAACCGATGCATCCTTCAGCAAACGAAGTCCATCAAATTGAGTAAGGACTCTCTGGGCTAATTGCAAAACCGATTCCTGTCGAGAGCCAGTCCTGAGCAGGATCGCTAATATTTCTTGATTAGACAAGGAACGCGCACCAACCTGGAGCAGGCGCTCCCGCGGTCGATCCCCTATTGGTACATCACGGATGAGAAGTGGCTGTTCTGGCAACAAATTCGCTCCTTTCTGTTCGTTAATCATGTGCTCAGTCATTCTTATTTTTGCGGTAAGTCACGTGCAACGACAAGCTTAGTTAGTAGTGCGGTAAGGGTAAATACCAAAAGAGCGGAGAGCCCGCACCGTTTCGGCCAAAGGTAATCCGACAACTGTCAAATAATCTCCATTGATCTTTTTGACAAGCAACGAGCCGAAGCCTTGAATTCCATAGCCTCCTGCTTTGTCAAACGATTCACCTGTTTCCAAGTACTCCTCAATCTCTTCGATACTGAGCTCATAAAAGGAAACGTCGGTCCTTTGATGGAAAATTCTTTTTTTTCTCTTTATTGACAAGTGCCACACCTGTATAAACGGAATGCGTTTTTCCTGAAAGCATTCGCAGCATTTCGCTTGCTTCCTCCTTGCTCTCCGGTTTGCCGAGAATACGCTGTTTATAAACAACAACGGTATCCGCACCGAGCACGACTGCATCAGGATAGCTCCTCCATATCTCTTGAGCTTTACGTTCAGCAAGCAGTTCAACTAAAGATTCGGGCGGGAGTGAATCAGGAGCTTGCTCATTGACTTGACTTGCCACTGTTTCAAACGAATAGGAAATTTGTTGTAGAAGTTCTTTCCGCCTCGGGGAACTTGAGGCTAAAATGAAAGGTTTCATGAAGGATCACCTCATACTTAATATTACTTCTATTGTACAAGGTTACGTTTATCTTACCAAACAATACTAGGAGCAACAAGGAATTTCCATTGGAATCGTGCCTTGAAGCTCCTTTCTGTTATACGTATCATTATGCCAGCTTTTGAACAACGTCTTCATAATGAATCAATGCTTCTAAAAGTGCTTGCTGGGCGAGCCAGAAAGAAGCTTCGTTAGACTCACTTAAATGTTGACCTGCCTGCATAAGAGCATTACCCATCTTTAACGTGTCATCTAGAGCAGACTCAGGAACTTTCGATGCGACATTTTCCCGCTCGCTTTGTAAATCTGAAAGCTGCTGCTCAATCTTCTTTAGCTCCTCACCAACAATGGATGGATCATTCTTTGTTAAGCCATCCGAGCTCATTTGAGTCATTGACTGTAATAATGCTACGGCTTCGCTAAACCAGAGAACGACGTCCTCGTCAGGTGCGACTACCTCATTCCCTTTAATATGGTAGCTTTTCAAATAAGTGTCTTGTCCACTTTCCTTATACAGTGAGCTGACTGCCTCTGCTTGCGCTCGGTCTCCTCCGATTCCAATAAACAAATAAAGCGGCTCACTCGCCTTTGTTAACACGGCCGCAAAATCTTGCGCCTGAAATGCCTGCACCATTTCTTCTCCCTTTTCTTCCGTTGAGAATGCTCCGCCCTGTACGATTTCCATCGTCACGCTCGGCATTCCCGTTTCTCCCTCTTCGAACGCTGGAGCAACGGATTGAACTTCTGTTGCAGCTAGTTCAGCAGCCTCACCGCCATCTTTAAATAGCGTCAGCACGACGATTCCGAAACTTACACCGACGATCACTGCTGAAGCAATAGCTGCAATGAGCGTCAATGGAAGTCTCTCGAATTTCAATCGATTTCGCGGTTTCTTTTTGCGCTTTTTAAGAGGAAGTCTTGGTCCCCATTCGCGCATTCCATCATCCAAAAGGTTGTCCACCTTTTTACGCTTTTCCTGCCGTTCTCCAAGATCGATCACATTATCTGGCTTCGGGACATAGGGGTGAGCTGTTTCCTCTAGTTTTGGATCGGTTTTTTTTATCTGATATCGACTTGTTTCTTGGCTCCTTCCCATTGATCCGTACCGAAATCGTCCGATGATCCTGCTCCATTCTGTCATACACCTCTCTCATACTTGCATTCTGATCGCTTACTGTTAGTCTATTAACCGGTGTTCATTGATAGAACTAGAGATTTTTTTTACTTTAACGGATTTTTATTTTACTAGTTTACGATTCCATTAACTCTACTATTTATTTTACAACTTTAAAAAAAATATGGGGAGAAAATTTGCTAGCGATTTGTGCTTTTTAGGGATTAGCTTGGCAGAATTGAGCGCATATACCAACGGATAAGCAGTTCGCCGTAAAAATAAGCGGTTAGTGCCCCTAGTACGATAAATGGTCCAAAAGGAATTGGGGTCCGCCGTTTTATTTTCCCTGTCAGCAAACCAACTCCGCCAATGACAGCGCCATAAAAGCACGATAGCATAAGGCAAAGCAAAGTAAGCTTCCAGCCAAGTACGAGTCCAAGTACGGCAAACAGCTTAATATCACCGCCTCCCATCCCGCCTTTACTTAGACACGTAATGAGGTATACGCTCGCAAACCCGGTGAAGCTGCCAGCAACCGCATGCCACCACGGATCTAGCGGAATTAATGTGAGTCGGAGTACGATAAAGGTAGGAAAAAACCATATGAGGATCCGGTTCGGAATCAGCATGTAGGTCAAATCGCTAATGAAGACGATCGAAAGCATTGAGATGAGCAGGAGGGCAACGAGGAGCTCTGCAGTTAAGCCGAGCGATAGATAAGCGCCAGCAAACAGCAAGCCTGTTCCTAGTTCGACTAATGGATACAATCGAGAGATGTTAGCCTGGCAGCTACGACATTTCCCTTTTTGCAGCATAAAGGACACGAGTGGAATAAGCTCCAATGGTCCGAGTACATGCTTGCAGTTCAAGCAACATGATCTCGGTCTAATCACCGATTGCTGCAACGGAACGCGTATACCGACAACGTTAAAAAAAAGAACCTAAAATTAATCCAAGCACAAAAAAAGTAACTTGTGAAAAATAAGCTCATATTATTACCCACTTTACAATTTTTTTGGAGAATTAAAGGAGAGATGATTATTTTTTTCAATGGAAGGACTATCTCGCATATGAGGCGTGCAAAAATGAATTTTTAGTAGAAAGCAATGGTCTTTCAGAACGAACACGAGGGAGTTACAGAAGAAAGCTCGAGGCGAGCTGGTTATAAGCTACGCCTTTAACGTTAACACGAGCTATTTAATAAGAGGCTATTGTTGGATGGGAGCTTTGGTCAGGCGCAAAAAGGGAGGGGCTTCCCTTTTTGTGCTTTTTGACATAGCTGTATTATAGTTCAGCCACGGACTCTCTTGCTAAAAAGGCCTGACGTACTTCCGAGATAAAATAAAGCGAGCCGGAAACAACAACCATTTCGTCAGTCGTTGCTGATTGAAGTAGTTCGTTTAGAGCACTGCGCCAGTCCGAGTTGACTCGCATATTTGGGAGCTCCGCTTTTTCGTAAAGCGTAAAAGGATTGGCTGCTCGGAAAAACAAAAAAACTTGTGAATGTAAATTCAGCACGCAGCTGCTGAAATGGTTGAAGCAATTGACCAATATCTTTTTCCTTCGTCACGGCAAGCAGAATTTTATATTTTTTTTCTGGATAATGGGTCTGAAGCGTTTGGGCTAAAGCCTTCATTCCTTCCTCATTGTGCGCACCGTCTACGACTAGTAAGGGAGATGCTGACAGCTGTTCAAATCGCCCGATCCAGCTCGTTTGCTCTAGACCTTGTAAAAGGGCGAAATCGTGTATTTGATAGTTCTCCTTATCGTGTAATGACAGTAATGCCATAATCGCTACACTGGCATTAGCAAGCTGATGCTCACCTTGCATCGTAATAGTGCATTCTAATCGGTCATTCAACGGTGAATGAAAGGAAAAAAAACTGGGTCTTTTCAGAATAGGCGAGCTGCTTGTAACTAAAATCGCGATCGAGCTGATACATAACCGCATTTTTTTTCTTAGCTATCTCTTCAATGACAGTACACGCTTTCGCTTCTCTCACGCCCGAAATCACTGGAATGCTATCTTTAATAATTCCCGCTTTTTCTGCTGCAATTTCTTCAATTGTCTCACCGAGAATATGCATATGGTCGTGTCCAATGGAAGTAATCACTGATAAAATAGGCTGGATGACGTTAGTCGAATCAAATCGTCCCCCCAATCCAACCTCAAGCAAAACGATATCGGGTTTAGCAATCCTCGCAAAATACTCAAAGCCAATCACTGTGATGACCTCAAATTCTGTCGGTGTACCTAATTCAGTTTCAGCCAATTCATCTACAAGCGGGCGAACCTTTTTCGCACAATAAACGAGCGCTTCTTCTTCAATCGGGCTTCCATTCAAGGAAATCCTTTCCTCAAAACGTTCAATGTATGGAGATGTGAACGTACCAACCTGATAACCGGAAGCCTCGAGCACATGTCTCATAAAGCTGATCGTCGAGCCTTTTCCATTTGTCCCTGCTACATGAACAGCCTTTACTTCTTGCTCCGGATTATCTAGCCGTGACAGCATCCATTCCATTCGTTTCAGGCCAGGCTTAACCCCAAACGGAAGCAAGCTATGAATCCACTCGATAACTTCTTTCCCACTTTGCACGTACTCCAACCCCTATCCATCCGTTCTTCTTTTTCTATTCTTCGTATTATGCTCCATTATAGCGATAGCTTTCAATATTTTTCAATCTAAATATCTGGATCGTTATACCACATTCGTTCTAAGTCGTTGCGCCACAGCAATATTCCCGCTACACCAATTTTTGACCTCGCATCAGAATGAAAGGGAGCCGAATCGTTTACTGCTAGGTGACCACACACTCCTAAAGGAAAACAAGCTGCCTCGATGAAGCAGCTTGTTTCACAGTTATCCTTTCAGTTCGGCAATTCTTGCTTTTACTGTATCGCGCTTTTCAAGGTAGTCCGCTTGCTTCGCTTTCTCTTCTTCGATAACCTTTGCCGGGGCCTTGGCGATAAAGCCTTGATTACTTAGCTTCTTATCGACCCGATCCACTTCTTTAATTAGTTTTGCTAATTCTTTTTCAAGGCGAGCGATTTCAGCATCCAAATCGAGTAGTCCAGCGAGTGGCATATACAACTCACAACCTGTTAAAACTTGTACCATTGATTTTTCCGGAGCTAGTACATGAATTCCAATGTCAAGCCTGCTCGGGTTGCAAAACTTTTCGATGTAAGGCATGCTTCGTTGAATTTGTTCAAGGGTGGCTTCGTCCTTCGCCTGAATGAACAATTCAATTTGCTTGCTCATCGGAACGTTTAATTCAGCTCTCGTATTACGCACCGAACGGATAATCTCCTTTAGCAGCTCCATGTCCTTTACAGCCTCAGGATACAACAGCTTTTGCTCTGCCTCTGGCCACGCAGCAACTACAATCGAGTCCCCTTTATGAGGTATATGCTGCCAAATCTCCTCCGTAATAAAAGGCATGAGCGGATGAAGCAGACGCAGCGTTTGCTCGAGAACGTATGCAAGGACCGAGCGAGTTGTTTTCTTCGCCGCCTCGTCCTCACCATTTAGAGGAAGCTTTGCCATTTCAATATACCAGTCACAAAGATCGTCCCAGATAAAGTTGTAAAGCAGGCGCCCGACTTCCCCAAATTCATAGGCATCAATCAAGCGAGTCACATCTTTAATCGTCTCCTGTAGCCTCGTTAAAATCCAGCGATCGGCGATCGACTTTTCTCCGCTTATATCAATTTCATCATAAGTCAAACCATCCAAATTCATCAATGCAAACCGGGATGCGTTCCAAATTTTGTTACCGAAGTTCCAGGTTGATTCGACCTTTTCCCAATAAAAGCGTAAATCATTTCCCGGGGAACTGCCTGTAGCGAGGAAAAACCTTAAGGCGTCTGTCCCATACTTTTCAATTACTTCTAGTGGGTCAACACCATTCCCAAGCGATTTACTCATTTTTTTTCCTTCAGAATCGCGAATTAAACCATGAATTAAAACATCGTTGAAAGGACGTTTACCGGTAAATTCAAGTCCTTGGAAAATCATGCGCGACACCCAGAAAGAAATAATATCGTAGCCGGTTACAAGTGCATTTGTCGGGTAAAATTGTTGATAATCCGCTGTTTCTTCGTCCGGCCAGCCCATCGTCGAAAACGGCCAAAGTGCGGAGCTGAACCATGTGTCAAGTACATCCTCATCCTGCTTCCAGTTCTCCTCATCAGTTGGCGCCGAATGGCCAACATAAACCTCCCCCGTTTCCTTATGATACCAGGCTGGAATCCGATGTCCCCACCAAAGCTGGCGCGAAATACACCAGTCACGGATATTTTCCATCCAACGTAAATAAGTCTGCTCAAACCGTCCCGGAACAAAATGAACCTTTTGTTCTGTTTTTTGTAGCTCGATGGCTGCCTTAGCAAGCGGCTGCATGTTAACAAACCATTGCGTCGACAAGTACGGTTCTACAATTGCTCCACTGCGTTCAGAATGACCGACCGAATGCAGATGCTCTTCAATTTGAAGCAGGATCCCTGCTCTTTGAGCTCTTTAACGATCTGCTTCCGGCAAGCGAATCGGTCAAGCCCCTCATATTTCCCGGCATTTTCGTTCATCGTCCCATCCTCATTCATAACGAGCACGCGATTTAGCTGGTGACGATTGCCGATTTCAAAGTCATTCGGATCATGAGCTGGTGTAATTTTGACGGCGCCTGAACCAAATTCCATCTCAACATAATCGTCAGCAACTATCGGGATTTCTCGACCGACGAGCGGAAGTATTACCGTTTTTCCGATCAAATGCTGATACCGTTCGTCGTCAGGGTGAACAGCTACTGCCGTATCGCCGAGCATCGTTTCTGGCGGGTAGTCGCTATCTCAATCACTCCACTACCGTCTGCGAGCGGGTATTTCATATGATATAGAGCACCTTGTACGTCCTGATAAATAACCTCAATATCTGAAAGAGCCGTTTTGGCCTTCGGATCCCAGTTTATGATATACTCGCCACGATAAATTAAACCTTTTTCATAAAGCTTTACAAACACTTCGCGTACAGCTTTTGACAAGCCTTCATCCAAGGTAAAACGCTCGCGAGAATAGTCTACCGACATGCCGATTTTCGCCCACTGCTCACGAATAAATTTCGCATATTCCTCCTTCCACTCCCACACTTTTTCGATAAAGGCTTCACGTCCCAAATCATACCGAGTCTTGCCTTCCTCTCTAAGCTTTCCTTCGACCTTTGCCTGCGTAGCATCCCAGCATGATCCATTCCGGGCAGCCATAATGTGTCATAGCCTTGCATCCGCTTTGTCCGCGCTAGAATATCCTGTAACGTCGCATCCCAAGCATGGCCTAAATGCAGCTTACCTGTAACGTTCGGTGGCGGAATGACGATCGAATAAGGCTCCTTTGTCTCATCCCCGGCTGCCTCAAAGAATTTCCCTTCTACCCAATAAGAATACCATTTCGCTTCGGTTTCTTTCGGGTTGTACTTCGGCGGCATCTCCTGCTTTTGCTTCTCCATTCCTCTCACTCCTTTAATAATGAACGATCAAAAAACTCCCCTCATCCAAAGGACGAAGAGAGTATCGCGGTACCACCTTTGTTTGCAATGATTGACGGAATCATCGCACACTTCATTCCGATAACGGTATTCGACCGGTTTTGCTTACTGCTATTCAGCAAAACAGCTCCTGGGCGACCTTCGATTCGTACATCACGAGAAATCTTACAGCCACGGATTTCTCTCTCTGTCAGCTTCCGAATCTACTCTTCCCATTCCAAGCTTTCTAATTTGTTATTAATGATGATTAGTTTGTATTGTAGCCTGTTTATGATTGATTCGTCAATATAAGGATCGCCTAATTTTACAAAAAAATATACTTAGCTGCGGCAAAAGCGCAAGCAACCCCTTTAGCCTCTAGCTTAAAACAGCCCCTCATTTCAGCTAAATCCTCTGCTGTTTTATGCTATTCGACCTTTGCTACTAGCTCGTTGGAGCTGTTAGCTGTTAAATTTAAAGCGCTTAATTCGCTAACTGCTCCACCAACCTCTTCAGCTTGCTGAAGTCAACTGTACAGCCAAAGCTTGCGTCAATTCGGACAGCCGAACCAAAGTGAACTTCAGAAACAGCGACCTCCTCTAAGAAAGCTTCAATATTCTCTGGCGTCAATCCAGCTCCGGCAAGTAGCTGCAGACCGCTCGAATCGACAAGCGGCGTCAGCTGTTGGAATTGCTCGATAGCCTCAACCGCCTTTGCCTGTCCGCCAGAAGTAAGAATTCTAGAAATTTGCGGATATTGCTTTAGCTTATGTAGAGCAGCTACTAAATCAGAAGCTTCGTCGAACGCGCGGTGAAAGGTCACATCTAGTCCTTCTGCTGCCTTCAGGAGCCTTGTGACATGCCCTTCGTCGATCTGTTTATCGGCCGTTAAGGCTCCGAATACAACTCCGGTCGCCCCTAGCTTACGGCAAACACGTATATCCCTTTCCATCACTTGTAAGTCTTGTTCTGAATAACAAAAGCTGCGGCTATGTGGACGAATCATAACATTAACCGGAATTTCAACTTGCCTGCATACTTCTTCAATCAAGCCATAGCTTGGTGTTAATCCGCCTTCGCTCATCGCTGAGACGAGCTCAATTCGGCTAGCACCGGCCTTCTCAATCGTTATCGCATCGGTAACAGAATCGGCAATAATTTCGATAATCATCCCGACTCACCTGTCGATTTTTGCAAAGTAAAGCATTCGCAAATCTCGCCCACCTCGATGCCGGCGGCACTTTTAATCAAAGAAGGACGTATCGCTCTTAAGGCGGCAATCGTGTCTTTATTTGCATAATTAATTTGCTCTAATATTGAAGCAACAGTGCTTGGCCAGACGGCTTCTGCTCCGCTGAAAACCTTTAGCGCAAAAGCGAGCCTTTCCTTTTTTTTAAACCGAAGCAATAAACCCCTTGTCCCCCGCCCTTTGCAACAATGTTTTGATCCTGCAACAAAACAGAGCAAATAAAATGCTCCGAGGCGACGATATGAGGCTGGCGATTCATACGTTCGTCATTTTCTGAATAGCTTCACGCAACCGGGCATCCTGAACGGTATCTGGACAAGCGAGCTTCAAATAAGTGAGCGCCATATGTTTAAGCGGCAAAGCAAAGACAGGAACTCCACAGCCATCGATGCCGACCCGAATCTCGCTCTGCTCAAGCTCTGATAAAGCCGCAACGATTGCAATAATTTGCTGTTGTAACGGATGCTCCTCCTTCCAATAGCCGTCAATTGGGTAGCCCATCTCTCGGCAAACCGTCACAAAGCCAATATGCTTCCCTGCACAATTATGGTACAGACGCCTTTTTTTCAATGCCTTTAGCAAGCATTTCTTCCTTCGGCTGCTGATTCAGCGGAAGCGACGGCGGACAAAATAATTCCTCTTCCTTTACCGGCAGCTTTTCCAGCAACGATTCCAAGGCGGCAATATGATACGCTTCTCCTCGTTGAGAGGCGGTTAATAATGCGGCTTCTTCTTCATTCAACTGATATTTTTCAATAATATCCGTAAGAAAAACGGGCAAAGCCTGAAGTGGCTTGGCAGCTGATCGATAAAAGGTCAAATGGTTGCTATCCCCTACATGATAGCGTGTCTCTGCATACTCGTTTACACCACAAATCACTCCTGCATGAATGTTTTCGACTATACCAGCTCTTTTTTTTCTTCAATTAACGTTTTGTCATTCATTAGACATAGCTCTCCTTATCCATATGCGATCAATGATGACCAGCCAAGTATCAACAGCTGGTCATATCAAAATCATTCGTCCTTTAATGTAATTTCAAGTACAGGTACAACGACATCAGGCTTGAGCACAGGCATATTAAACACCACTTCACCAGGCTCAATAACCGGAACATCATGATGTAGAACATCGACTTCTTTGAACTCCTGGTAGGTTACCTCTGAATGATCGTGTAAAAATTGAGCATAGGCGACTTTTCCAGCTAAGTGTTCGACATGCAAGGTCCGGTATGGGTAGGAGAACATATGCACATATAGCTTGTTTCCTCTTTGCGTCAAACGGCAATCAACCGGAGCCTGAAACTTGCTCGCACTTGCCCCGTAAATCGCTTGAGCATGATAATGCATCCAGCCATTAAGGTCGCTTAGAATATCAACAGCCTGCTGTTCAAATTCTCCCCTCCCGGTCGGGCCGACATTTAATAACAGATTTCCGTTTTTCGATACTGTATCAACGAGCATTTTAATAATCATTTCTGATGATTTCCAATGCCGTTGATCGCGATGATAGCCCCAGCTGCCATTTAACGTTTGACACGCTTCCCAAATGATTTCTTCGCCGTTATAGGTCAGTGCTTCTTTCGGTTGATATTGTTCCGGTGTGTAGACTCCACGGTTCAAGTTTAGTCTGTTATTTAAAATAATTTGAGGCTGTAGGTCTAAAACAAGCTTCTCAAGCTCTTCAGACTTCCAGTCAAGCGCCCCTTTTCCTTTCGACCAGCCCCAATCGCGATCCGGATAGGAAAAATCAAACCACATATAATCTATCTTACCATAGTCCGTTAATAATTCTCTCACTTGATCGTGTAAATATTGAACATAGACTTCCATCTTACGAGGCTTTTCTTTTTCCGCTTCATTCTCACGCAATGGATGGAGTCCGTCAATCGTAAATTCAGGATGATACCAGTCGATGACAGAATGATAGAAACCGATTTTCAAGCCTTCGCTTCTGAAAGCGTCAACAAACTCGCGAACGATGTCCTTTTTGTATTGAGTGTTTGTCACCTTATACTCTGTACATGCGGAATCCCATAAAGCAAAGCCTTCATGGTGCTTCGTTGTAAGCACCGCATATTTCATTCCGGCTTCCTTCGCCTGTCTCGCCCATTGTTTAGCATCCAGCAAGTCGGGATTAAAGCCTTGAAAATATTTTTCATAGTTATCGGGGTGAATTTGCTCCTTTGTCATTACCCACTCATGTCGGCAGGCAGTGAGTAAAGACCAAAATGGATAAACATTCCAAATCGATCGTGTAAAAACCATGCCGGATCTCCATAGGAATCAGGCCATTGATAATCATTAGTTGCCATGTTCAATCCCCTTTCTTATCGCTTCATTTGTTATCGATAACAATAAACTATCAAGGTTTGGAAGGAAAGTCAATCGTTTGAATTCAAAAGAGATGTTTGATTTAATAGCAAAAGTCAATTCATTATTTACTAGTTTTGAGCACGTCTTGGCGAAGGACGAACTTTATTCCCGCACCCTTCAATGGATTGAACGTTCCATCGTTGTTTTCCCTTCCGGCTGAATCTTCACCCGCTCCAAACATTGTCCGCGACTCTAGCCAAAGCATCCACCGATTTCCGCCAGTTTCAGCAGGTTATCCGCTGACTCCTGCACATTATCTGCTCCGTCCACGATACGAACGCCTCTAAAGTAGCGGAAAATCTTCTAGCCTATTTGCCACCTAAGCCAGATAAGGTTATCCCTTTCACGAAGTATTTTTGTGCAAATAAAAACAGGAGCAATGCCGGAATGATCGAAATGCCGGAGGCGGCCATCATTAAATGCCATTGAATACCACTTTGTGATTGAAACATCGCAATACCGAGCGGAAGCGTTCTCATACTATCCGAATTTGTAATGATCAAGGGCCAGAGAAAGTTATTCCACTGACTAATAAATGTAAATATCCCTAATGTGGCCAAGGCAGGACCTGACAGGGCAAAATGATCCGCCAATACAAACCGAACCGGGAACAACCATCAATTCGGGCAGCATCCTCAAGCTCGAAAGGAATCGTCAAGAAGAATTGTCGCAATAAAAAGGTACCAAAAGCAGTGAAAGCACCTGGCAATATTAAGGCTTGGTACGTATCCACCCATTCAAACGCACTCATCAAAATAAACAGCGGCACGATCGTAACTTGACCGGGGATCATTAATGTGCCTAAATACAGTAGAAACAGCGTGTCCCTCCCTTTAAATTGCAGCCTCGCAAATGCATAAGCTGCAAGAGATGAGGTGAATAACACAAGAAAGACTGTTGCTATGGCTACGATGGCCGTGTTTATATAAAAGCGGGCAAAAGGAAAGTAATCCCATGCTTCTTTATAATTGCTCCACTCGAACCGTTCCCCAAACCATTGCGGTGGCATCGTAAAAATATCTGCTGCTGGCTTTAAAGAGGTCGCGACCATCCATAAAAAAGGGGTAATGAACATTAATCCAAAAACGGTCAATAATGTATAGCTGACGATTTTGCTTAGATTTAGCGAATTGTTATCGGCTCTGTTCATGACGTACCTCCTAATTATTCATAGTGCACCCAACGCTTTTGTATTTTCATTTGAATAAGAGTGACGATAAAAATAATCACAAACAATACCCAAGCGATCGCGGAAGCATACCCCATTCTAAAAAACTCAAAGCCGTTTTGATAAATATAATAAACGATCGTGTTCGTAGCGTTAAACGGGCCACCGCTCGTCATAATAAAGGCTTGATCAAATACTTGGAATGAGGAAATTATCGTCATAATCACAGCAAAGAACATCGTCGGTGACAGCATCGGCAGCGTCACTTTCCAAAAGCAAGTCCATTTATTTGCTCCATCTATTGAAGCGGCTTCATACAAGCTGTCTGGAATGCCGGCAAGTCCAGCGATAAATATCACCATATTATAGCCAAATCCTGCCCACACACTCATAATAATGATTGAAAGCATCGCTAAATTCGGATCGCCTAGCCAGTTCAGCCCTTCAATTCCAAACCAGTTGAGCACGCCGTTCACGAGTCCATACTCTGGCTGATACAGCCAGCGCCAGATAAGGCATTAGCCACCATTGGAACAAGAATAGGCATAAAAAAACATCGTTCGAAAAATGAGACTCCCTTTATTAATCGAATTGAGCCAGAGTGCAAAGAGCAGTGACACAATAATATTGAGAGGTAATAGCAAAGCGACATAATAAGCTGTATTTAATAATACTTTCCAAAAAAAGGGCGTCTTGGGTAAATAACTGAACGTAGTTGTCTAGCCCGACAAAGCTCGGCTTATCGACCATCGGCCAATGAAAAAAGCTCATCATAATCGAGAAAACGACAGGAAAAGCAGTAAATATTAGAAAGCCTGTAATATTCGGCAGTAAAAACAAGTAAGGCGTAATCGCTTCCTTTACTCTACTCGTGTGACTGCGCTTACGAATTGAAGCATGAGGAGCTTTTGCACGATTCATTTGTGTCTCGTTCATTCAGACAACACCCTCTCTCCCCGTTGTAAACTATTTTTAAACAGTTGATAGCTTGGAAAAACCAACGGCTTCAGGCTATTCATTGAATCGCTCTAACTCAGCTTGTATTTTTTTTCGAGAGCAGCTTTCGGCTCTTCCCTCCCGAAAAAGACCGACTCTAATCCTTGATTAATGATCTCTTCCATCTCAGCGTGATGCGGCGATGTCCGATATGGACTTGAATGTTGGGCTTGGTCATAAAAAGCTCCATATTTTCAATGTCGTTATTGTATTCGTTAAATACCTCGACCGCTGAATTTCTTGCTGGATAAGCTCTCCCATCTTGTGCAAGACTCTCTAACGAGTCTTTCTCAGTTAGTACAGAAATGGCCTTGAACGCTTCTTCTTTATGCTTTGATTGAGCTGAGATCCCAAAGCCCGATCCAGCAATAAAGCTGACATTGCTCCCTTTCGGTGATTCAGGCAACACTTGAGCTCCAAAATCGAAATCTGCGAATTGTTTATAGCTAATAATCGACCATGGTCCTTCTATGATCATGCCAATTTTCCCCGCCATCCATCGCTCATCATAAGGATTGGAGGAAAGCTCCGCACCAGTTGGCGATACGCGGTGGACATTGACTAACTCTGATACAAATTCGAGTGCCTCGACTATTTTCGGATCATTGACAACGTACTTTTCATCCTCGGTCAGCCATTCTCCCCCATTTTGCCAAATCCACGGTGTCATATTCCATAGGTTTCCTTGAATCGCATACCCAAACTCGTTTTCATCCGGGTGAGTGAGTTGTTTCGCTCGCTCTAAAAAGCCATCCCACGTCATGTCTTTATCTGGATAAGGTACGTCGTATTTGTCAAAAAGGTTTTTATTATAAAATAAGGTTAACGCACCATAGTCGTATGGTAGCGCATAGATTGTCCCGTCATATGTCATTCCTTCGACGATCGCTTGATTAAAATCATCAAACTGAAGCTCTTCACTATTTTCAATAAACGAATCCAATGGCTCAAAAATTCCTTGTGCAGCATACACAGGCATTTCACCGCTTTGCATTCCGATAATGTCTGCCGTCGTTCCACTGGCAACTTGAGTTTTCAACTTTGTCCAAAACGTACTCCAATCTTCAAATTGCAAATTCACTTTAATGTCGGGATGAACTTCAGTCACTTTATCTGCTAGCCGTTACCAATGTTGACGATCATTGGAACCTGCCCAAAACATCCAGGTTAGCTCAACACTCTCACCATCGTTGTTTGTTTCCGTTTGCTCATTGCCGCTACAAGCTGCTGCAAGCATCATCCACCCAATGACGGTAATTAGAAAAAAAAGCTTACGCATCGATAACCCCCCCTATTTTTTTCAGCTTTTTGAGCGAAAAGACAGCCCTAATAGTGTTAGTTTTATGTTATCGATAATTTAAAAATGACAAGTTCTCTAGCCACATTTCAAATTGAGATAAACGACCCTGTCCGTTATGAGCAGTTGCCGACATCCGGTACTGTGAGATATAAGAATGAGATGAAACTAGCAAGTCTATGTAGCTTTTACAGTATGAGCTTACACTAGAAAAAGATATTAATTGGATGATTGTAGAGTGAATTATTTAGCACGTCTCTAAAACTAGAATACGTGCTACTAGCCATTGTTATCACTTTATTTGGTATAATAGAGTTGATAATAACTTGAAAAAAACGAACGATTAATTGAAGAATGTATGAAAACCTAAAGAGGTTCGGAAATAAGTTAAAAGGGGAATAGGTATATGTATAATCCCAAGGGCAACGGAAAACAAAAAACAGTACAACAAGTACAATTTTTCGAGGTAAAGCCACCAAGTCATCTTTCTGGCATAGTACATCGCTTTTTGGAGCTAAAGACTGATACTCCGTTGACTGATGACTACCTTTTTCATGCTTTGCCCGACTCATGTACCTATATTATTTTTGACCAGTTAAACAGAGAAATAGCAGGCGTTACAAAACTCCATGCTACTTCGGAAGAGATAAACCTTGGCAAAGAGTTTCATTATGTCAATATTCGATTCTTACCTGGCGTGTGGAAGGATCAAGCAAACTATGGTGTAATAGACGCACCTTATACGGGTGTGTTGTCGCTTGACGAAACAAACCGCACACTTGCTGGGCTAGACTTTACTACCAAACAGGCGGTGTTATCTATACTGATAGAACGGCTAATCGAAGAAAAGTTGGTAGCGGAAAACCCAGTAACTGAAAAGATATTTGCACATATTGATGATATTCAATCGGTAGCTGATATGGCAGATATTACAGGGGTATCACCTCGACAGCTTCAGAGAACTCTAGGACAGACAACGGGATTTGCTCCTCACGATTTTCTCAAGATACTACGTCTGCAACAATCGCTCGACAGCGATAGTTATCTATCGTATTATGCTGATCAGTCGCATTTTATACGCTCGTTTCGTAAAGCCACTGGCTACACACCTGCGAGATATGCTAAAAAGTTTGATGTCTGATTTGTACAATACACGACGCCTGCAACTTACTATACTTGACGTATATTACTAATAAAACAAAGGGGAGTAATTATATGTCAAAACAAGTAAACAAAGTAGCGTTTTTTTTGAACTGCCAGCAGATGATGTGTACGGGCAAGCAAGTTTTATGGTGAAGTCTTTGGATGGGATACACCCGAGCAAGGCGGTGGAATTCTATGGGCATTTACCACGCCAGCAGATGAGCAAGGCAACCCAACAGAGGTAGGAGCTATCAATGGCGATATTCGCCCTAGAGGTAAGGGGTTTGACCGTCCACTTATCATGATTTTGGTTGATGATGTCGAGGCACAACTGAAAGAAGTAGAGAATTCGGGTGGTAAAGTAGTACATCCGGCACAAGATGAAAGTAAGTTTGGTGGTCCAGTGTGGGCGGTATTTAGCGACACCGAGGGTAACCATGTAGGTGTATATTCGTTTGGCGTATAACGACAAGCCGCTTGCTCAACACTTTCACTATTGTAGACGATAAATTCCTTGGTAGACATAGAAAAAAAATTGCCAGTCAAAGAGCCAAACGCTAAGACGCAGAGCCGATAATTGAGGTTAATGTATCTCATTTATCGGCTTTTTTATACATTTGTTGGTAAATAAAGACCCGTTTTTACTTGTTCACAAAGTTTATACAATGTGTACAGAAAGTTTTATGGCATTAAGAGTTAATACCTGTCATGCAAAGACGATTAATTACCAAACCGACAGTAACATGCTCGAAGAATAAAGCTATACGAGCATTTAAGAATATTTAAAAAGATTATCAGAAATTTATACTTTGTTTATCTTATAAAAAAGACTTCCAGGAAAACTCGGTTCGAACCGTTTTCCTAGTTATGAATGAGCTTTGATACGCCGATTTCCCTTTAAAGTGAAGAAATGAAGATACTTCCAAATCAGAATTGTTTTCATGATATAATTTTAGCTATCAAGTTGTAAAGGAGCTTACTTATATGCCTATAAAGAGATTAAACGTTTTTGATGTCGAAGTGAGCTATTCTGTATTTGGACAAGGAAATCCTCTTTTGTTTATACATGGTAATAGTCTTAACAAAGATAGCATGGAAAAGATTTATGAGCCTTTTTTTTCTGAGAAAAATGAATTTCAGAGAATTTATATTGATTTACCTAGTATGGGAGACTCTAGCAGTAGTCCTAAAATACAAGATTCAGATACTATGTTGGAGTATTTGCTGAAGTTTATTGAAGAACTCCCAATCAAGGAGACTCTTACACTGTTTGGACATTCATATGGTGGATACTTGTGTATAGGAATTATGCATAAACTACAAGAAAAAAATTAAAGCTGCATACTTAACTTGTCCTGTTGTTTATGGAGAATATGCGAAAAGAAGAATCGAGAAAAATAAAAGCATAACTGAAATGGACTTTAATCCAAAGAATAAAAACGAATATTATGAAGACTTTTTGAAAATGAATACGAGAATCAATGACAAGACTTGGTATTTATATAATGAAACAATTGTTCCTGGACTTAAAAAAGCAAATCATGAATTCATGGAAAATATTCAGAGAGAGAACCAACGATATTACAAATTTTCGTTTGAAGATTCAATCTTTATTAAGGAACAAACAATTCTAACAGTGTTGTTAGGTAAATACGATGATGTGGTCGGTTATAAGGATCAATTAGATTTCTTTCAAAAACTTCCGAATTCCACAATTAGTATCTTTAGCGATGGCGGTCATAATTTATTCATAGATAATTTCAACTTCTCTCACACGTATATTGACAACTTTATACAAAGGCTAGAACATGAAGAATAGTTATTCAGTCAAACGTTTATACCAAATTGAACATGATGTACTCAAAAAAAATGTCTATATGAAGCAATTTTTCAACCAAATCCTCAAAATTTAATTCCCTCATCTGATGTTGAACAATCTGAATTAAGAAAATATCGATAAGGTTGGACAACAAGAAAAAAAAGACTTCCAGGAAAACTCGGTTCGAACCCGTTTTCCTAGAAGTCTCGCAAGCTATTAATTGCTATATGACCCCTTTTTTTCAGGATTATATTTGCATATTGGGCTTTTTCACCGGTTGCAACAATCGCATACGCTTCCTTTGAACGCTCATAAAAATCGTAGCGCTCGACAAACTCGAACGAATACTCAGATTTCGTCTCCGTTCGAAGCGCCTGACGGTACTCCTCCCAAATGTTCGGTTCAACGTCATCTCCGGGAACAACGTCCATTAATGCAATCGGCTGTTTCACATACGTGTCCAGCGGAAAAAAACGGAAGGATGGCCTCGAGCAAGTCGACAATACCGTGACCATCGGCGCGAACGAGCCGCCTCGCATTAGTTGTAGCCGGAAAGTTTCCATCAGCAAGCACAATTTCATCACCGTGCCCCATTTCCATTAACAGCTTCATCAAATCCGGTGAAATTAACGCCGGGATTCCTTTTAGCATAGCTCTTACTCCCGCTCGGCAACAAACGTATTCGTTAATTGCCCAACCTTTTCAACCTCGATAGTTACGACATCACCTGGCTTTAAGTATACCTGTTCTTCCTCAGGAAGCCCTAGGACGACTCCTTCCGGCGTACCCGTTAGAATCAAATCGCCAGGGTTAAGCGTCAAATGCTTAGAAATGTAACTGACGATTTCTTCGCAAGTAAAGATCATGTCTTCTGTATTGGAGTCCTGCCTCACCTCATCGTTAACATAGGTTTTTAATTCCAAACTTTGCGGATCGCCTACCTCATCACTAGTTACCACGTATGGGCTTGTTGGACTGAATTTGTCAGATATTTTGCCGAGCATCCATTGCGCTGTCGTAAATTGGAGATCGCGAGCAGATAAGTCGTTTACCGCGCAATATCCGAATACTGAATCCAACGCTTGCTCCTTACTTACGTTTTTCGTTTGCTTGCCGATGACGATCCCGAGTTCAACCTCATAATCGAGTTTGTCCGTTACTGCCGGAACCGGTATCTCGCTCTTGTGTCCTGCCAACGTATTGTTGAACTTGTTAAAGAGAATCGGCACCTCCGGATAAGGAGCGTTAGTTTCATCCGCATGCTTGCGATAATTGAGGCCAACGCAAATAATTTTCTCGGGCCGAGTAACGCAAGGCTCCCATTCAACCGCTTTCTCGTCAGCAAATACAGCCTTATTTTCGGCAAGCAATTCCTTTACATATTGTTCTAAGGAGGCACGAGTAGCTTCTCCGCCTGCAATGACTTCCATAATATCCGTACATACGCCGCTCTCAGGGCTTCGTTCAAGGGAGGCTGTTACATCAATCAAGCCTCTTTCAACTTTTACCCCGAGCCTGCTTTGCCCGTCTAGTTTAAACGTTGCTAGTTTCATTGTCTGTTCCTCTCCTTCGATTGTTTGCTATGCGTTTTTCCCAAAGACGACTCCACCGTCAAGATACAAAGGCGAACCCATCATAAAGCCGGATTCATCGGAAGCTAAGAAAAGTGCAGCTTTAGCAACGTCCTCCGGTCTCCCGAGCTCCCCGCTTAACTGACGGGTTTTCAGCTGCTCAATCGCTTCTTCAGGATCATCATACGAAGTTTTCAAATAATTTTCAACAAACGGTGTAAAAATCGTGCCCGGCAATAGCGCATTGACGCGAATATTATAGGGGGCGTAATCTACCTGCATCGCCTTCGTTAGTGCTAACACTGCCCCCTTCGTCGCCGAGTATAGAGGGCGTTTCGCTAAGCCGATTTCGGCCGCGCACGACGACATATTAATGATCGTCCCGCCCTTTTGTTCCATCATTGTCGGGACAACATATTTACTCGGTAAATAGACCCCCTTCACATTAACATTCATCACGCGGTCCCAATCATCTGGTTCCACCTCGTCCACGCGCCCAACGTGACTGACTCCGGCATTGTTGAACAAAACGTCAATTTTTCCAAATTGCGCCACCACCTCCGCAGCCATCGCTTTCGTCTGCTCAGCAGAGGTCACATCCGCCTCAGAAAATGTCGCCTTTCCACCGAATGCTTCGATTTCCATTACGGTTTCCTGCCCGTTCTGCTGATGAATGTCATTGACAACTACGTGTGCTCCTTCTCGGGCAAACAACAGCGCAGTGCTTTTACCGATTCCGCTACCAGCGCCGGTAATAACAGTAACTTTCTGATTTAATCGCATCTTCATCCCACCTCAGTGCTCCATATGATCTTCAGGCTGTGCTGCCTTGACTGTTAAGCCACCATCTACCATTAACAGATGTCCATTGACTTGCATCGCTTCCTCCGAAGCTAAAAAAAACAACCGCGTCACCAATTTGTTTTGCCGTTCCTAACCGCTTCATTGGATTCGCCTCAACTTCCTGCTCGTAAATGGCTTTATCCTGTAAATAATCATGGCACATGTCCGTATCAACGGTACTAGGTCCAACAGAATTGACATTTATATTATATTTCCCTAATTCGATCGCTAGCGCTTTCGTCAACTGATGGGCAGCTGCTTTGGATGAAATATAATGAGGAATGACCGGGCTCGTTACCATCAGGCTCGCCGTTGAAGTAATGTTAATTACCTTTCCGTAGCGCTTTTCAATCATCTTCTCAGCAACCTTTTGCGTCGTTAAAAAGATCGATTTCACATTCGTCATGTAAGTCCGATCCCAAGTCTCTTCTGTCGTCTTCAGAAAAGGCTCAAACGGTGCTATGCCGCATTATTGACGAGAATCTCAACCGCGCCAAGCTCCTTTTCCACACCCTCAATCATCTGATCGACTTCTTTTTTTTGTCCCCGACATTCGCTTTTACAATCATCGCGCGAACGCCAAAATCTACCTCTACCTTGTTTTTAAGCTGCTCAGCCACTGATTTAGAGCCTGGTGAGGTGTAATTGATCGCAACGTGCGCTCCCTCCTCTGCCAAACGCTCGACAATCGCAGCGCCAATTCCTCTACTTCCTCCGGTTACTAGTGCCACTCGCTTTGATAATCGTTTCATGTGTACTCCCCTTTCTGTCTTCATTGACATGTCCCTTCTCCTTTTTTTTGGAGGTAAATAAGCTCCTAGCCATAGCAAGAACACTCAGTCAGAGCTTTTCCCACACTCCCGCTGCTTCAGCTTGGTGAAATGAGTTTCCCTAAACTAATCGACTTATAGTCTGTAAAACTGGCGCGCGTTTTTACCAAAAAGAGCCTCTTTTTCTTCGTTTGTTATCGTCGCAGGCAGGGAGCTCTCAAGAATATGAATGACATCATCATAGCTGCCAGCCAGCATACAGACAGGCCAGTCGCTGCCAAACATTACTCGTTCTCCGCCGAAAGCATCGAATACGGTTTCTACATACTGCTTGAAATCATGAACCGACCAGCTTTCATGCTCGGCTTCTGTGACCATGCCTGACAGCTTGCACATCATATTTTCATAGGTTGCGAGCTGATACATATGCTCTTGCCAAGGAGTGTATTCCTGGCGCGCAATATTCGGCTTGGCGAGATGATTAATGACCGCCCTTAATTGAGGCAGCGCTTTCATTAGCTCATGAATGATCGGTAAATGTCTAGGCTTCACGAGTAAATCCAATGGCAGATCGGCGTCGATCATCACTTCAAGATTACTCAAAACCTCTTTTTTCAATATCCAGTCATCCTCATCTAAATCCTGAAGCATCGGTCTAATGCCTACGAGTCCGCCTTTCAACTTCAATTTCTCTAATTCTTTCGGAAATGTAGGTGAGCTTAAATCAAGCCAGCCGACAACACCGGCAATGCATTCGTGCTCTGAAAATAACGACAATAAATAGTTCGTTTCTTCAACGGTCGGCGCCGCCTGGACGACAACCGTTCGATCAATGGCGAACTTCTTTAATATCGGCTTGAGATCCTTAGGCAAAAAAATTCCGATAAATCGGAGCAAGATCAGGGGTTAACCAATGATAATCCTTTCTTGTCAAATCCCAAAAATGTTG
>BAXO01000037.1 GCA_001310555.1 Bacillus sp. JCM 19058
TGCACAACCTCATGCGAGCATTCCGGGTGAACGATAATCGTTGTTTCGGGAGCTGTTGCTCGAAAATGTTCAATTTGCGCTGTTGTGAATTTTTCATGGACTGAGCAATGACCTTTCCATAAAATCACTTTAATTTCGGCCCAGTCACGTTTTGTTTCCAAGGTTTGCGTTGACGGATTCCAAACCGCCATTTGCTCGAGCGGAATTCCTATATCATAAGCGGTATTTCTTCCTAAATGCTGATCAGGTAAAAAAAAGCAGCCGTTCCTTTTGCGTTAAAGCCCATTCGACCATTTTCTTCGCATTCGAGGATGTAACCGTTGCTCCACTGTAACGACCACAAAATGCTTTTATCGCCGCTGTACTGTTCACATAGGTTAATGGGATTATCGTGTCACCTAGTACTTGCTGCAAAATCGACCACGCTCGTTCTGTTTGCTCGATATTGGCCATATCAGCCATTGAACAGCCGGCTTTTAAATCGGGCAAGATCACTTGCTGCTCATCGTTTGTCAGCATATCGGCCGTCTCCGCCATGAAATGTACACCACAAAAGACGATAAACTCCGCTTCTTTATTTTGCTGTGCCAGTTGAGCTAGCTGTAACGAGTCTCCAGTAACATCGGCAAATTGAATAACTTCATCCCGCTGGTAATGATGGCCGGGGATAAACAAACGACTTCCGAATTGCTTTTTGATTTTCCGCACTCTCGCTTCCTTTTCTTGTCTTGACATTAACCGATACTTCTCAGGGATTCGCTCAATTTGTCTAATCGTTTCCATTACGCTCATTTAAAAGGCTTCCTCCTTTTTTAACAGCATGCTGAGATCAATCGCTCGGATAGAATGTGTTAAAAATCCTAATGAAAGATAATCCACGCCACAGTTGCGATAGCGAGAAATATTGTCCAATGTAATTCCCCCCGATGCCTCAGTAACGATCTCCTCTGGCACGATTTGGAGATAATGCTTCACCTCTTCCGGAGCAGCATTATCGAACATAATAATATCCACTTCAGCATCGACCGCCTCGAGCACTTCCTGACGATTGGTCGTCTCCACTTCAATCTTGACTGTATGACCGAGTTTGCTTTTCACGAGCGAGACAGCCGGCTTTATCCCACCAGAGGCGGCGAGATGATTTTCTTTTAAAAGTACCGCCTGATCGAGACCGAGACGATGGTTAAAGCCGCCGCCGCACCGTACCGCATATTTCTCCAGCATGCGTAAACCGGGGGTCGTCTTTCTCGTATCACAAATCCGGATTGAACGATCGTCTAGCAATTCAACCGCCCGTGCTGTAACTGTTGCGATCCCACTTAGCCGTTGTAGCAAATTAAGCAAAACTCGCTCTCCTGTCAAAATAGATCGCACAGGGCCTGTGACACTTGCAATGATCTCACCTTTTTGAAATTGCATGCCCTCTGCAACATGAAGCTCAACTTGAATCGCCGGATGTAAGAGAGAATATCCTTGCTCGAGAATGACACTTCCCGCCATAATCCCATCTTCCTTAGCGAGAATAATGGCTTGCTCCCTCTCGTTTGAAAAAAACGGCATCACTTGTCACATCACCATCTCCGAGATCCTCAATAAAAAAAATGATGTAGTATTTCCTTTAATCGCAAAACATTCATCCTTCTCCACCACCCTTACGTTTGAACCTTTTATATCTTGACTCCTTTAGTCCGTCGGCTAACGAGCTGACCAAGCTGGTTTGCAACCAATAGCCGTCATTCCTGACCGGAAAGTCACGGCGGTAATGACCGCCACGACTTTCATTTCTCTTTAAGGCCGAATCGGTAATCAGTTGAGCTAAAAGCAACATATTCGCCAGTTCAAATTCCTCATTGCTGCTGGATTGTTGCAGGTAAACCGGCGTTGGCCAAAACGAGAGAGCCATTCCTTCATTTCCATTAATGATTCTGCACTTCGCTCAATGCCTACACAAGCGGTCATTCTTTGCTGTAATTCTTGTCTTGCAGGAAGAGCAAGCTGTCCTGCGTACTTCGAATGATCGCGTGTTATTCTTTCGGTTGTACGCGGTCTGGACAAAATGTCTTGAACCGCTAATTCAGCGAAGACGAGACCCTCCAAAAGAGAATTGCTTGCCAAGCGGTTGGCACCGTGTACTCCTGTACAAGCAACCTCACCAATGGCATATAATTGTTGAAGCGATGTTCGCCCGACGCCGTCTGTATGAATGCCACCGCTGATGAAATGAGCACCTGGAACAACCGGGAGCAAGCTGTCTGTGACCTTCGCTTGCTGACAAAGCCGGGAAATCCCTGGAAAACGTGAGGAAAAATTCTCAATCATACGACAATCCAAATAAACGGATTTTCCTGCCTGGATCTCAGCATATAATGCCCGGCTGACAATATCGCGTGGAGCCAACTCCTTAAGCGGATTTGTCCCCATAATTCTCTCACCTTCAGCTGTTACTAGCTGGGCACCTTCTCCTCGAACGGCCTCACTAACTAGCCCAAAGCTAGCCCCATCTTTGCTTAGCACGGTTGGATGAAATTGGATGAATTCCAGATCGGCCAATAGAGCTCCGGCGCGGTAAGCGAGTGCCATCCCGTCACCTGTGGCTTCAGGAGCATTCGATGTGCATTCAAACAGCTGTCCTGCTCCTCCGGTGGCCATAATGGTGTGGCGTGCCGTTATCGCGCCTTTATTCGTTTTCACACCACCAACAGCCCCGTCTTCCACAAGCAGCTCGACAGCCATCGTGTCTTCATAGATGTTGACTCGCTGAATAATTAGCTGAACAAGCGTTTCGATAAAAGCTCTGCCCGTTTGGTCGCCATACGCATGAATAATTCTCCTTTGGCGATGGGCTGCCTCTCTGCCAAGAGTTAAAGAGCCATGCTTCGCATCAAACGGCACTCCTAATTTTTGCATCGTTTCAATTATCGTCGGCGCTCGACGGACAACCGTTTTGACCTGTTCATAGCGGTTATGTCCATAACCTGCCAGCATCGTATCAGCCAAATGTAGGCGCCAATCGTCATGATCGCCAATAGCAGCAGCGATACCTCCTTGAGCAAGATTGGAGTTGGAAGCTGTCAGTCTAGCTTTTGTGATTAATATCACATTTACTTCATCCGCTAACAAGTGGGCAGCCATTAATCCAGCAATTCCACTGCCAATAATTACAACATCTGCATCGACTGATGCCATGATGACCCCTCCACTTTACTTTACAGTTGTCTTGTCACCTATCTTTACATAAAATAAAATTAATGGCAACATTTTTTTTCATTGAAACTACAATTTCATGAGAGTTAATGGAGAGGAGAAAAAGATGTTATATTTTGATTACAGCGCAACGACACCGATGAACCTGAAGCTTTGGCTGCTTATACAGAAACAGCCACTCGGTTTTATGGCAACAGTAGCAGCATTCATCAAATTGGAGATGAAGCCAGTGCAGCTCTTGACGCTGCAAGAAGAACTATCGCTGACCTTGCAGGCACGAGCGCCAATGAATGCTATTTTACCGGCTCCGGTTCAGAGGCTAACTTTCTCACCTTGACCGGTCTGGCTATGGCTCAAAAAGAAAAAGGAACTCACATCTTATCCACTCGCACTGAGCACCCTTCCGTATTACAGACGTTAAAATATCTGGAAACACAAGGGTTTTCAGTTTCCTATGTTCCGGTAGACAGCATTGGCCGAATCGAGGTCAATGCCCTCAAAAAAGTGATTCGTCAGGACACCATCCTTGCAACCTTTGCTCATGCCAGCAGTGAACTCGGTACGATTCAGGACTTGGCAATGCTCGGACGTTTACTCGCTAAGCATGATATACTATTCCATAGCGATTGTGTGCAAACGTTTGGGAAGCTCCCGATTCCGTTTGAGCTGCTGACAAGCTTCAGTATCACTGCACATAAAATATATGGACCGAAAGGGATCGGCGCTGTCTTTATTAAATCAAATCAATTTTGGCGTCCTTTTTTTGGCTGATACAACACACGAGCATGGCTTTCGACCAGGAACTGTTGATGTACCTGCTGCCGTTGCTTTTGCTGTTGCCGCAGAGGCTATGTTTCAAACCGCTAGTCTTGAAATGAAACGGCTGTCCTTATTACGCAAACAATTTATCCGAACGCTATCTGCGAATAAAGCATTCGTGTTTGAAGGTCATCCCGAGCAACGTCTTCCTTTTCATATCGGCTTGCGCTGCAAAGGGATCGAGGGACAGCTGCTTATGCTCGAATGTAGTCGCCACGGCTTTGCGATTTCGACTGGATCCGCCTGCAAGGTCGGCGATTCCACACCTCCTGCCTCATTGCTAGCGATTGGTCGTTCACCTGAGGAGGCGCATGAATTTGTACGGATTACCTTTGGGAGAGAGACGACAGAAGAGGATGTAGCCAAGCTGGCTCATTTCCTCATTCGTTTTGCTAAAAGGAGCGTTGAAGCTAAGTAAAAATAGAGAGGAAGGATTTATATGACCGAAGGCAAAAAAAATTCTCGGGGAACAAAGACGGACACTAATTATCGAATGGTTACTCGAAGCTGAACAGCCGTTGACAGGAAGCGAGCTGGCTCGTCGAACCAATGTGAGCCGCCAGGTTATCGTTCAGGACATTTCTATCCTAAAAGCAAAAAAAACCATCCGCTTATCGCTACTGCACAAGGATATATCTATTTAAAGGCAGAGAGAAAGCAAGCCTTCTCACGATTAATTGCCTGCCAGCACACGTACGAGCAAACGAAGGACGAGCTGTTTACTCTCGTCGAGCATGGAGTGCTCGTGCGTGATGTCACTGTCGAGCATCCCATTTATGGCGAATTAACTGGCTCATTAATGATTGCGAGCCGCCAGGACGTTGAACGCTTCAGTAAGAGCCTTACCGTAACTAATGCAAGCCTTTTGTCTGCTCTTACCGGCGGGACTCACCTTCATACGATCGAAGCCGACTCCGATCAAAAGCTTAATGATGCGCTCAACGCCCTTGACGAAAAAGGATTTCTTTTGCATGATTAAAAAAAAGCTGTCCGAAGCCCGGCGTGCTTCGGACAGCTTCGCCATAAGACTTCACGTTGGTTAAAATCATTAAATCACCTTTGTCCTGCTAGTACCAGCCACTTTCCTGCAACCGTTCGAATGACGCGCTGTTCTAACTTCAGAAGCATATGAAAAAGCCAGTTACCCTATACGGAAGGTGAACTGGCACGAATTTCGGTTAAAGAATAGCAGGTGTAGCTTCCAAGCAATTCAACGCCACAGCCGAGTGCTTCCAGCTCGGAAACGACACCTGGAATTAATATATCGTCGGTCAGCTGGTCAACATCGATGATAAAGAAGTAATTTCCTAAACCTTTTTTTCGTTGGTCTTGACTCAATTTTGGACAAATTCAACTTACGCCACGCAAACGCTGAAAGCACTTGATGGAGTGCTCCAGAAAAATCTGACGGTAAAGTTACCATCAGTGTCGTTTTATCACTAATGACGTAAGGTCCTTTAACGTTATGACTCTCCCCTCGTCGTGCGAGAGCAAGAAAGCGCGTACGGTTATTTTCGTAATCGTGTATATCCTTTTTGACAATCGTTAGTCCGTATTCCTCAGCTGCCAGCTCATTCGCGATTGCCGCTACCGGTTCATCAGGATGCTCGTTAACCCACTTTGCCGCTGTTCCCGTTGAGTTCGAGTATTCAACTTCAATTTCCGGATAAGCTTGCTGCAAGAAATCGTGGCATTGCGCAATGGCATGCGGATGAGAAATGACTTTCCTTGGTAGAAACTCCCCTTCGGCTTGCTTTGGAGCGGCGAGAAAGTGTTGACGAATCGGAACCGTCACCCCTCCGACAATCGGCAGACGCTGCTTATGAATTAAGTAATCCAAAGTTAAATTGACGGAGCCTTCAATCGCGTTTTCAATCGGGACGACCGCCAGATCAATTTCGTTTGCGGCGACACCGTCCATGCAAGCAGGAATCGTTTGATAGGCAATCATTTTTTCATCGGGAAATAGCGCACGCGCAGCCATTTCTGTAAAAGTTCCTACTGGCCTAAATAGCCAACTTTTTTCAATCTCTCTCTTCCTTCCTTTATCTTGCTGTATCGATGTATTTTCGTTTATCGCTAGCTTCAATCATTAAGGTGGATGAAGAACCCCGCTGAAGGAAGCTTCAATTTATGAACCGGATCCGACCATTTCAGCCCTTTCCACCGCCTCGAGACTACCAATTTTATTAATAGCCTCCTCCAGCCCGATAATCATCGGGGCCGTGTCGATCGACAACGTAATATGGGCTCTGCCCTGTAGCGGGATCGTTTGATTGATCGTTAGTACGTTTGCTCCGGTCTCCGCCACTTGGTGAAGAAGCTCAGAAAGCGTGCCGGATCGATCAGCTAGGTTAATCGACAAGGTAATAATTTTCTCAGTTGCCAATGTATGAAAAGGAAAGATGCCATCTTTATATTTATAAAACGCACTGCGGCTTAAGCCAACGTGTTGAACGGCTTCATTAATTTTTTTTATTTTGCCCGAATTCAACAATGATTTTGCCTGCAACGTTTTCTCCATCGCATCTGTCAAAATATCTTCACGTACGAGATAGAACTGTTTTTGCGACATATCTTACCGATCACCGCCCTTCGATTTTTGGATAGAAAGCTACAATAGAAGCCTGATCCATCAGTTTGTAAAGACGTATTATCTATTATAAAATTGGCAAAACCTTTTGACAACCGTTTCAATCAAAACCGTCTATTATAAAAGGGATGACGTATCGCTCGCTCAAGTTTCCGTTCCAGAAGCTTAAGCGAGTGTGATCGCTTCTTCTCCCTTCTCTGCCGTTTCGGCCACCCCGAGCTTTAGCTTCGCCACTAATAGTATTCGGGCAGACGGTGATAAACTCTTCCTTGTTTACGCTTCATTCAATAAATTCAAACTCATATTTCATCAGCCTGACGAGATCGCCGTCTTTGGCACCTCGTTCTCTTAACGCTTGATCGACTCCCATGTGCCTCATCTGTCTTGAAAAACGGCGAATGGATTCGTCCCGCGAAAAATCTGTCATTTTAAATAAACGTTCAAGCTCTGCCCCTGACAGCACGAAAACCCCATCGTCGTCACGAGTAACCATAAAAGGAGACTGCTCTTTTTCGTGGCGATAAATCACTCGGGCTGTCTCTCCACTATCTTTGTGGAGTGGGAATTCCGGTGTATTCTCAATTTTGTCTGCGACAGCTAGCAAGAGCTTCCGCAACCCTTGTTGTGTAACTGCAGAGATCGGAAAGACTTGAATCTCATCGCCTATCTTTTTCTTAAACTCCTCGAGGTTCTTTTCAGCTTCAGGAATATCCATTTTGTTAGCCACTACTAGCTGAGGCCGCTCCAATAAACGCATATTATATTGCTCTAATTCCGCGTTAATCTTTGTAAAATCATCGTAAGGGTCCCGCCCTTCCAAACCGGCCATGTCGATCAAATGAACGATTACTCTCGTTCGTTCAATATGTCGTAAAAATTGGTGTCCTAGCCCAACTCCTTCATGAGCTCCCTCAATTAATCCAGGTAAATCGGCGATTACAAAACTTCTTCCGTCCTCCACATCGACGACACCGAGGTTCGGAGTTACCGTCGTAAAATGGTACTCGGCAATTTTCGGTTTAGCGGCCGAAACGACGGATAGCAGCGTCGATTTACCAACGCTTGGAAAGCCAACCAATCCGACATCTGCAAGAACCTTTAATTCGAGTGTAACCTCTCGCTCTTGACCCGGCTCACCGTTTTCGGCAATTTCCGGTGCGGGGTTTGCCGGTGTGGCAAACCTTGTGTTGCCCCGGCCGCCTCGTCCGCCGCGGGCAATTGTCGCCTTTTGACCGTGCTCAGTCAGATCAGCGAGCACTTCCTCCGTTGTTTCATCCACTATAGTCGTTCCTGGCGGGACCTTGACGATCAGATCCTCGGCATTTTTACCATGCTGATTTTTCGAGCGGCCATTTTCACCACGTTTTGCCTTGAAGTGCCGGTTATAACGAAAGTCCATTAAAGTTCTTAACCCTTCCTCCACTTCAAAAATGACGCTTGCGCCACGACCACCGTCGCCCCCGGCCGGTCCCCCGTCAGGAACATATTTTTCCCTCCGATAGGCGACCATTCCGTTACCGCCGTCGCCACCTTTAACGTATACCTTCGCTTTATCTACAAACATTTCTTTCACCTCTATTTTAATAAAATGACACGGACAGCACGCATTCGTCATGGTGCCACTCCACCAGCTGAACGTTTGCGTCAAAATCGTTGACTAGTTCTTGCCAATCTTTTTTTTGATTACGCAACGGCCCATGGTAATCAAAAATGAGCTGGAAATGCTCATCAGTAAATAAGAATACAATCAATAAATGATGGTCACGCTCGGCCACCCCAAAGCGTTCGAACATCTCGATTAGCCGTTTACTCACGCTACTAATTTGTGCTTCATACTCTGCCAATCCATTCGTCTCGCCGACAACATTTACTTCTAGCCTTAACGGTTTAGAGCCCCAGTTGTATGTGAGTAATTCAGCGGCTACTGTCGGGATTTCTAGGTTGGTCAGACGAGATTCGTTCATTGCATCAGATGTTACTGATTCAATAATTTCGTGAATGCGCTCATATTTTTTTCAGTGTTAGATTCCCTTTAATAAGCTGCATAACGTTCAACCAATCGTGACGAGTATGACGAAGTATTTCCAAGAGTTCTTTTTCTTTTTCCATTTTTGTCATCCACCATCTATTTTTAGTCTAGCTTGTACATTTTATAGAAGAACCCTTACAGTTAAACGAACGAAAGCTTTCACTAAACGATAAGCCCTTCTATTAAGGGCAAACCGGCATCAGACTCCCCTCGAATACGCTGTTTTATTTTCAAGAGCCCGATCGTTCTAGAAGCTTCACCCATGAATAATGAACCTTGATATGCTCACAGGCGAGAACGTATTTATCTCCATTAACACTTTGTTCATCTTACCATAAAATGAGGCTTTACAGAAAATCGGAGGAAAAGTTTTTCCTATCCGAAGCAGCAGAATCAACGGTCTATCTTTATAGAAGAAAAAAAATTTGACAAGAACGACTCCAATTCATATACTAAGAGAAAACTAAAACCTACTAAAATGGTATGTTTTATATTTATTATAAGATTATTTTGATGGGAGGAACAATGATGTCCGATGTCATCATCGAACACGTAGGTAAAACCTTTGAAAATAAACAGGACAAAAGCTCCTATACCGTTTTCGATGACATTGAGCTTCACATTAAGTCCGGCGAGTTTGTTTCCTTGCTCGGGCCTTCTGGCTGTGGAAAATCTACCTTACTCAATATCGTTGCTGGCCTTGATGACGCGAGTAAAGGAACCGTATATGTCGGAAATAAACAAGTGAAGGGACCAGGTGCGGACAGAGGCGTTGTCTTTCAAGAAGCCGCCTTAATGCCGTGGCTAACCGTACTGGATAATGTCATCTTTTCGATAAAGAAGCGCTATAGCAAGGCTGAAGCAAAGGAGAAAGCACTCGATTATTTAAAGCTTGTTCACTTAAGTAAATTCGTCGATTCCTATCCACATGAACTCTCAGGAGGGATGAAGCAGCGTGTTGCGATAGCCCGTGCCCTCGCGATGGATCCTGAGGTTTTGTTAATGGATGAGCCTTTCGGTGCATTGGATGAGCAAACACGCTCAATGCTTCATAAAGAAGTCCAATACATTTGGGAGCACACGAAAAAACGATCATTTTTGTAACGCATAATATTCGTGAATCTATCCTGCTGTCCGACCGCATTGTGCTGATGGGAACTCGCCCCGGGGGAATTTTGTCCACCTTTCCAGTTGAACTCCCTCGCCCACGAAAAGCTTCATCGCCCGAATTTGTAGCTCTAGAAGATCAGATCAGTCAACAGCTAGCGGGCGAAATAGAAAAAGTCATGAAGGAGGAAATAGGCGATGATTACAACAGTCAGAAGGCTGCTCTTCTTTATCGCTCTCATCGCGATTTGGGAGATCATATATAGCTCGATGCCTTCGGTACAAGTATGTTTCCCTCGCCTTTATTAGCCGTACGGGAGCTATACCTCGGTTTCTTTGAAACTGGTATACTGTCAGCGGCTGTCATGACTAGCTTTGGAAGAATTGGTCTAGGCTTCGCATTAGCTGTCCTGATCGGCGCAACTCTCGGCATTCTGCTCGCCCGTTCGAAAATTGCAGACGAAACATTAGGATCACTCGTCATTGCCTTGCAGTCAGTCCCGAGTATTGTCTGGCTCCCATTGGCTCTCGTAATGTTTCAGGGAGGGAATATGGCGATTCTCTTCGTCGTCGTTCTGGGCGGAACTTGG
The DNA here is from genome assembly GCA_001310555.1 of Bacillus sp. JCM 19058. The sequence goes on from BAXO01000037.1 coordinate 10,343, forward strand.
GCGATGACAATGAATACGCGCATGGGAATCAAAAATGTTCAGCCTCTGCTAATTCGAGCAGCGCGAACGATGGGCTACAAAGGCTCTGAGCTTGTCTGGAAGGTTATGCTTCCGGCTTCCATTCCAGCTGCATTAACCGGCGTTCGACTTGCCTGGGCTTTTGCTTGGAGGGCGCTAATGGCGGCAGAGCTCCTCGGACGCGGCGGGCTCGGACGGACACTTATGGATGCCCGTGATTTCTTTAATATGAATCTCGTGATCGCGATCATGATTATTATTGCCGTAACAGGATTAATTGTTGAATATTTAATTTTCCAACCGATTGAAAGAAAAGTGCTAGCCCGCTGGGGTTATGCCAAATAATACGATTGCGCGAGTGTTATTCTGATGTTTGTTTTACGTCTCGCATGTGAGACGTATATCGGGGGGGCAATCCCTTGACGCCTGTTGTTAGCGATTGCCGGCGCAAATTCAAGTGACGCCCTAACATCGTTCGCTCAGGAACAGAATATTTGGCTCTGCACACAAACGATTAACGTGAAGGGAGAAGCATCATGAAGAAATGGCTACAAGCGACGGGAATTGCTCTTATATTCGGTGTCTTAACTGCATGCGGAACTGACGGAAACCAAGGAGCTGGCAGTGAAGAGGTCAATGTCGGTTACTTTCCTAATCTCGATCACGCAGCAGCGATTGTCGGCAAGGAAAAAGGCTATTTTCAGGAGGAACTCGGAGAAACAAAAGCACTGTTTTCTTCATTTTCTAACGGTAACGATTTTATCGAGGAACTAGAGGCTGGAACTATCGACATTGGTTATGTCGGGCCCGGTCCCGCGATTAGTTACTATTTATCTGGTGGAGACGTTGTTATTCTCGGAACTGCGGCTAATGGCGCAACGTTGATCGTCTCTCGTGAAGACTCTGGAATCGAATCCCTTGACGACTTTGGCGGAAAATCTTTTTGTACTCCTGGAAATGGTTGCACGCATAATGTTCAGCTGGAAATGATGCTTAAAGAACTTGGCCTTGAATCCAATCGGGTTGGCGGTACTGTCGAACATCAATCTCGTATCCCGCCAGCGAGTATGGTCGCCATGTTCGAACAAGGACAAATTGACGCTGCAGCGGCACCTGAGCCTTGGGGCACATATTTGGTGGAAGAGCTCAATGCGAATGTCGTTGCCGAATGGATGATGTTTTTCTTGGTGAAACCTTACCTAGCGTAGTTATCGCGACATCAAAAAGCTTTGTCGAGGAACATCCGGAAGTCGTTGATGCGGTACTACGCGCCCACAAAAAAAGCAGTTGACTTCACCCAGGAAAACAGGTCGGATACGTTAGCGACCGTGAATGACTCCTTATACGACTTAACCCAGCAGCGCCTGCCGGAACAAGTGCTCGAGCATGCATGGGAGCGCATGTTTATTACAACCGATACGCACCCTGAAGCCCTTCAAGCCTGGGCAGACGCATCGCATGAATTAAAGTTTATACCAGAGGAACCCAACCTCGATGGTTTTGTCGATACGAGCCGACTTGACGCCATACTGTCAGAGGAATAACTTAACCCCCGTATCACTGACGATACGGGGGCTTTTGACATTGTCCGTCAGACTTTTCCTTTCATGATCTTCTCCGACTATTTCGATTCGTTTTAGCTTAACGACAATAGGCCATTACAACGCTAACGTATCGCTTTTTGCATGCTTTGCCCAGGTGTCAAGCGACACCGTTTTACTCCACTTGTTAACTCGACTAGAAAAGTATCCGGTCCTGTCGGCTGCGAGTTTCCTCCCGCAGGCTCCACGTTTGCTTTTTGTCATTTTGATTAACTTCGTCCCCTTTTACAAAACATCAGTACTGAACCATTTCGAACTACTAGCAAATTCCCCTCATATCATTATTCGATAGAAGCTGATAACCCGATCATTCATGCTCGTTAATCCATCAACCTCCAGCAGCATTTTCCGCCCGAATGATTCAACCAAGTGTGATCGTAAATGCGATTGTCGCTAGAGATCGGAGTCACTTTCAATTGTTTTCGGTCGGGCTTCAATTAGATATCCTTTTCGGAAATTTCATCGTTATGCACTATTTTGTAGGTATTAGTGATCGTGTTGCGATAGTAAAGCAAACCGATGATAAAAAGGCATTTGTCATCAATTTGACAAAAATTTCTTTACATTTTTCATAATTATGGTTATAATTACTTTTGTAATTCAAATTAGTGCAAGGAGGTAGTTAAACATGATGAAGCATCAACTTATTTCGCGAATGACCCTTGACTCAAAAACTTCATATGTTGCTCATTGTTACCTACCTTGGCACAGCTCTACCCTTTAATGCTGGAGCTCTAGCTTTTATATGAACAAACCAAGCCGTAGGAGCATTCCCCCTACGTTTTTTTGACGATCTCATTTTACTAAAAAACCGTAGGGGAGCCTGCGGTTTTTTCAATGTTGAAAATCCTAGTTACTTAGGTTTTCATATAGTGAAACTCCCTGTCAATTGGGCTTTCAGCACTAATTGATCGGTAGTCGAACCGTTCCGAATGTAACAGGAAGTGTTTCCCAATTTGTTCGTTTCCATTCTGGGTAACTGCCCGTTATTCGGGACAACTAGCAGGCTCGCTCGCCTGTGCCCTCGAAATTGAGACTGTGTCCATGCGCGGCCTTGCTTGCGCTAGTCATGCATAGCTTTCGGTATAGCGAGCTCCCTGCTTATATTCTTACGCGGCCCGTTACATCAATTGGCGTTCAGGCAGGGACAGGTTTAGGCATCCCGAAGGCTATAAGCCTTTTCCGTTAATGGAGAGCAGATGAGAGATGACCATCACTGCGCCATTAAAACGCAGGAGGATAGCTTACCGATGCTGACATGACTAATTTCAGAGGTTTATACGACAATCAAACATTAAAAGAAAAGGAGGAGAGGACATTGTTTTTAAGAATAAGAAGTAGTGTTTTTCAAAGCTGGTATGAGCAGGTGAAGGGCCTCACCTAAGATGAATTCATTAAATTAGGAGGCAAAGAGATGACATTTCATTTTTTTGATTTTTACGATTACGATTAAAAAAACGAACGTATACAAGCGAAGAGTTGGCACAAATCGTTAGACAGCAACAGCTGTTAAAAGAAATGAATATTCGATTAGACCAATATCGCTATTTAAAATAAAGAGAGGCAGCTGCCTACTCTTTATTTTTTTTCACTGGGCTCTAGCCCCCACATTGTTTCAATTATCCCCCGCTCCGCGCACCTTATATCTGCCGATACTGACTTCACCCGGAAGCGTCCGCACTTTATTCGCGATTGTCTGTCGATTGGTGTTCCGCTCAGCATCCCTTACGCCCTTATACGCCGCACGGCAAAAAAAAAGTCTGCGCAATTAATGCACAGACTGCTCCTTTAGGATTTTTGCGGCCGCTGCTTCACCTTGATCAATACAGTCAGGTAGACCGACTCCATGATAAGCCGCGCCTGCCAAGTGTAGTCCCGGCAAGCTTCGGGCAGCATCTTCTTTTAGCTTTGCTATTTGAAACGTATGGCCGACGAGGTACTGGGGCATCGACTGCCTCCACCTTGTGATCTTATGAAAAATCGGCTCTTCGTTTATCTCCATAACTGAACTCAAGTCCTTCAGCACCGCGGCAACGATCTCTTGATCGGTTTTTTCAACAATAGCCGGGTTGTTAACACCACCTACAAAGCTTCTTAGCAATGTATACCCTTTAGGAGTCGTATGTGCCATTTTTTGTCAGTCCACGTACAAGCGGTAATCGTGTAGGGCCCTTTTTTCGAAACAACAAATCCCGTTCCTTCATACGGATGCCGAACGGCTTCTTTAGAAAAAGCAAGGGCTATTGTGGCGACTGTTGAAGTTTCCATCTCCGCTAAATAGCGAAAAGCAGGATAACTTGCGAGCAGCCGTCCCGTTACATTCGGCGGGGTCGCCACAATGACTTGTTCATAGTCCGCATTCGTGCCATCCTGAAAATAGATTCGAAAGCCTGACGGCGTTTTTTCTATCGTTTTGCTGACCGTTTGCAGTCGAATCTTTTCAGGCGGTATTTGCCCCTCCAATGCATCGATAAACGACTGCAGCCCGCGGCGAAATGTAAGAAACTTTGCCTTCGGTTTCGAGGCTGAATCGGCTTGCTTCGAATGTTTTTGCTTCATTCCCCTGATCAAGCTGCCATGCGCTTCCTCAACTTGCTGAAATTGCGGAAATGTCGCCTTTAAACTTAATCGATCGATATCGCCTGAATAAATACCTGAAAGCAGTGGCTCAATCAGATGGTCGACAGCCTCATCTCCGAGTCTGCGTCGAAAAAAATGGCCAATCGAGATATCCTCATCCTTCTCGACCATTTTCGGTAAGAGCAAATCGCCTAGCACGCGCAGCTTTCCGAGTGGCGAACATAATTCGGATGCCGCAAATGACAATAGCTCTGTCGGAATACCCATAACGGCCCCTGCAGGAATCGGATGGAGCCTCTCCCCTTTTAAAATAAACGCCTGCCCTGTATCATTGGCGATAAGCTCATCTCCTAAGCCAACGTCATGGGCTAAGCGTGACATGCTTTCTTTACGTGCCAGAAATGAGTCCGGTCCTGTCTCAATGACAAAATTCTTGATCCGCTCCGTCTTAATTTTGCCGCCAAGACGGTGACTCGCTTCAAGAATTTCATAATCCAGATTAGCTTTTTCAAGCTTCACCGCTGCAGCTAAGCCTGTTATTCCTCCTCCGATGATAGCGACTCGACGTTTCCTTTCCACAGCTCATCACTCTTTCCTTGCCAGCTTATTCGTTACGACAGTTGCTAAACAATCGATAAATTCCGTTTTATCATTTGGCATCTCGGGCCGGAAATAATTTACACCTAATTCGTCTGTAACCACTTTACATTCATAATCATTATCGTAAAGAACCTCAAGGTGATCAGCAACAAAACCGACGGGGCAATAAACAAAGGAAGTATACCCCTCGTTGTTATACAATTCGCGCGTTAAATCCTGGACATCTGGTCCGAGCCACGGCTCAGGGGTATTTCCTTTACTTTGCCAACCGACCGCAAACTGTTTAACTCCCGCAGCTTTTGCAATTAAATCGGCCGTCTCCGCCAGCTGCTCTGGATATGGATCTCCTGCCTGAATAATTTTTTTTCGGGCAAGCTGTGGGCGGAGAAAATTACACAGGTTTTATTTAAATCGTTTATTTGGGTAAAGGTTCCCTTAACTTGCTTGGCCCAATAATTGATAAACTTCGGTTCTGTGTACCAGCTTTCAATGCTGACAATATTCGGGCCACCAATTTTTTTCGCTTCTTCCTGCGCCCGTCCGTTGTAAGATTTTACACTGAAGGTCGAAAAGTGTGGTGCCAGCACAATGCTAATTGCCTCTTCGATGCCGTCCTGCTTCATTTGTTGCACTGCTTCCTCGATAAATGGGGTGATATGTTTTAAACCGAGGTAAGCTTTAAACTCATAGTCCGGATGAAGCTCATTTAACCGGTCTTCAAGCGCTTTCGCCTGCTTTTCAGTAATTTTAGCGAGCGGACTAATTCCTCCAATCGCTTCATAACGCTCTGTCAAATCTTCTAAAGCCTCTTGTGACGGCTTTCTTCCTCGTCGAATATGAGTATAGTAAGGCTCAATTTCTTCTTTGCTTCGCGGCGTTCCATATGCCATAACAAGAACGCCAAGTCGTTTTTTTGACATGCTAGCCTCTTCCTTCCTTCGCAAAAGCTTCCTGTGAATATTCATGTACAAAAGCGGTCAGACGTTTTAATGTTTCTGGACTCACCTCTGGGAAAACACCATGTCCTAAGTTAAAAACAAAATTTGGCGTTTTCATACCCTGCGCTAAAATCTCCTTTGTCCGCTCTTCGATGACATTCCATGGCGCAAGCAGCAAAGCTGGGTCGAGGTTACCTTGAAGCGTTTTTGTAATCCCCATTTGCCTTGCTTCATTGACAGAGAGCCGCCAATCAAGTCCAACAACATCGACCGGAAGCTCGCTCCAATCCTTCGTAAGGTGGCTCGCCCCAACACCGAATAAAATTAACGGGATATCCTCAGATTTAATTTCCGAAAAAATCCGATTCATCACTGGCTTTACAAACTTACGATAATCAGCCACGTTCAATGTACCGACCCATGAATCAAAAAGCTGAATCGCCTGTGCACCTGCTTCAATTTGTGCCTTTACGTAGGCAATCGTCATGTCACCGAGCTTGTCCATTAAGAGGTGCCAAGCTTCAGGCTCAGCATACATAAACGATTTCACTTTATTGTAATTCTTTGATGGTCCCCCTTCAATCATATAGCTTGCCAACGTAAACGGAGCACCAGCAAAGCTAATGAGCGGAACTGTTAATTGTTCACGTAATATTTTGATCGTCTCCAGCACATAAGGAACATCAGCTTTCGGTGTTATCGTGCCAAGCCTTTCAACATCGGCCAGCGACCGAATCGGTTTTTCAATAACGGGACCGATCCCTGACTTTATCTCAACATCGATCCCGATGGAAGGTAGTGGTGTCATAATATCTTTATACAAAATAGCCGCATCGTTATCATATTGATCAACCGGGAGCTTCGTTACGTAGGCGCAAAGCTCTGGCTGGTGGGTAATGTCAAACAATGAGTATTTTTCTTTAATTTTACGATATTCCGGCTGGGAGCGCCTGCCTGCCTCATATACCAAACAGGTACATGGTCATGAGCCTCACCTCGACACGCCTTTAAAAATGTTTCATTAAAACTTGAACTCATTCCGTCACACCTTTCTTAACATCGTTACCATTTTTCTCATTCGCTTTCCTTTATGTAAACATATCATCTTCTACTATAATGACCAAACATCTAGTTGTATAGCCATCCACTCAAACTGTCATAAATTATTAGAAAATCGCTACCGATAATCCCCCTGTCGTGTGAAGGGCTAGCGCTCACAACCCAGAACCCGTTAAGACAGCTCACTATCGGCATCCTCTTTCCGCAAAGGCTCTCTCAGTCCGGAACCGTTGCAGCTCGTCGGGATCTGCTCAACAGTAGCAACCACCTCTGAACTTGCCATTTCCCCGCACCGGTGCGCGAGTAACTAGACTCTAACAAAGAAAGCAGCTTCACCGGTTCGTCTTGCGGTAAGCTGCCTCCTCGTAGTAGATACTATTCGTGACAGTGAGGAGTATAATTCCGCCTCACGGCATTCTTAATCCGTTATGCTTGACCTTGCTCATTAAAATCCGAAACCAAAATTGACTTCAGCCGAATTGGAAGGCTCCCCGTGCCTTTCTGTCGTAGAATCGAGCGGTACAACGATATAGGTTTTTGAAGAAAAAGGATTTAACCTTGGATGCAAATAGCCTGAGCCGTCAGTTACTGTTGCTAAATGAGTCTTCACGTCATGATCGACTTCATAAATGTCGTATTGGACACGTTCGTCATCGATTCCGGTCCATTCAAGCTTTACACTCATCAGTCCTTTTCCGCCTAAGATTAAAGAAGCTTCTAAATCATTGATTTTCGCTAACCGAACTGGCGGTTTAAGCTCTTTGACATCGTGTGGTTTCTTAAAAGTAAGTAAGCGCTCATCTGTAGGAAGCTTACTAACAAGCTCTTTAAACCAAGCTGTCGGATAGGCACTCCCACCCTTTAAATAGTTCTCAGAAGAGGTAATGTCGTAGCCAAACCAGACCGCTCCGACAACTGATGGCGTATAACCGACAAACCAAGCATCCCTTGCTCCGCTCTTAACCGCCTCAAACGATGCGGTTCCTGTTTTTCCAGCCAGCGCAGCCTTTGTTTTTCCATTCCGACCCGTTCCTTCCTTAACTGCTAACTCAAGCATTCTCGTCATATTCCATGCTGTTTGGGCAGAAATGACTTGTGTCTCATTCTTGTCTGCACTGCCAATTAGCTCTCCGTCCTTATTATAAATATTTTCAATAAAATAAGGTTCAACGGTTTTTCCTCCATTGCCAAAGGCGCGGTAAGCTTTCGTAAGCTCAAGGGGAGTAATTCCTTCTGTCAGTCCTCCTAAGGCAATTGACAGCTGCTGATCGACGAGGTTAAAACCGAACTGCTTTAAATAGTAAAGAGACGTATCGATGCCAAGCTCATTCAAGAGCCAGACTGCTGGGGCATTAGCCGAATTCATAATCGCTTCAAACATTGTTAGCTCACCCGAATAAGTACCATTACTATTTCTCGGTATGTAACCGGCATAGTTGTACGGCTTATCTGGTAATAGCGAATACGGCTGAAAAACCCCTTGATCCATTGCTGGTGCAAAGACAGCTAAAGGCTTGAAGGTTGAAGCTGGCTGGCGTTTCACATTGACGCGGTTTAAGCCCTTTCTTACATAATCTCTCCCTCCCTGTACAGCCATTACTCCCCCTGTTTCCGAATCCATTAAGACGACGGCGCCTCGGCATCGTCGTTTCCGGTTGGAAAAAAGCGCTCTTCTTGTAAAAGGGAAAAGCTTGCTAGCTGCAGCTCTTTATTTATTGGCACAATAATCGTATACCCACCCGTGAGAATCTCTTCATTTGACAACTGGTAACGCTCCTCTGCCTCATCAAGCACCATATCGATATATGTAAAAAGGGCTTCGTCATCATTCATCGGCACGACATTAGGCACCACTGTTTTCCCCTGTGCGCGGACCATGGTCTCTGCAGATAAATACCCGTTCCGCTCCATTACCGCCAGAACGAGATCGCGCCTTTGCTTACTCCGCTCAAGATTGATAAGAGGTGAATAATGATTCGGTGCTTGGCGACTCCGGCCAGTAATGCCCCTTCCTCCAAAGTTAGAGCTTCGACATCCTTATTAAAATATAACTGGGAGGCTGCTTGAAGTCCATAAGCACCGTGCCGAAATAAATTCGGTTTAAATACATGCCAAGAAGCTGGTCCTTACTGTACCTCCTTTCCAAATTCAATGCGATAAGCAGCTCTTTTGTTTTACGCAGCCATGCTTTTTCGTTCGTTAAGAAACATTTTTGGCCAGCTGCTGCGTAATTGTACTGCCGCCCTCTACCTTGTCATGCGCTAAAAAAATCGCGGTATAAAGCTCGTCCAACCGCACGAATATCGATCCCTTGATGCTCGTAAAAACGCGCATCCTCAATCGCAACAAAAGCAGCTTGAACATGGTCAGGTACTTCTTGAATGGATATGAGTTCACGATTTTCTAAATAAAGCTTCGTCACAGGGTTACCGGCTGTGTCAATCAACGATGTCGCATGATTCATGACAAGCTTTTGATCATCAATTATATAGTTTCCCGCATAGACAGCGGCAAAAAAAAGCACTCGTTCCAATTAGAAAAGCAGCGATTAAAACAGAAGACAACATTAATAATTTACGTTTCAGCACGCCCACCTCGTTTCGAGCTTTTCTGCTAATATTATATGTTTCTCCCGCTAAAATAACAAAAAAAACCAATTGTTAGAACAAAAGACAGTTCCGACTATTGGCAAAGTGCCGTTTTTTAATACTTCTATTGAAAAAGTTATGGGAAGCTGTAGCTACTTTCAAAGGTATTAAACCGTAGATTATGCCGGGGCTTTGTTTCGAAGCTAGGTCACGATCTTATTTTTCTTTCCCAATAAAGCCTTGGAGTTACCCCTCCTTACAAGCTTAATTTTTCATCGATGTATCCGGCTGGGCTGTTTTCTAAAGGAATTAGACGGTAACACAGAGTTTACATTAGTACATTCTGGTTAAGGCTCACCTGATATGAGCAAAACGCTGCTGTTATTCGAGAAAGTTTGAATGGCTGGGAAGATATCGTCAATAATCGTTTGCGCGAGGCTGTAGAGCCGAACCGCATTTTTCCGAGCAGTTGTGGCTCTTGGCAGAGTCCGACTTAGTAATTTGGAAGGGAAACGATTTCAGCGTAAAGGCCAATGGGCTGTTTGAAGCCATAGATTGGCTATCCTTTTTTTAAACAGGTGTCGGCCAACAAGCTTACAATGCTAATGAGTCATGTAGAAAAACGATGAAGAGGACTTGGCTCCCAATACCGATGAAGAAAAAAACCGTTAGCTTAATATTAGGGGAATTGTTCATATTCTCCATTACTGCCTAACAGTCTTATATTTTTTTTATTACGAGGGCGCACTTTCATCAGCGTTTTGTCCGAAAGTCTGCCTATTTTTATTTCGCTAACCCATGTCTATGAGCATAAATCGCAATCTGAGTACGGTCCTCGAGCACGAGCTTACTTAAAATATGGCTGACATGCGTTTTAACCGTTTTTATGCCAATGAATAAAGTGTCAGCAATTTCCTGATTGCTTTTGCCGTCACCGATTAGTTTGAGGACATCTAATTCGCGCGGGGTTAACTGCTCGTGAAGCACTACTTCGTTTCCCCCTCGCATCCGCTGCATCATTTTATTGGTCACTTTTGCTTCCACTACAGCTTCACCCTTGGCAGCGCGCGGATGGCATTAGAAATTTCTACGGCAGAGGAGGTTTTTAATAAATAGCTAAATGCTCCGGCTTCGATCACGGGATAGACCTTTTCATCATCGATAAAGCTTGTTAAAACAATAATTTTCACGTCTGGCAGCTTCTTCATTATCGCTGCAGTTGCTGCCACACCGTCCATTTTTTCCATCACTAAATCCATTAGAATGACAGTAGGCTTTTTTTTCCAATGCTAATTTTAACCCTTGCTCACCATCGCTTGCCTGACCGACGACATTCATATCAATTTGCGTAGACAAAAAAGCACTGAGACCCATACGAACCATTTCATGATCATCAACTAACAACACATTTATCATTTTTTACTCCTCTCCCTTCCAGCAATCGGGATCTTCGCTTCTATTTGAGTACCTTTGTTTGGAACCGAAATAATTTGGAGCGCTCCCCCTATTTCATTAATCCGTTCACGCATCGTGTGCAGTCCATAAGACCCTTGTGCTACTGATTTGGATTCAAATCCAACTCCGTTATCAATTAGCTTGACCTTCAATTCTTTGTCTGTCTGTCTTAGCTGAAATTCCACTTGCTCTGCTTTTGCATGTCGCAAAGTATTAGAGATGGCTTCCTGAATAAATCGAAATAACTGATCTTCTATCCCCTTTGGAATCGCATGCTTTACGTCGAAATGGCAAAGCACTTCCATCCCCTGCTTTTGTTCAAGTTCAGCAAAAAGCTGATTAATCCCTTCCTCCAAGCTTTTGCCATCGAGGTGAGCCGGACGCAAATGCAGAAGCAGTGCACGCATTTCTGCTTGAGCCGTATTAGCCATTTTCTCCACAATTTCCATTTGCTGAAGCCCTTTCTCGTTTGCTGGATCGATCCCTTGCTTAATGGCGGCAGTCATCATCGAGATCGCGAACAGCTGCTGACTGACCGCATCGTGCAAATCCCTGGCAAGTCGCTGTCTTTCCTCGGTGACTGCTGCCTTTTTCACCGTTTCCTGCATAAGAGCACGCTCAGAGGACAGGCGCTGGAGCGAGACAACCTGTTCTTCGATATGAACAGCCATTTGGTTCATTCTTTCCGCCAGCTCCGTCAGTTCATCATCGCCACCGACTTCGATTCGATGAGAGAAGCTTCCGCGTTCATAACGAACAGTCCCATCAAGTAATTGATCGATTCGTCCTTTAAACGGATCAGCCTGAATATATCCACTAATTAATCCGGTAATAATAATCAATGCCAGAATCCATAAAAATAACGGAACCCCAGCCAAATCACTTTCGAACAAAAGCAATAAGCCGCGCTCGTGCTTATAAGTAACGAGAAACAGCAGCAGGATTGTCGTCAACATCGTCACGACCATGCTGTGTCCGATAAATTGCCATTGGAGACGGGCTAGCCTTTTTTTTCATACAGCCCTCACCTTCACTTCCCCAATCGCTACAGACAAAACAAGCTTTACACGCCTCGGTTTATTTTTATAGCCAGGGGTCGTAATATGAAGCTGCTGGTTTATCCCTTTATGCTTTTGATAAAATAATGTAACATCCCCGATCAGGCTGTTCGCCTGGATCGACGTCGCCAAATCGTCCGGTACGTACACGTTGATTTGCCCAATCAAGCCTTGTAGGATGATAACGGTTTCTCCTTCAGGAATGATCGCTTTCGACAGATCAATTTTAATATCGCCAAAGCCGTTAGAGATTGTCATATCATGCAATTCAAACTGATCGCGTGTATAATGAATATCGCCTATCAGGTTTCGTCGAATGATCGGAGAATAATAAGAATCTCCATAATCTCCATCCACTTGCGGCTGTACTCTTTCTTTCACCTTCTCCCGCTCCTGAGAAAACGCAGGACTTTCCTGTATTTCTTCTCCTTCGGTTCGCTCTCTTCTCCAGTCTTTATTACGCTTACTTTTTGGCTTATGCCCCCTAATTAATCTCATCCCATAGTATAAACAAATTCCAGCGATGAGAAGAGCAAAGAAATTCAAGCCAAACAATTGATCGAACAAAATCACCGCACTAATCACAAAAAAAAGTGTGCTTAGCAATTTTCGGTCTTTTTGGTAAAAATAGTAGCCGAGCACGAAGAAGATTAATGGTGCAATCAATGAGCCAGTAGAAAGCATAAAGGAGTTCATAAATATATTGAGACCGATGATCACAACGACTATACCGAATAACTTCTTCTTGCTCACCTTCTCCGCCTCCTCTTTGATGTATCCACGTTTATGGTATGCTCAGGTATATCTTAATCAATGTAAAGGTTACCCGAAGTTGTTGAAATCGAAATTTCGTAGAGACCCTCACCTATTTTACCAGAAATTCGTCGTTTTTGAAGCGATTGTTCTGTTAGTGTTTGTTCAATTTGCCAATTGCCTGAAATAGTATTAAATGAAACGAAAGCATTGGCCTCCGGAACGGTCAACTCAATCCGTCCTGAGACAGACTCAATCGTTGCATCCTGATTTTCGTCGATATATTGAATCGATGTATTCCCAGACACCGTATCGCTTCGTAAATTTCCGGAAAATGCTTCAACTGCGATTGCACCACTTACCGTGTTCAAATTAGCTTGCTCACTCTCTAGCTGTTCGATGTTAATTTTGCCGGATACGGTTGATGCATCTAATGATTGCAACTCATAATTGCCATAGAGAAGAACTTTTCCGGATACGGTTTCAATCGAAACATTTTCATGATACGATTCTGGCAAATAAACGGTCGCAGTTGCCGGTTCAGAAAAGAAATTAAAATTAAACAAGCTGAACCCGCGCTCCTTTACTTCAATTTCGATCGACTTCCTACGTTCAGTGACATTAAAATAACGGTTTCTATTGCTATCTGAAAGTGAGACAAACAATTCGTCCCCATCGTATGGCTCAATATTCCAGTCGACCGCAGTACTTGCCAACTCAATTGCCTTATAATCATCTATACTTCGTTCCACTTGTTCTTCTTCAGATGATCGATCCAATTGAAAGAAGGATAGCAATGATACTAACAGAATAACGACACCAATTCCGATTAATAAAAACCCTGTCAGCCTTTTCATTTTGTCCCTCCCATCAATATTCTTCTACCATTTGCTTATACGTCAACTCTTCACTAATGTCAAGATTTTCTATCGATTGGGAAGACAAAGCAAGAATCTCTCTCACTTTGTCTATCCAATAATTATCCTTGTCTTGACGATTCCTTCAACTTTGCAATCTCTGCTTCGATTTCTTCAGCATAAGCAGTTTGGTTAGCTTTTGCGTTCGAAAAATCAGTTACTGTATGAAACTCCATTTCGGCTACTCGCTCCTCAATCCGATCAAACCCGTCTTCAATCGCTTTTGTTTGGTTAGTAAAGCTGGATCGATTTCTCTTCAAATCCTCATTAGCCTTTGCCGCTTGTACGCGCAACATGAGCTCCATTTTCTTATCTCGAAGGGCAACATATTTCTTTTCGAGCTCCTCCAGTTCCTCCTTTCTAGTAACGATTTGCTGAGCACTCGTTTCAAGTAAGGCCTGATAGCGGAGAACTTGTTCATATGCCTGCTTTTTGCTATAGAGCGCTTTTCTCGCTAATTCTTCCTCTCCAGCATCAACAGCTGCTCTTGCTTGCTGCTCACGCCTGCTAATTAGCTCTTCTGCTATTTTTAAATCTTTCTCCAGTGTCCGGTGCATGCGCTGCTGCTTCTCTATTGCTTCCTCAGTACTTCTCATCTTATTTTTCAATTCACGCATAAATTGTTTAATCATCACCACTGGTTCCTCTAAGTGATCAAGCCCTTCATGAATTGAAGCTGCAATGTAACGACGGATTCGTGTAAATGCCATAATGAAAACCTCCTAAAGTTTTATTTTTTTCATCAATCTTGCAAATTCTTCGTCAATTGAATCATAGTTTGAGCGCGGGCGTTCATAGGATTCATCGATATCGTCAAAAGTTCCGGAAGACTCCGTTTTGGACTTAACGAGCGGTAACCGCCATATACCAAAATTAAGCCAAGTGCCAGACTAATGAGCCCCCCTATGCCTCCAAAGACGATGACCGAGCCTAGTACCAGCAAAAAAAATGCTCGATAGAGACCAGCCTTTTTCCTGCCATTTCGTATAGCCCCAATACAGGAACAAGGCGCCAACCACTAAACTGAACAGCCCACCTAAATGGATGCCCATCAGACTTAAAATAAAGACACCACCGATAACCATCAACAGAATCCCGCCTATTGTTTTTCCTTTCATACTCATCTTCCCTCCTCGCTTCAGTTGTGTTCAAAAAGAGCTTACAGTGGTACATTTTAAGCCTCGCAGGAACATTTGCTCGAATCGGCTGCGTGCTTTTTATTCTTTAAGCTCTTTTTTGATCTATCTTTATTGTAGTCGTCGACAAACTTTTTAACGACGAGCTTCAGGATGGTTGTTGCTCCGTCTTGAGGATGATTTCTACTTCAGACCTTTGTCCTTTCCGTGAATCTTTCTATTATCGATGTTCTTACGAATACGGATTCGTTATAATAAATTTGTACATGCTAGAATAAAATGGTCGATGATAGGAAATCGCAAAATCAAGTATTACTGGAGGGGATAGTTTTGGCTGAGATAAGCATTTGGCTCGCTTTTTTTTGCAGGGGTTGTATCTTTTTTTATCCCCGTGCATTTTTCCGCTTGTTCCTGTCTACTTGGCTCAGCTCACCGGAACAAGTGTCAGTGGAAACGCCATAACGGCAGATCGTCGCTTAATTTTGTCACGCAGCATCGGCTTTATTATCGGTTTTACAATAATTTTTCTCTTGCTCGGGGCTTCCTCAACCTTAATCGGTCAGCTTTTTTTTGGGGAAATCGTCAGCTTTTTGAACAAATTGGCGGCATTATTATTACGATATTTGGATTGCAAATGATGGGATTAATTTCGATTCGTATGCTTTTAAGTGAAAAGCGACTAAACACCAAACCGAAGAGCGCCTCAAGCTTTGCCAATTCCGTCCTATTCGGCTTTTTATTTGGTGCAGGCTGGACTCCGTGTGTCGGATTAGTATTAAGTGCAATTTTATATATGGCTAGCTACGAAAACTTGCTCGCAGGCATGTTTATGCTGTTAATCTATTCACTTGGATTAGGGGTTCCTTTTCTCCTCGTTGCCTTGCTTTGGTCACGCTCGCTCCATAAAATAAAAAGGTTAAATAAATGGCTCCCGAACATTCAAAAAGCGAGTGGAGTTATTATGATTGCGATGGGCGTCTTGTTATTTACTGGGCAATTCAGTGTCATTTCTGCCTACCTCGCCCGCTTCGTTC
The DNA here is from genome assembly GCA_001310555.1 of Bacillus sp. JCM 19058. Next base: position 26,080 of record BAXO01000037.1, read on the forward strand.
CGTTTTTTTTAGTATTTAGAAAAGCTAAGCGGCAAAAAAGCTCTTTCATCCTTTATGCAAGATAGGCAGCCTAAAGCCTCTCGTTGGAGCGTAAAACGCGATTCGCAACAGTACCCGCCGTATTACGCAGGCACAAGAACTTCAGGATCTAAGCGGCAATAGCGGCCCGGGCCGTTTTACAAAACTTCTGGTGACGTGTGGAGGCCACGGCTCGGGTGTTTGATCAGAACGTACGCTCAACCGGCGAATCCTACTGCTCTCCTGACGAATCCTTACGCGCTCCTGGCGAATCCTGCTTCTCTCCTGACGAATTCCGGCGCGCTCCTGGCGAATCTTGCTTCTCTCCTGACGAATTCCAGCGCGCTCCTGCTTTCCTGTCGAATTCCGACATTCTCTGACGCCTTCCGATAATCTTCTATACTTAGGTCGAACAAAAAGGGAGAGCAAACGAATCCGCTCTCCCTTTTTGTTCCTTTTCCGTTATGAATGAAACCAGCGAATGCGATAGCCGTTCATTGCCGTTTCGCCAAGTAAATCGAGGAAATGATAATTGGCTGTGGCTCCGACAATGGCACCGAAGCCTGGTATCAATTGAAGTGTTTTCGGTAAATCGATGTAATCTCGATAAGCGAGCTGAAATTCCTTCCAATCAATGTGGGCAAGATACTTCTCCTTCTCCGGTAAGCGCTCGCGTTCTTCCTCCCATTGTTCCAGCCTACTGAGCAAAGTTTCTCTTTCCTCTGCTTGTGAGAAAGTGGTTTGGAACAGAATTAAAACAAACAACCGTTCACGATAGTCACTGACATCGTATCCGTAAGTGGCGGCCGTATCGAATAAAAATTTCATCTTTATACTTAATAGTAAAGGAAAGTCAGCCATTCCGAGCAGAATGCCACCTGCTCCTGTGCCTGCTCCTTCCAAAGCAGCTGTTCGCTTATATTGTTCAATTAGCTGCTCAACCTTTTTTTTCTCTTTCTTCAAGACTAAGACTGTGTAAAGGCTTTATGTTAGTCGTGTACTCCGAGCCGACTAATGTCGCATGTACCATATTTTTTATTCCAGTAGATATGGCTGTATGGACTTTTTCTGGAATCATCGTATTCATTTTTGTTTGCCACTTTTTTGCGTAGCGACCTGTCATCGATTGCCGTTTCAACATTTTTCGCTGCCAGCGCCGCAGATTTTCTTGCGCTTGCTCTTCATAACCAGTCATTTCCACACCACTCCTTCTCGTATAACTAAATTCGTCTTTTTCGTTGATGGATCAAGCGGCTGCTCGCTATATAACTAAAGCCGATACCGAGTATGAGGGCAAGGAGTGCGAGCGTTACAGTTGAAACGAAAAAAAAGTATAACTGCTTCAAAAACGGCCATCAAGGCGAGTAAGCGGAAGCTGAGTCCGGTTAATGCGTCCTTCTTCTCAGTATCTTCGAGCGGGTATAAATCCACCCATATATTTGTATCGTAATGATACCAGAGAGTAGATAGCTGCATCATAGCCATATGCATAAACAAAAGTAACAAAACGGGCTGAAGCCAGCCATTTGGTAAAACGACCAACAGGAAGCCGCATACAAGAGCAAGACGAGAGTAAATCCCTAAATAGTCGTTTGCTCTTAGGAAGGAACGAGCAAATAAAAACGGAAATACCTTTTGCCGACTTCCAGCTAAAAAAAAGGTAATAAAAACGATAGATATCGTCTTTCTTTTACTTTTGAGCGTAATTGAGGAACATCAGTAAACACGTTAGCCATCCTGTAAAAAAACATGACCATTCGCTGTTCGGTTTCGATTAGCTGCTCCCATTTCAGCGAGAGCTGCTCAGATAGCTTACGATGAAACAAAATATAAAGGGCGATCATAACTACTACTATCGCTACAAGAAATCCGATGCCTGCTCCTGAAAAAAAGTAAGTAAGCAAAAACCAGATTTATGAAGCCTCTTAATATAAAGTACGCCGTTTTCCCTTGCAAGCGCTGCTCTTCCCAGCAAGCCATGACATTCCATGCCTTGGCCACAAGAAGCATCAATAAAATGAACCAAAAGGAGCCAGCATCCTCAGCGAGCCGAAGTGAATAGAGCGGTGCTAGAACAACGAGCAAGAGAAAGAGGCTGATGCTTTGCCAAGCCATTGAGTAGAGCACGGACGACCGAAAATAACGATCGAGCTGTTGCTCATACGGCAATAAAAAGACGACATCGGCCGGCTTGACGAAGGTCCGAACATTCCCTCTCGTTAGGAACCAGCCGTATAATATAGTGAATAACCCGAGCGTCGGAAAGCTTTCCGGCAATGAGTCAAGTAGCCGACTGTAATAAACGCTGCCAATTAAAAGCAAGACATAAACCGTGAATAAAAAGCCGCTATTTGCGATCAAACGTAAATAGCGAATCGCTTCATTCCAATAGGACCCTACCCGTTCACGCCATAAACTCATCCCGTCCTTCATACGAGCTCTTCCTTTGTCGTTTCGATATAAATTTCATCTAACGTTGCATTCGGCATTCGTAATGCTTCCCTCATTTCAGTAATCGTACCGGTCAAAACGACCCTTCCTTGATGCAAAATGATAAACCGATCACAATAACGCTCCGCCGTCGCCAAAATATGGGTTGACATGAGCACGCTGCGCCCTTTTTCTTCATATCGGAAATAAAGGTTAAAAATGATTGAATCCCAATTGGATCGAGACCAACAATCGGTTCATCGACGATATAAACCGGGGGCTCCACTAAAAACGCACTCATGATCATGACCTTTTGCCGCATTCCTTTAGAAAAATGACTCGGATACCATTTTTTCATCCGTTCCATTTTGAATTCCTTTAAAAGGCGTTCTGTACGGGCTTCAAACATAGCTTTGTCCAAGTCATACGCGAGCGCGGTTAATTCCAGATGCTCCCATAATGTTAGTTCATCATAAAGAATTGGTGTTTCAGGTATGTATGCAAATGAACGGCGATACCTATTTTTGTTCTCCTGAAAAGTTTTTCCTTCGATCGTTACCTTTCCGCTTGTCGGTTCCAACAATCCAAGAATATGCTTTATTGTCGTACTTTTACCAGCTCCATTTAATCCGATCAAGCCTACGATTTCCTGCTCCCTCAACGAAAAATCTACCTCGTGGAGGACAGGCTTTTTAGGGTGATACCCTCCTGTCAGCTGTTCAACTTTCAATATTTCCTTCATTTCCGCCTCCATCTTTTAAAAGCTTGATTATTTTTATATTTCAATTTCTTCATTGTAAGATCAAATTTCGCTTGTGCTTGATACACCTTCAGTACCTCACTATTCCGATTATAACACAGCTTGTCCTTCCTCCGCTTCTTATTGAATGAACCCGTTTCATAGGCTGGAGCTACTACATCTGATTAGTAACTCCAGCTACAAGGAAAGACCTTACATCGTATAAATAAAAAGACTTTACCAATCGATAAAGTTTTTCCTCTATATCTTCATAACTTCTTAAATGCGGGTCTCGCTCCGAGAAAACTTGCATTTAAGAGGTCTGCTCGTTTATAGTATATGGATATAAGCGATATGAAAGGGTGAGAAAATGACACACGATTCAGAATGCATTTTTTGTAAAATCATTCGATCCGAAATTCCATCCGCAAAAGTGTACGAAGACGACCATGTGCTCGCTTTTCTCGACATAAGTCAGGTGACAAAGGGACATACTCTAATTATCCCGAAGGTACATCAAGCGGATATTTATTCCCTAACTCCAGATGTAGCAAGTCAATTGTTTTCAAAGGTTCCTGCAATTGCCTCAGCTCTGAAAGAAGCCTATGAGCCGATTGGAGTAAATATTCTTAATAATAATGGAGAGGCTGCCGGACAAAGTGTGTTCCACTACCATCTCCATCTCATTCCCCGTTATGGGAAAGGTGACGGATTCGGTTCTGTCTGGAAAGAACACGGTTCCGAATACACTCCTGAGGACTTGGCTAACATCTCTAAAACCATTGCTTCGTGTATAAAAAACTGATCAAAATATGGATCAGTTTTTTTATCTTTTGTGATGACACAGTGAGAAAAAATGATATCTCGCGTTAAGCAGGTGCAAATTTTTTTTGAGAGCTCTATGCAATGTTTGTCTGTCATAGAAGCTATGCGAAAGTATTCGTTACTACAAGCAAATTTGAAGTCTTGCTACACTCTGTTTAAAGGTCGGGGAGTTTCCGTCATTATTACAACTCGTTGCATTATGCTACGGAGACACAGCTGTACACACTCCCTTCTTCCTCACCGTTTGAACGGAATATAAAAATCGTACTTCCTTCAGGGGTTTCATCATCCAGTTGATGGTGAGTTGATCCGGGTGGCGTACCGTACGTCATCTTCCCTGACGTTTCACTCTATTTTTGAGGGGAAGCTTTTATGCACGCTACGTAAATAAAAAAAATTAAGAAATAAAGGAATATATGTTCCCCTCCATAGATTAAAGTGATACAATAAAAAAATAATGCTCCCTTATCATTTGTACGTTAAACATTCTGAAAATAACTAAAAAAACGGTGATCCTTTTTTACGGTAATTATGGTACGATAATTGTATTATTTATAACCATTTAAAGTGGTAAAGAGATAAAGGAGTGTGGAGAGCGATGAAAAAGCAGATCTATAATTTTAATGCAGGTCCCTCTGCTTTGCCAAAGCCTGCGCTGGAGAAAGCTCAGCAAGAGCTTACCGATTTTAACAATTCCGGAATGTCTGTCATGGAGCTTAGTCATCGCAGCAAAGAATATGATGAGGTTCATAACCAGGCGAAGCAGCTACTAAAGGAATTACTGAATATTCCAGAAGGATATCGCATCCTATTCCTTCAAGGCGGAGCGAGTTTACAATTTTCCATGATTCCATTCAACTTTTTAAAACCTGAAACGATCGGAAATTATATCCTCACGGGCGTATGGTCGGAAAAAGCGCTGAAGGAAGCTCAAATTCTTGGTGATACACGTATTGCTGCATCAACGAAAATAGATGGGTACCGTACGATTCCTCCATTGGAGACGCTTGATCTGCAAAAAAACGATGCGTACGTTCATTTAACATCGAACAATACGATTTATGGGACGCAATGGCGAAATTTCCCGCAAATTACTCATGCTCCGCTCATCGCCGATATGTCCAGTGACATTCTATCCCGGTCACTACCAATTGAGAAATTTGGACTTATCTACGCCGGCGCCCAAAAAAACCTCGGCCCTTCCGGACTGACGGTCGTTATTATTCGTGAGGATTTACTGAACGTAGGGGCTGAGCGCGTACCGACAATGCTGCGCTATGATGTTCATGCCGATACGAATTCTTTGTATAATACTCCTCCGACGTTTGCGATATACATGCTGAATCAAGTATTAACATGGGCAAGCGAAGAAGGCGGAATTGTCGAAATCGAAAATAGAAACAAACGAAAAGCAAAAATGATTTATCAGGTTATAGACGAAAGCGATGGCTTTTATCGCGGCCATGCTGAATCGGATAGCCGATCCAATATGAATATAACTTTCACGCTCCCAACAGATGAAGACAATCAGCGCTTTTTGGCCCAAGCCCAAGAATACGGCTTTGTTGGACTTGGAGCCATCGCTCTGTTGGCGGTTGCCGCGCTTCGGCGTATAATGCAGTCCCTATTGAGGCCTGTGAAGCCTTATGTGAGTATATGGTTTCATTTCGAAAACACACTCTAAATAAATGAATTGACTAGATAGATAGCGCTTGTACCGCTCGATAAGGAAATAAAGCCCATAATAAAAAAAGGCTTCTTCCATTCGTAATGCTCATTGTGATAAATCGCTTTTTTCATTTGACAATAGGCATGCACCGTGCCATACAAAGTAGCAAAAGAAATGGACAGCAGTAGTAATATAAATGCATCCATACTATGGCCTCCTTTTTAGCTAAAAAGCATTACCCATTATGAAGCCGAGTCGTTGGCGTGCAAGCCTTTGAGCAACACTCAAAAAGCAACCCGCTGCGAAGTAACGGGTAATTTTGAATATCTCTTTTGCTCACTATACGTTCGATTTCTTCTTTTAATTACAAAATTATTAAAGGTGGTTTGTAAAATGAAAGGAAAAGCATTGGCATTCGGACTCATTACAGGAGCCGTAGTTGCTGGGGTCTTGACACTTTTAACAACCCCCACCTCTGGAAAAGAGCTCCAATCTTCTTGTAAGAAAAACTATCAGAACAGTAAACAGACGCTGCAGCAATTAGCCAATAGCAGCAAGAACTTGAAGGAACAATTCAAGAAAACAGCTAAAGTAAGCTCAAGTCAGTTAAAAACCTTCACGACAGAAGTTAAGGATTCCGTCCAGGATTGGAGAGAAGAAGTGAATCCTAAAATTAATCAGTTAAAGTCTGACATTGAAGAGCTACAACAAAGTGTCGAAAAAAATTAAGCAGCAATAAAGAATGTTCATCCTAGAGGAAACCAAGTCTATCTTTTATACTTAGCCGTATAGAAGTTCTGCTGGCTCTCAAGGTTTACCGTCTAGATGGCGTTTTACTCTTCAATGGTATAATTATAAAAATATGCTGCATCAAAACGACATTTTCGGGAAAAGTTCCGTAGTATTCCTGATTCATTCAAGCAAAATATTTGCTAAAACTGATTGAAGTAGGTGTTCTATATAGAGAATCATTAACTATTTTAGGGGGAGGAGTAAGGAAAATGGATCAGCAAATGCCATATTCATTGAAACAGTCCTTGATTTTCAGTCAAAAAGTCGCCCAACTTAGCAAAGCGTTATGGAAGTCCGTTGAAAAAGATTGGCAAGCATGGATTAAACCTTTTGACTTAAATATTAACGAGCACCATATCCTCTGGATTGCTTACCAACTTGGTGGATCGTCAATTTCCGATATTGCCAAGTTTGGCGTTATGCATGTTTCGACTGCGTTTAACTTTTCTAAGAAATTAGAAGAACGAGGCTACTTGACTCTTTCAAAAAAAAGAGAATGACAAACGCAATACGTATATTTGTTTGACTACAGAAGGAAGGAATTTACTGTTAAAGACGTTTGAGGTTTATAATCCCGACACGTACAGTGTATACAAAGGGGCTTTGCCAATAAAGGATCTTTATGGGAAATTCCCGGAATTCTCAGAAATTGCGAGTATTCTGCGCCACATATACGGACCTGAATTTATGACCATTTATGAGCAATCATTGGAAAAAATCGAAGAGGAATTTGACGAGGAAAATAATAATTTAACGACAAAGACCTTCGCAGAATTTGAAACAGTTTCCAACCAGTAATCGCCTAGTAATCGAGAGTAGCAGAGAAAAGTCTAACTTTACCACCAAGCTCGGTTTACTATAAACACATCTATAAATTGCCCTGCTATACTTAGCGAGGGCAGTTTTTTTTATCCTTGTTATCAAACACAGACAACATGCGATACGCAAATTTTGACATCAAAAGCTGACCCTTCCTGCTCTGAAAAAAAGTCAGCTTCACGGTGCATATCATGGTTTCAACCAATGAGAGAGGTAAAATATAGATAGGCTTCTTCATTCTACCCTTTTATCTATCAATTCAAAGTGATCTCTTCCTTTTTTCAATCTAATGCCTTACTTTGAAGGTGCGAATAAATTTCGCGTCCAATTCCACTTGGATAAATATAAACCTTTGCTTAATTCGTCATAACCTGTAGTCTCGATATAATTTCTTTGTGTCATCTAATCGTTTAATAAACTTAAGGATCAGCTCTTTAGGATAAATAATACGAACTTTATTTTCGAGACTTATAATTTGAGTTATGGCTTGGTCAATAGTGTAATAGTTTTTCTTTACATTTATTGTCCCATCTGGATTATTCACTATTTCATCTTCCTGAAAATGATCTAGTACATATGCTTTCATCTCTCGGTTGAATTGGAGACAAACCGTGAATGGCCTTAAGTTACTTCCCGAGTTCTCTTCGTCTTTTTCGTATATATCTTCAATCGTATATGAACGCCTAGTAAAAAAAACGATTTGTGTTATACGCTTCAACAATACGGGTTAATTTAAATATTCTGAGATCATTTCGCAATAGACAATAAGCCCACGTATACCAGTGGTAATCTTTTAGAAATACTCCCATAGGTTCAATAGATCGCTCTGTTTCATCTCCTTTATGATCTATATAGCGAATTGTAATCACGCTACAATTTTGAATCGACTTGTAGATGGTTTGAATATGATATGTAGAATTATTCGAATGAGAAATGTGTAATTGGACGTTTTTATCCTGTACTAGTACTGGATCAATTAATTGGTTAATTTTTGAAATCAATTCATTGATATCTTCGAATCCTGTCGCCTTTTCAATGCTTTTCAACGCCCACTGTATAGAGAGTAATTCATCTAACGTTAGATATTTTTTATCCAATTTAAATCCATCCATTAATTCATACCCGCCTTCTTGCCCAGGAAGCGAGACGATGGGAATCCCTGCACGGTTAAGAGAATCGATATCTCTGTATATCGTTCGCTCCGATACTTCAAAGTACCTCGATAACTCCACCGCCTTCATTCTTTTCCTATGAATCAGTAACACAATGATTCCTACTAACCGTTCGATTTTCAAGTTTAGTCCCCCTGTAAATCATTTCTTAAATATTGTGCGGTTAGGGAGTTACTACTTGTTACTAAATCATGCGGCGTACCTGCGAACATGATTTCCCCCCCTCTTTTTCCGCCACCAGGTCCAAGATCAATTATCCAGTCTGCTTGTTTTATCATATCCAGATGGTGTTCAATTACAATGACGGTACTCCCATTATCAACTAAACGATTTAGAATGGATAACAAATGTATAACATCAGACATGTGAAGTCCAGTTGTCGGCTCATCGAGAACGTAGATGTTTCCGAATCGGTGAAGCTCGCCAGCTAATTTAATTCTTTGACATTCACCTCCTGATAATGTGTTCAATGGCTGACCTAATGTCATATAGTCTAAGCTACTTCTGATAATGCTGTCAAAGTGGAAACAACTTCTTTCCCCCGAAAAAATTGAAGTGCCTCTAATACTGTCATGTCTAATACATCTGAAATGGATTTCCCATCTAACATATACTGAAGAACCTCATCTTTGAACCGTTTCCCCTTACATGCTTCACAAGTCGCTCTGATACTTTCAAGAAATGCAAGGTCCGTATTAATAAATCCGTTCCCTTGGCATTCTGAGCAGGCACCTTCTGAGTTAAAACTAAAAAGTGACTTACTTACTTTGTTAGTAGAGGCAAAGAAATCTCGAATTGCATCCATAATGCCCGTATAGGTCGCTGGAGTTGACCGAATCGAGGTACTCACTGACTTTTGGTCGATCACAACGGCCTCTGGATACTGTTCTAAAAACTCATCAAAAATTAATGTACTTTTCCCCGAACCAGCTACGCCCGTAATTACAGTGAGAACACCACAAGGAATATGAGCAGTAGCGTTCTTTAAGTTGTGTTTTGAGGCTTCGACAATGGAAAGAAATCCGTTAAATTTACGAGTTTCCTTTTTTAATGATTGTTTAGTCCTCATATATCTTCCAGTTAGTGTATCAGCGCCGTATAATCCAAGAATATTTCCTTCATAGACAATTTCGCCACCGTTTGTACCTGCCAGCGGTCCAACATCGACAACATGATCAGCGATTTCTATCACATCCTTGTCATGCTCTACTACGAGAACCGTGTTTCCTTTGTCTCGGAGGCTTTGCAACATCCGATTGAGTCTGTGTACATCATTGGGGTGCAAGCCGATACTCGGTTCATCAAAAATATACATCATATCTGTCAGATTGCTATTCAGATGTCGTATCATCTTTACTCGTTGCGATTCGCCTCCAGACAATGTCGATGTTTCACGGTTCAGTGTAAGATAACCGAGACCTATATTCACAAGAGGTTTTATCCGGCCTGCAATATTTGAAACGATTGGTTGTGCTATTGGTTCCTTTATCGTTTCAATTAATTTTATCAACTCACTTACTTCCATATCTGTAAATTGAGCAATGTTATAACCATTAATTTCACAATTTAATACTTCTTGACTTAATCGAGCTCCGTTGCATGCAGAGCAATGTTTTAAGGTTATAAAATTCTTAACATTATTTGATAAATGGTTTGTTTCTTTTTTTTAAGTAAACCCGTTTAAATCTATCTATAACTCCTTCAAAATATTTGACAGGTTCATTTTTCAAAGGCAGTATGATTTGCTTGTCCTTCCCGTGTAATAACGTTTGCCATTCTGTATCTGTGTAATTTATCAACTTTTTATCTGGATCGAATATGCCTGAGACTAAATGCTTTTGCCAATACCAAGTTCCCACAGCGAAAGTGGAAAACAAAATAGCTCCTTCATGAAGCGATTTCGTCTTATCGAATAACTTCCCTATATTCGGTTCTATTTTTCTTCCAATTCCTTGACACTTCGGACACATCCCTTTCGGATTGTTGAAAGAAAAAAACATCAGACTCGCCAATAAAGGGCTTTCCAATACGAGAAAATAGTAATCGCAACAATGAATAAATATCAGTAATCGTACCAAGCGTTGAACGAACATTTCCTCCTAAGCGTCTTTGATCAATTACCACAGCGGGGGAAAGATTCTCAATGGTCAATGCGTCTGGTTGACTGTATGTCGGTAATCGATTTTGAATATACGTCGTAAATGTCTGATTTAACTGACGCTGAGCTTCTTTACTTATTGTGTCAAATACGATTGATGATTTTCCAGAGCCAGAAACGCCCGTAAAGACAATGATCTTCTTTTTTGGAATAGTTAGTGTTACATTTTTTAAGTTATTTTCCTTTAAACCCACAAGTTTAATGTAGTGATTCTCCACTATAATTAACCACTCCCGTAAAGTTAGCATTACATTTATAAAGAGCATTATACAGAAGGACCCTGACAACATTATGTCAAGGATGAAAAAATATATAAAATTTTAGTTGTAACCGCGGTTTAATACCGGGAAAAGCATTTATTGTAATTTTTCAAAAAAAGCTGGTTGGCTATCTTCCACACGATTATTCGATATATAGTTTTATAACCATTCTCATCTATTAGAATCGAATTGCAATGTAATCTTGTTTTCTATGCTTTTACATGATAACGAGCTAAGCAACGCTTGCTGCACGCTTTAAAGGAAATTGTTCCTGCGTAGATGGAAAGCAGGTATGAACTTGTAACCTTTTCAGGAAACAATATTGTATAAAAGATAATTGTTTGATATATATTAGAGAAGGATGAGTTATCGGAATATTTTAAATTAAGTGAAGGGGGTGGATTGTTTAAAGTGATCGGGTGAACGGGTGTGCTTTTGAAAAGTGCAGGATGTAATAGAAACGAACAGGGAGCTGAGTATATGAGAGCAGGAACGATTAATTGGCGTCCATGTGTTTTATTGCTGTGCCTTATTATGATGATCGGATGCACGTCAGATGAGCCGGTTACAATGGATGATGAGTCAATAGAAAATGACCATTCGACGAATGATGAAGATTCGACTGGTGACCCTTGGGCATATGATGGGGAACCAGCTACTGTAAAGATGTTAATTCAAGTTGGAGACGAGGAGTTTAATCGGAGGTTTAAGGAGCAAGTCGAGGCCGAATTCCCGGAGATCACCTTAGAATTAATTCAAGGTTCACCACCTGATTTAAATTTTCTACAAGAGTTATATGCTAGTGGCGAAATTCCCGATATCATCACCGTCAATCCAACCCGTGAACTCGTTGTCGAACTTGACTCTTTGGAACCGATTGATGATTATATTGAGCAATCTGGCTTTGACTTAAGCATTTTTCGAGAAGGGGTCGTTGAAAATTTACGTTCACGCGATCCGATGGGCGAGGGGCACTTATATGGGCTACCTATCGAATCAATTATCATAACGATGTTTTACAATAAAGACATTTTTGATCTAATGGGAGAACCTTACCCAGTCGACGGTATGACCTGGGATGAGACACTGGAGCTCGCCAAGCGGATGACAGTCGAGCGGGATGGGATCCAGTATAAAGGATTACTCCTTTCCCGTTCTCATGCTATTCCTTATACGCAATTGGGTGTACCAAGTACTGATCCCGAAACGGGTGAGGTATTGTTTGCTCAACATCCAGACACAAAACGTTTTTTTGATTTGCTAGATGAGCTAAGGAACATTCCGGCATAATGGAAACAGATCCTGAAAATCCTGATGGCTTTAGTACCGATGCACAAAACATTGCGATGTGGATTAATAATGCCCCCCATTTGCCGTTAATTGATAAGATTGAGGGATTCAATTTTGATATGGTGTCAACACCTACGTGGGAACACCTGCCGCATGTCGCACCGACTTCTGTTGCCCTATCTTTCAATATCGTCAAGCATAGCGAAAACAAGGATGCAGCTTGGTCTGTTATCGCCTATTTAGCTTCTGAAGAAGCGCAAACCGTCCTTTCAGGAGCAGGGAGTCCCCCAACAATTGACAGTGAAGCTGCGTATGAAGCATTTGGTTCACTTGACGAGGATCTAACCGAGCGTTTTCATGTTAATGCGCCGTTCCTCGATCAATATGGGCAGATGGCACCATACTCTCCATTCGGCCCAGAAATTACATTTCATGGTGAGGATTTTATTAGTATGAAGGCTCGTGAGTTTATGACATCTGAACTAGACGTGGTAACGTATTTGCGGGAGATGGAGGAAGAATATGCCGCTATTGTGGAAGACATTAAGGCGCAGAAGTAAGTAAAAGAACTGTTAGTCGCGCTCAAAAAAAGATAAGATTAGTTGACGAATGAGGAGGCCGATATGAGGAATTCAAAAATTCGGTTCGGGATAATGGCGGATATTCATCAGGATTTTATGTATAAGGCTGAAGAGCGCTTAGCTACGTTTATTGCCCGGATGAATGACGAAAATGTCGATTTTATCATCCAACTGGGAGACTTCTGTTTCCCCTTTCCTAACAATAAATCGTTCCTCAGCATTTGGGAACAGTTCAACGGTCCTCGATACCACGTTCTCGGCAACCATGACATGGATCGATCGACGAAAAAGGGAATGATGGATTTCCTTGGGATTGAGAAAAATTATTATTCATTTGATTGTGGCAATTACCATTTTATTGTGTTGGATCCAAACTATCTGTCCATCGATGGACAGGACATTGACTATGAGCATGGGAACTATTTCAACTACCCTGATTCAATCAATAACCTTCCCGATGAACAGCTAGAATGGCTGAAAGCTGACTTGGCAAATACAAACAATCACACGATTATTTTTAGCCACCAAAGTTTAGAATCTCCATATAATAAGAGTTTAAGTGTCGGAATTCATCATCATGAAAAATTCCAAACTATTTTACACGAAGCAAATAGGGCAGCTGGAGTCCGCAAAGTAGTGGCTTGCATGAATGGACATAACCACGTCGATGGAGTAAAAGTTATCGATGATATTTATTTTATTCAGATTAACAGCATGTCATATCTCTATTTAGGGGAGCGTTATCGGACTGTGCGATATTCAGAGGAAATAACCAATAACCATCATAAGGTTTTAGCGCAATCGGCTCCCTATGAAGAGTTGTTATATGCGATTGTCACAATGGAACCTGGAAAGCTTACGATTGAAGGAAGAGAATCGGAATACGTTGGGCCCTCCCCCAGTGAATGTGGGCATGGTAATACGGTAGCCGGCCATGTGGCTCTACCAAAAATTTCGAATAGAAACTTACTATTTTAATTTATATTGAATGTAACGTCAAAACTAGTTATAGCCGTTGTTTTGAGGAATAAGTCCAGCCGGGCGGTCTCCTTTCTGTCCACTACTCTTTCTGCGAACAGCTGTCCCGGCCATGCCAGTTCTAATTTGACTATGTACAACTGAATCGAAGTCTTTTTTTTACGACGATCATGATAGTTGCTTTGCTCTGCCATGTCCCAAGGTACCTTGATAACGAAAAATAGTCCACCGCTACCTCGCTTACTACGACGGGACAAGGTAGCGGTGTCCGAGCATCTCAAGGTCATTACCGTTGGCATTTTATCTGTGTGCCAAATGTAGCATTTTCGCTCCAGTTTAAGAGGTTTTGTTTTACAGATGGTAGTGATGCCCAGCTACACCGTTGATAGGTAAACATAGAGCCGCTGATATTGATCACGTGCATAAAATACGTGCTGGAAAATCCAGCTTCGCTCATCCCCACTCAATCGGATTCAACGTACCATTACGTATCAGCATCTGTCACTCGATTGTCAATTCCTGCTTTCATTCGGCTTCTAATCGCTCATAACCATTTCCATTTCAATTTGGTCAGCCTTTAAATCAAAAGAATTAAACCGGAAGAAAAGTATTTGACTTACTTTGACCTCTGTTATCCTGGCGTGAACAAGACGCTCTTCCGGGAAAAAGTCAATCCATTCCGGGAATTCAACAAGCTGGTCGATCATTTTTAGCAAGTACTCAACGGGTAATTGTAACGCCCCAACGGTAAAGCTCTCCGCCCTAAGTAGTAAATCGCCATTTTCGGCAACGCTCGGAAAAAAAAGTCAATTGTCACCGGAATGTGCTGCCCCAAAATGCGAAGAGAGGAGCGAAATTGCACTACTTCCTCAGACAACTCAACTGCATAAGGCATGTCTTGTTCTTGAGAGTTAAGCTGAGATGCAATCAATAAATTCAAGCGATTGCGATCCGTCTGCACAGTAAATAGGCTCTCTGCTTCAACAATTTCTGCTGGCTGGTAATGACGCTCATCCCCTGCGGACCACAGATTAGCAATATAAACGAATACGGCTAACAGTACTAATAGGATAAACGTAAGCAGGCCAAAAAAAGCTCGTTTCCAAGTAAATATCGACATTGTACCAGCTCCCTGTCTTCCTTTTCTGATTGTATGCGCTCGGTCTATAAATTTCAACAGACTAATAGCCTTGGAAAATAGACTTTCTTTTCAACCCATAAAAAAACTGCGAATCTCTATCTTTTTTTTAGTAACTTTTGATAAAGTTTAAGGTAACCTGTGCCAGACTGGAGGCAGATACATGGTCTTTTTTTTAATCGTATTTGCATTTTTTTTATTTTATTTGTCATTAATTCGATGACAGATGCACTCTGTGATCAACGGGAAATACCGCCTGAAAAACAGCCGAAGGTTTTTCGGACCATTAATATTTTAATGACAATCTTGTTAACATCGACCTATGTAAAAATACTTTTTACATAATTATGCTTAATAAGCAGTTCAGTTAATGCCGGAACGGTCCATACTTGAACATGAGAGAAAGAGTGTGGCAGTAACTGCCGCACTCTTTCTCCTTTTTATCCAGATGGAATTCGCCCGTAAAAACCCATTTCACTGGTGGAAATGGGAGATAACGGACGTGACATAGGATTTATTAGTACAAGGCCAGACGATACGTGTAACATGGCCTTCTAATTCCCTTTTAGCAAGCTGATACAATCAGTTCAGCTTAATACATCCAACTTGCGCCAATGATAATGAGCAAAATGAACAATACGACGATTAACGCAAAGCCTCCACCATGACTCATGGAAATGTCCTCCTTCAAAACTCCTTTATTTAAAGCTCGTTCGTTGACATAAAGAGATGTTTTGCCAGCTTACAACCAAGCTGCACCGACAATAATTAATAAGATGAACAATACGACGATTAGCGCAAAGCCGCCTCCGTGGTGTACATGAGACATAATTACACCTCCTCTGTGCTTTATTACGATATCCTATGCGTGAAAATGGCATACGTACTAGGCTGATAACCAAATTCAAACGAGATTCGTTACTTGTCTATGAAAAGCTTTTTCTTTCGTGACAAATTTATGGTATATTAAAGTTTGTGAATGTTTGTTTGAATTCGAGCTACGCTGAGGAGTGAAATGAATGAAAAAGAATGTAATCGCTGCTGTAGGCCTTGCCTTAACTGTAAGCTTAGCAGCTTGTAACAATGACGATAATACCGGCGGGGAAGCACTAGTCGTCGTCGATGGTACCAACATCACTGAGGCAGAATATTTGTCTTTGCTTGAAGAAAGGCATGGCAAACAGATCATTGGCGAACTGGTTCAACGTCAAATTCTAAAGGATGCCGCCGAGTCTGTTGAAATTTCACAAGAAGAAATCGATGAGCAGTTAAACCTTTTAAAAGAGCAGACTCAATCAGAGAGTGATGAGCAATTAATTGAGCAGATCGAGCTCTACTCTGGATCAGAAGTCGACTCAATGGACGAGCTTATTGATGAATTTATCCTTATTCCTTTAGTTATGGAAAAGCTAATGAGTGCAGATGTAAATATTACGGATGAGGAAAAGCAAAAGTATTATGATGAAAATGAAGAGCAGTTCGAAGAGATGATTGAAGCCAGCCATATTCTGCTCGACGCAGATGATGAAGAGGGCTTGCAGGAAGTATTAGATAAAATTGAGGCTGGAGAAGACTTTGCCGAATTGGCAGAGGAATACTCAACCGATACCAATTCCGCACAAAATGGCGGTAGCCTTGACTTCTTTCCAAAAGGAAAAATGGTTCCTGAATTCGAAGAAAAGGCATTCTCAATGGAAGTTGGCGAAATTAGCGAGCCGGTAGAATCTGACTTCGGTATCCATATTATCAAAGTAACCGATCGCAAAGATTCCTATGAAGACTTTGAAGAAGATATTGAAGTAGCATTAACTCAGCAGCAGTCAAAAACAGCCGACGAAGTGATTATGGAATTAATGCGCAACTCCGATATCGACGTGAAGGATTCTCGCTTTACAGAAGTTTTTGAGCTTCCTGAACTTCCAGAAGCAAACGAACAAGATGGAGCTGATTCGGGGGATGAATCCGAGACAGCGGATGAAAATACTGATGAAGAAGATGAGACCGATACAGAGAATGAGGATACTAATACAGAAGAAGAAACAGAATAAGGTCCTCACTTCATTGGTATTGCATAGGAATCGGTGAGAGGCTAACAATAAGCTCACCACCTATGTACCGCTTAAAGGTATTGACACTCGTCATTTTTGCCGAGAAGCTAAAAAAAGCTAAATATTGGATTCAACAGAGAGTGAGGTCTCCCTCCTCTCTGTTTTATTGTTAAGTAAGGTAAGACTTCCATTCAGCTGTATTCTAAATGACGTCTCATTCTCTCTTTTTTTGAGATAGGGTATTATTGTTCAAATTCCGCTTTTGCCCAGTTCGCATAGCTGGCAATTGCATAAGGTGTAATAGGGCATTCCCCTAATTTTGCTTGAAAGGATGAGTCAGTTGTCTGGACCAGTTGAAACAGCTTACGGAGACGGCTTTGTATTAATCGTGATATTGTTTATTTTGCTCGTCATAGTCGGAGTTTATTATTGCTAACTTTGAAAAAGAACGACCCTAGAGTGCTACCCTAGGATCGTTCTTCTGTTCTTTTTTGTTTTTCTTCTTCAAGCCGTTCCATATAAACATGCCCCTCTTTTTCAATCCAATCCTGCTCTAAGCGACGATCTTCAATCGTATATTTGACGCTCATATATCCGCTAAAAATAATCGCCGCCAACACAAAGTACACCCACCAAGGACTTGAAAGCAGCACCGCTCCGAGTGCAGTTTGAGTTAACAGAAAAATACTCATCAAGATGACTAGTAATCCGAGCGCCATACCTTGGCTTGTCTGATATTTTTTCATCATAAACCCCTCCAGCTTTCTCTCCGTTACTGAAGTATATGACTGGGTTGAAAAAGGTAGAACTAGCTTTGTCAAAAAAAATTATAGATCAAGCGGCGCTTCATGAAAACCCGGTTTGTAAAAGCTGCGGTTATCAAGCGGCTTAATTCGTTCGGAAAATGTTCCAGGCTGCACACGCTCCAATGCACGATCCATCATATTGATCTTTGCATCGACGTTATCAATCATGTGTAACACTTCCGCTTCACGTATAGCTGGCGCCTTCGGACTGCCCCATTCCCCTTTACCATGATGACTCAAGATCAAATGCTGCAGAACTAATACCTCTTCCCCTTCTATTCCTAGCTCTTTCGCTGCCTCGGTTAGCTCATTTGACATAATCGAAATATGTCCAAGGAGCTTCCCTTCTACTGTATAGGTCGTATCAATGGGACCGGACAATTCGCGAACCTTTCCGAGGTCATGAAGGATCACTCCGGCATATAGTAAATCCGTATCCAGTGACGGATAAAGTCCGGCCAAGCTTTTTGCAATTCGTAACATCGACACGACATGATACGCAAGACCTGACATAAACTCATGGTGGTTTTTCGTAGCTGCGGGTGTTTCGAGAAATGCGGCCTGATGTTTTTTTTAATAAATATCTTGTCAGCCTTTGAATTTTTGCATTCTTCATTTCAAAAATGTATTGAGTAATCTCTTCAAGCATATCGTCTGCCGAAATTGGAGCCGAGCGGACAAAATCAGCGACCCTAACATTATCAAGTGCCGTTGTCGGTCGAATACTAGCAATCTTCAACTGATTTCTCCCGCGATAATCAATGAAATCCCCTTGAATATGTATAATTGCTTTATTCGTAAAAGCAGCTTCATCCTCGGGCGAACAGCCCCATAACTTCGCTTCAATCTCGCCAGTGTGATCTCCTAAAATCAATGTTAAAAAAAGGCTTCCCGTTGCTTGCAATTCCTTTCGTCGCCGTTTTAATCAATAAATAGGTTTCAAGACGATCCCCTACTTTATGGTACCGGATTCCTTTAGCCATCGTTTCACCTCTTTATTACGAATAATCGATAATATACATACAATTATAGCATATTTAGGAAGAATAGAAAGGGAGCAGCCCAAGCTTAGACGACTGAAAGAGTGCGGTTTCAATGCGACAACCGCTGAAGACGCCGTCTATTAAGCAAGAGCTCGCGGCGAGGAAAGCCGCACGGCTATTTCTTAGACGCAGTCACTAAAGAAACAGGAATTGAAGGGATCGAAAAGCGGAAAACAACTATGTGTTTCCCGCTTAATCTCTGCCATTAACTCGTGCCTATTCATCTTGATTTGACCGTCCGGATTTCCGCTTCCGGATGCGGCAGCTAGCATCACAAAATTCTTTGACCCTATTGATCTGCCATATTTTGCGGTGGAGTTCGATTACTTCGTTTTTCTTTCTTTCTCCCTTTTGAAGGGAGCTGTTGCTTTTCACCACTCGGTAAAATAACGGTGAACCTGACGCCATTGTCAGTATTTGTTATCATTGGGTAGCCTTGATGGAGTTCGGCAATTTGTTTAACGATCGCGAGTCCTAACCCAAATTTTCCTTTATTTCCTTTATAAAAAGGATTAAACAACTGAGGTAAATCGAGCTCCGGGATCGGAGCCCCGTCATTTTCAACAGTTATCTTCACTTGATTATCTTCGCTTTTCAGGGCAGCCTTGATCCAAATAGTGCTTTTTGCGTATCGCAAAGCATTTTCAACAAGGTTTTCTAACAGTACCTCCATTTGCTCGACATCCCCGTTCAGCTTCGTCTCAGCACCCTCGACAATGATTTTTACGTCCTCGCGTTGCACGCGAAACCGTTCTTCAATCTGAAATGCAAGCTCGCCAAAAACAATTGGCTGAATCTTTGGTGTCTCCTCTCTTAATGAATCCAGCTTTGTATAATAGAGCATATCAATCACTCGACGCTCCATGCGATTTGCTTCCTCTATAATGACATCCATTGTTTGCTCGATATTGCGCTTCGGTAAAATGCCGTCCTTCACCGATTGCGCATAGCTTTTTTACGACCATAATCGGCGTTTTTAATTCATGGGATGCGTGCTGTATAAACGTTTTCTGTGCCCTGTCGTGGTTATGAAGATTTTGCCTCATCCTTTCAAACTGATCGGAAAGTCGTTGGAAATCTTCATCTCCTTCCCACTTCATCGGCTCTTCCCAATTGCGGTTGGCAATTTGTTCAAGATGATTGCCCAATACGATAAGCGGGCGTCGCAAATAGTGTTTGAACCAAATCGCCGGCAACAGGCTGAGCGCACTCGTTAATAGCAATAAATATAATAGCCTTTCCCATAAACGATTGATCATTTGGTCGCGATAGCTGTCCCACATATATGAAATTTGAAAGGCTGGCTCGCCGGATACTTGTACTTTTAGTACGACATAAAAGATTGTTCCTTCCCTGTATTGAAGCTCATAACGACCACGCGTCTGCTCTTGATTATACGCATTTTGAGCTACCTCTGTCACGACATCATTGGGCGGAACCATTCCTTCAGGTTTTCTTCCTAATGTGTTGTAAATAAAAAAATGTGATACAGAGCGAATCGCTTCACGCTGCTTAATAAAGTCAATTTCATCCTTCGGCGGATCGAGCAATGCAAGGTTCGGATAATGGAAATTCTGTTGCTGCTGCTCGATCATTCGATAGGTTTCATCCGTCAGCGTTCCTTTGATTGAGATCGGATAAATAATAATTAGAGAAAGGCCGACTAAAACGATTAATGAAATGAACGCAAGCCATATCCGCTGCGTCAGGTTGACTTTTATCATGAAGAGAGAACCCTATACCGTAGCCATACAGCGTCTCAAGATGAATACGCGGCATTTTCTTCCGTACTCTGCGAACTACATCGTCCACAGCCCGCTCTGAACCAAAGTAGTTTTCGCCCCATACATGTTCAATAATTTTTTTCACGAGAAAAGGCTTTTCCAATTTCACCGGTCAACAGCAGAATCAAATCCATTTCCTTCGTTGTCAAATCGACGACATCTTCGGCAACTGCTTCTGAATCAACGACTGTCCGGCCGATCGGATCAATCAAGTAGTGGTTCAGCTCTATTTTCTTCTGTTCTTGATTCATTGTCCCATATACACGATTCAACAGCTTCTTCGCCCGGATGATCAATTCCTGCGGTAGAAATGGTTTAGCTAAGTAGTCATCGCTCCCCATCTCCAAGCCGAGCACCCGATCTAAATCCTGATCGCGTGCGGATATGAAAATAACCGGTGTATCATCATGCTCTTTAATTGCTTTCAAGAGCTGATAGCCATCCGTCCCTGGCAGCATAATGTCAAGTATCCACAAATGGGGCTTGTCCTCAACCGCTTCTCGGGCGACATCACCATCCTGAAAAACTTTTACAGCCCAATTTTCCTTTTCAAGATATGCCTTCAACACTTCTGATAAATTTTGTTCATCTTCAACTAAATATACGAGATAATCACTCATTCGTTCCCGCACCCTCCTTAAACAGCACCGATGCTGTCTTATCTTCTTTGTTAAAAGGTGGTCAAAAAAAATCTGTACTAGACTTGCGATTCGTCATAGTTTTTCAAACGAGACATGCTGCTTTTTTGAACACACTCCTAAGTTGACTGTACACTTATTTTACCTATTTTTCCACTCTCATCAACACTTAAAACATTCTTTCAATCTTTTTGACTAGCCTGCGGGGTTTCGTGGCAGCTCGTCCGCAATACGCGAACGCTACGCTATCATGAAATACGAGGCTTGTCAAAGAGCGGGCTTGCTCAAATCATTCTTCTAGATTATAGAAAATATTCCAGCAAAAAAATTGTAACCCATAATCTCTGATTCATATGCCGGTGTATGTATGAAACGAGTCGTTCTTTATTTACCTTTGCCGCAGCGACTTTATATTCGTCGCTTATTAAAGAGAGAAGACCTCAAATTTTGTTTGAGATCTTCCTCATTTTCAAAATGCAGCTAATGCTGTAATTGCAACAAGTGCTGTTAAAGGTATAATTAGCCTGTTCCACCCGAACGGACGTGGTGGATAAGGAGAATAGTAGGGATAGGGAGGTGGGTATGGTGGGTAATAGTACCTCTGCCCCTCAGCAGTCATAGGTTCTTGGTACGGATGCTGAGCATTTATTTCAGGCATTAGCTCATCGATATCCAAATAATTCCCATTTTCATCTGTTGGTACGACTAAATATAGATTCTCATCATCTGCATATTCCACTAATCCTTTAAGCGGGGCGTGCCCATACATTTGGACTTGGACAGGATGATTCACGTATCGTTGACACAACATTTGCAGTTGATGCTTATCGTTCATGCATTCACCCTCCTTCATTCTAAACTATTGTATTCAAAAGTGTAAGATGGGTGAATGCGGAATTATAGAGAAAGGAGCTAGGCTGTGTCTCAAGCTAGTTCAACTGAGAAATTCAAAGCAACCTCCTAAATTAGCAGAAAGAATCTACTTACTAAATGTTTTGGACTTCGCTACTATGCTATATTGAAGCAAAACGCCAACTTCAGACAACTTGTTTTCTTATATAAAAGAATGGCTATAAAACATATTGTCGATATTTGCGAACGTTCGTTCTAAAATTAAAGTAAAATCGTAGTTCGGAGATGATTTGCTCATGAATTTGAGGGAACTGAAAAGACTTCGACAAACAGCCTTTTCTTGCTGAACTGACAGGCAGCAGGATATTTCGAATAAATAGAAGGAAAAGAATAGGTGCCCCTCGAATTGTATCGTAACTAGACTTTATAAAGGGGACGGCGTGAAATGAGCAAAGCACAGATCGAAGTAGTTCTATTAGGTGAGAGAAAATATATCGGTATTGCGGTAACTTCCCCTTTGAAGAACGTTAAAGGAATTGGCGAAGCGCAACAATTTTTCATGGAAAGAAAAGATGAAATTCAACGTAAAGTAGACGAATGCACTTATGTTTGCGTTCACTTTGCAAACGAAGTGTTATTCACCTATATATACTGTATGGAAGTAACTGAACTACAACCTATTCCAGAGGGTATGATTGGTTTTGAAGTGCCTAGTAACCAATATGTAAAAGTTCACTCAAATGGTGAAGAACCATATGGACTTATTGATACATTTTTAAGGGATAAAGGAATGGAAAGTCATTCAAATTCTGTTTCATTTGAAGTATTTCAATTTGGAAAAGAGGAAAGTAAGTATAATGCTGAAATTTTAGTTCCCATCGCTATTTAAATCAATATATTTGTATGGAGGTTATTAAGCTATACGGTTACAATAATTCGATCTTACCGCCTTTTCATCAGGGCGATTTTCTTTTTAATCAAACTCGACATTATGATATTACATAGCAAAAGAAAAAGCACAGGAGGGATATCCCCCTATGCTCCGCTATGACTCTGATACTTCAGCCTTCTGTTGCTGCTGCATCGGCCTCACTATTGTAAAATACGTCTGGATTATCATAAAAATGTTACCGACCACCCAATAAAATGCTAAAGCTGAAGGCAAAGTGTTACCGGCAACGATAATCATGACCGGCATGAAATACATAATGATTTTCATCTGTCCATTCATCTGGAAGGATGTCATTTTAATTTGCAAAAATGTTGTTAAGCCCGCAATGAGTGGAATAATGTGAAATGGATCCGGCTGCCCCAAATTAAACCACAAAAAGGAGTGCTGGGCAATTTCCTCGGTTCGCATAATCGCAAAATAAAACGCCATCATAACGGGCATTTGTACAAATATTGGCAAGCATCCCGCTAACGGATTTACTCCGTTTTCCTGATAAAGAGCCAGCAGCTCTTTTTTGCATTTTTTTGTTGAACCTTTGGATCGTTTTTGGCATTCTCACCATATTTTTTTTGTAGCTCCTCCATTTTAGGACGAAGCTCCTGCATGGCTCGGCTACTGCTTTGTTGCTTTAAAACTAAAGGCAGCAGCAAAATGCGGATAAAAATCGTAATTATAATAATCGCCATACCATAACTGCCATTAAACAGCTCAGCTGTGTGTATAATCAGCCAGGACATTGGATAAACAAAAAAAATGGTCCCAAACTCCTTGCGATTCCGCAGTAATCGGTTCGCGTGCCCCACAGCCTGTTAGAAAAACGGCAATCACGATAGCTATGACAAATAATTTCTTCTTCACAAAAACCCTCCTAGTTGTTGTATGTTTATCAAATACAAACAACTAGAGAATAAGCTTCGTCGTCGACAGAAGCTCGATCTTGTCCACCCGGTATTTTCGGGCGGTACATCACGATTGAGGGACGAATGAGTGGAATAACGACCGGTCGTTGCTTTTCCACATGGTTGATTTGATTTT
Organism: Bacillus sp. JCM 19058; assembly: GCA_001310555.1. The sequence continues at coordinate 50,107 of BAXO01000037.1, forward strand.
TCCAGCCTGTTTGAACAAACCATTCAAAGCTAGAAAGACTCGCCCTCGCCAGAGCTGCAATAATTAACAAAGTCATGACCACACTGACCCAGAGCATCGTCATTTCAGA
>BAXO01000038.1 GCA_001310555.1 Bacillus sp. JCM 19058
TCAAATGATCGTGTTCGGATCTTACACTCTATCATTGAATGATGAAATTGATTCAGATAGTATCCTTTTTGTTACTATACCACATTTATGTGCGTACTTCCTTCATTAGCTGAAACCAGTTAGAATTATCGTATCCTTAAGTTGGTTGTTTTATATTATTTTATTGGAGGAGAATTATGACACTGAAAAGGAAATACGAACCATTGATATTCAGCATGTTAATGGCACTAGCCATGTCCTTTATCATTTCGTTCGTTATGAGCGTAATGAATGGCGGTTTCGAAAATTTATGGGTTATCACTTGGATAAGAACTTGGTTCATCGCGTTCGTCATCGCATTTCCGGCAGCATTATTTCTACCAAAAGGGATACGCAAAATAATGCGAGGCATTCAATTCGTTGAAGAGTAGGAGTAGAAGCCGCTCATCGAACGAAGGCCAAATGACATTATAAAATTGAATTATTCGCAGGGGAATTTGCCAAAATTGTTACATGAATAATGATGATTTGACGTTTATGGAGATGGAGTCAATTTCATTTGGTTCGTTATAAGCGCACGTTTTCATCCAAAATTTCGATTATTTATTTCATATACTTGCAAGTCACATTGGTCAAACGTTTTTATTAAAAAAATGAGGGGAATTTTCTATGAAAAGTTATCATGTAGATGCCGGGAATGGTCTAGCAGGACTTCAGATAAAAGAATCAGAGAAAATACCAACGCCGGGACCGGACGAAGTTGTTGTACGGATGAAAGCCAATTCGATCAATGTCCGTGACTTATGATTATGAACGGAGAATTTCACTTTGCTGTCAAGCCTGGGTGATCCCAAGATGGGGCTGGTTTGATTACGGATATTGGTGCGAACGTTACTCGGTTTCGTGTTGGAGATAGAGTAGTGGCTAGTTATTTTCCTTACTGGATTGACGGTCCTATTGAAATGTCTACTTCTGCACAACTTGGTAGCGAGGTTGACGGGATGCTAACAGAGTATGCACTACTGAACGAAGATGCAGTTGTCCACGTACCCGGGCACCTCTCCTTTGAGGAAGCGGCCACACTGCCATGTACGGCTGTGGCCGCTTGGCACGCTATTACTGCTGGTGAGCCGTTAATAGCAGGGCAAACTGTTCTTACCCAAGAGTCGGGAGCCGTTTCGCTCTTTGCTATTCAATTTGCCAAAGTGTTTGGAGCGCGTGTTATCGCAACAACATCTAGTGACCAAAAGGCAGAACGTCTTAAGGGACTAGGGGCAGATGAAGTTGTGAATTACCGAACAACACCTAATTGGGAGGTTGCCGTAAGAGAATTAACGGAAGGCCGTGGTGTAGACCGTGTAATTGAGGTTGGAGGTGCAGGAACTCTTCAAAAGTCGATCCGGTCGCTCGCGCTAGAGGGATGTATTGCTTTAGTAGGGAGGGTCGCCAGTGAAGAGATTTCTATCAGTAATGATGTCTTGTCTTCAAGCATCTACACTTTGCGCCGTATTGTAGTAGGTAGCCGTGCCCAATTGGTGACCATGAATAAGGCTATAGCTGTTAACCGAATAAAACCGGTCATCGACCGAGTATTCACATTTCAAGAGGCACATGAAGCTTTCCTTTATTTTGAGGAACAAACATGCTTTGGAAAAGTAATTATCAAACACTAACTTTACCCGGAACACTCTTTCATCTTGAAAACCTGCTTCATTTTAGAAGACTTAATCCACAAATGATCCGATTGGGATTGGTGAATACATGATATCGGGGTCTTGGGTTACCTTTTTGACGCTACCCAAAATAATGTTAGATTTGCAATAAGACGGGGGAGTTTCCCGTCTTTCTTTTTTTTGATGTAAAAACGGAGCGCCTTGGCGGGACCCTAATAAGTGCAAAAAAATGTTGTAATAATTTTTTTTCAAACAAAATATGGTGAGTATCGGAGCGGGAATACAGATATGATAATTGTGAGTCAAATAAACCTTGATCAACTCGTTATATTTAACGTTTATTGACCATTATGAAAGGGCCTCCAATTCTCCTTATTAGAACCATTTCTATTGGTTTATTGGATTCAGAATTTACAAATGGGGGCAATAAAATAATATAACGGATACGCATGACAAAAGAAATGGAGTGGTTTTTGAATAGATAGTATCAGTATAAAATGGGTGGTTAGAAGAAATCATTAATTGAAATCTAGGTTATGAATATACATTAAACATACGAGGAGCTATTGATATGACTAAACAGTATGCGTTAGTTGGAACTGGTGGAAGAGCTGAGTTTTTTTACGGTGCGGTCGCAAGGGATTTTAAAGAAACATGTAAACTAGTTGCATTTTGTGATATGAATCAAACCCGGATGAACTATGCAAATCGATTATTGGAAGAAAAATATGCTCATCCCCAAATTGCCACTTATCTTGCATATGAGTTTGAAAAAAAATGATTGTAAAAGAAAAGCCAGATATTGTTATTGTGACATCGATGGATCGGACACATCATACATACATAGTAAAAGCCCTAGAAATGGGTTGTGATGTAATTACAGAAAAGCCAATGACTGTAGATGCTGAAAAAAACTCAAGAGATTATCGATGCCATCAATCGTACCGGTCGTCAGGTTCGTGTTGCTTTTAACTATCGCTATTCTCCTCATAATACAAAAATTAGAGAGATTATTCGTGAGGGTGTCATAGGAGAGGTATTTTCAGTGAACTTTGAATGGGGACTTAATACTCAACATGGTGCTGATTATTTTCGTAGATGGCATCGAAATAAAAATAACAGTGGTGGATTACTTGTCCACAAATCGACACATCACTTTGATTTAGTGAACTTCTGGCTGGATACAGCACCGGATACTGTTTATGCGATGGGTGGTTTGCGTTTTTACGGAAGAGAAAACGCCGAAGCAAGAGGAGAAACAAAGTTTTATCAAAGAGCATATGAAAGTGAGAATGCTAAGGGCGATCCATTCGCTATTCAAATGGAGATAATGACCATTTAAAGGCTTTGTATCTAGATGCAGAAAAAGAGGATGGTTATCAACGAGATCAGAGTGTATTCGGTGACGGAATTGATATTGAGGACACGTTAGGTGTGCTTGTCACATATAAAAATAAAGCGATTTTAAATTATTCCTTAAATGCTTATCTACCTTGGGAAGGACATATCATATCTTTCAACGGCAGTAAAGGAAGAATGGAAGTCACCGTACGCGGACAATCTTATATAAACTCGGGTGGAAAGAAAAGTGATGAGGGAAGATTAAGGGAAAAATCTATAAAAATTTTGCCAATGTTTGGACAACCATATGAAATTAAAACAGAAGAAAGAAAAGGAGGACACGGTGGGGGTGACCCCATTCTCTTAGAAGATTTATTTGGATCGCCAAAAGAAGACGAATTTAACCGCGCAGCTTCACATGTTGATGGAGCCGTCTCAATTCTGACGGGTATTGCAGGCAATATCTCCATGAAACGGGGCAGCCAGTGAGGTTGATGATTTGATAAAGTTGAATAAGTTGGTGGGAGCGAGCGATGCCTGACCTCCGCTTAGTAGGATAGAAGCGGGAGAGTCATTCCTTAGTAAACTAAAGCATTTGATATGAAAGTAAAGCTTGAAGAGATCGTGTTTGAGTATAAAAAAAAGCATAAAGTTTTGCTTGAATGACCTCTCATTCAAGCAAAACCCCTCCCAGCTCTATACGCCCAGCATCGAGTAAACTTCCTTGTCGCTAGGTCAACATCGGCTTCTCCCGTCTCTATGTTGCTTTTATCCTGAAGACCGGCCAGTTTGTCCGTTTTTAAAGTGGGTAACTCTACGCTTTTGTTTAAGGCGATGTTTATTAAAGCTCATGCCCTTTTTGAAAAAAAATAGGTTTAATATTCATCGTTACTTTGAATTAGTATGGGGGGTTGATGTTGGATAAAGAAAAAGTTCGTCAGATGGAATATTTGGATCGTGGAGTAGTGGCGGTGAAAATGGAAGAAGGTGTATTTATCAGTTGGAGATTGTTGGGAATAGAAGGTCGTGCCACCTTCTTTGATTTATACCGCGATGGCGAAAAGATTAATGTACAGCCGATTGTCTCTGGCACAAACTTTTTAGACGAAAATGGCTCCATTGAATCCATTTATTTTGTCGTCACGTGTCCCAACGGAGACCGAAAGTTAGAATCAAGGTCGAAGTCAGTACATGTATGGGATACAAACTATTTAACAGTACCTCTTCGTAAGCCTGAAGGTGGCGTAAGTCCTGATGGATCAACTTACATATACAGTGCAAATGATATTAGCGTAGGGGATCTAGATGGGGATGGAGAATATGAGATTGTTTTGAAATGGGATCCTTCAAACTCAAAGGATAACGCGCACAGTGCTATACTGGTGAAGTATTGATGGATGCATATAAATTAGACGGAACGTTTCTGTGGAGAATTGCTTTAGGGAAAAATATTCGGGCAGGCGCTCATTATACTCAATTTTTAGTCTATGACTTAGATGGTGATGGCAAGGCAGAAGTGGTCTTTAAGACTGCAGATGGAACGAAGGATGGGACTGGAAAGGTCATAGGCGATCCAAAGGTAGATTATCGTGATCAAAGTGGGAAAATATTAACGGGGTCGGAATACTTAACCATTTTTGAAGGAGCTACCGGAAAAGAACTTGTGACAACTAACTTCGAGCCGGCACGTGGACATGTATCTGATTGGGGAGACGAAAGTGGGAATCGTTCTGACCGCTTTCTCGCAGCGATTACTTACTTGGACGGAGAGAAACCAAGCTTTATTATGGCTAGGGGTTATTATGAGAAGACCATGTTAACAGCTTATAACTGGCGCGATAGCAAGTTAACGAAATTATGGACATTTGATAGCGATGAATCAGGCAATGAAAAGTATTCAGGTCAAGGCAATCACAGCCTTAGTGTGGCCGATGTTGATCATGATGGTAAAGATGAAATTATATATGGCGCAATGGTGATCGACCATGATGGAACAGGCCTATATTCAACTGAAATTGGTCATGGAGATGCTCTGCATGTAGGTAGGTTCCATCCGGATCAACAAGGAATAGGTGTATTTCAAGTTCATGAGGATGAAAAGGCGCAATACGGTATGTCTTATAGAAGAGGAGACTCACCAGACATTATCTGGGGAGTTCATTCAGGAAGAGATACGGGAAGAGGCATGGCGGCCGATATTGATCCACGACATGATGGGATGGAAGTATGGGCATCGGGACTTGGATTATTTACGAATGATGGAAAGAAAATCAGTGATGCTGCCCCATCATCAATCAATTTTGGTATTTGGTGGGATGGAGATTTACTACGAGAATTACTTGATCACCATTGGGATAAAGAAAAAGGTATAGGTGTAGGGAAAATTGATAAGTGGGATTATAAGAAAGGAAAATTGGTCAATCTTTTGACCGCCAATGGAACGTACTCTAATAATCACACAAAAGGAAACCCTTGTTTACAAGCTGATTTGTTTGGCGATTGGAGAGAAGAAGTGATTTGGAGAACTGAAGACAGTCGAGCCATTCGTATTTATACGACGACTGAACTAACAGAACATCGCTTCCATACTTTAATGCATGATCCAGTTTATCGGCTAAGTGTTGCATGGCAAAACGTAGCTACAACCAACCGCCGCATACGGGTTTTTATTTAGGAGAAGGAATGAAGGAACAGCCAAAGCCAAATATTTCAGTCGTAAAAAAAAGGATAGCCAATGAAAAGTACATTCTAAACTCTTTTTTTGATATCCAGACGTTAACGATGGATAAGAGTTTTAAAGGATTGAGCATAAGGAGAGTTAATACTATGAAGCATTCTAACGGTAATAAAAATAAACTGATATTAACCTACCCTGCATCATGGTGGAAAAACATGTGGAGAGAGGCATTACCTTCTGGGAATGGAAAAATTGGAGCCTCTGTGTATGGAGGGATTAAAGATGAAACCATCTTAATGAATCATGGAGACCTATGGCACTTGGGAAGGAAGGATCATGTACCGATGTCAGCTATACACTCCAAGAAACACGGGAGCTCATGTCCAATAAGAAGTATTCAGAAGCGAGTTGGAATTTAACAAATGCGTTAAAAGAAAGAGAATACAATACTAGGCTAGCCTCCAGATTACCACTTGGAGCACTAAACCTCTCTATGCCATGCGAGAGTGCTTTTCGAAATTATTATAGAACATTAAATATGGAGACGGGAGAAGTAACCGTTGGATGGGAGGAGGGCGAAAGACCATATTATCGAAAATTATTTGTTTCAAGACAAGATGATTTAATTGTTTATGAGATTGGCTCAAAGAAAGGATTCGTCGAAGGAGAAGTCCATTTAACCCTTCAAAAAAAGTGATGGTGGAAAAATATCAGAAAGATACCCTCATTTGATAAATACCTTAGAGGCTTATACAGAGGGGGCTTATTTCTATTACGCTTCCCAAAATGATGATGGAACTGATTTTGGCGCTGTTCTTCGAATCATTTCGACTGGAGGACGCATCGTAAATAAAAATAATCGTATTCAATTTATGGATTCGGGAAGGGTTCTTATTCTCGTAAAGGTATTTGTCAAAAGTGAACGAAAAAAAGGAATGGCAACGATTAAAGAAAGAGCTAGAAGAAATCGATCTAAACTACCAGCAATTATTACATCGACATGTTCACATTCATGGATCTTTATTTCATTCTTCGTCGATTGAACTAGAGGGAGACGAAGGCTTACAATCTAATGAGGAGCTATTACTTCATGCGTATGCAGGAGAAGCATCGACGTCATTAATTGAAAAATTGTGGGCATACGGAAGATATTTATTTATTTCTGGTACAAGCTCTGATGGGCAACCATTTGGGTTGTACGGACTATGGTATGGGGATTACCGTTTGATGTGGGGCCATAATATGGCAAATGAAAATATCCAAATGATGTATTGGCATACTGCGTCGGAGGATTGATTGAGCTTGTTCCGGCCTTGTTTGATTACTATGGAAGTATGATGGATGATTTTAGGAACAATGCAAAACAATTGTACGGTTGTCGAGGAATCTTTATCCCGGCTGGTACTACCCCGGGGATTGGAGTTCCTAACCAAATCGTTCCTGTTATTATGAATTGGACTGGGGCAGCGGGTTGGTTAGCAAAGCATTATTATGATTACTATTTATTTACCGGTGATCAATCGTTTTTAAAGAAAAAAGCATTACCATTTATGCGTGAGGCGGCTTTATTTTATGAAGATTTCCTTGTGGTGGGAGAAGACGGTTTTTATAAGTTTTACCCCTCCGTATCACCAGAGAATACACCGGAAAACTTCATGCCAAAAGGTGGTGAACCATTAGCACATCCTATGCCAACTACAGTTAACGCAACCGCTGATTTTGCTATTATGAAAGAATTATTTACTAATTTAATAGATGGAAGTCTGACTATAGGGGAAAGTTTACAGAAGATTGAGGAATGGAAGCAAATATTGGAACGAATTCCACCTTATCAATCAATGGAGATGGCGCGATTCGAGAATGGATGCACCCAGAATTTGACGATCGGTATAACCATCGTCATTTGTCTCATATTTATCCGATTTTTCCAGGTCAGGAATTTACAAGAGAAGAACAACCAAGGTTATTTAAGGCATTCGAAACAGCGGTAAATAAAAGGTTGATTGGCGCCCAAACTGGTTGGTCACTCGTTCATATGGCCGCAATATATGCTCGGCTTGAAAATGGGGATAAAGCACTTGAATGTTTAAACATTTTATCGCGTTCCTGCTTACTTAATAACTTTTTCACCTTGCATAATGATTGGCGAGATATGGGCATCTGTATGAATTCAGGGACGGCACCTGTACAAATGGAAGCAAATGTAGGTTTTATAAATGCCCTTCAAGAAATGCTCCTGTTTGTGTCCCCAACTTTTTTTGAAGCTGTTACCATCCCTACCATGTAAATGGGAAAGAGGAACGGTGCAGAATATGCGATTTATAACTGGGAAAGTATCTTTCCTTTGGGATAAAGAAACGGGGAAGTTCGAAGGGACACTTATAGCTGAAAGAGAGACAAATTTGACATTGAAACTTCCAGACTTTTGCGTAAATTACACGATCCATGGTGATGACGTCATCTATCGACGATCGAAATTTGGAGAGAATTATTTTGATCTTACGATGAAGGCAGGTCAAAGGTTATTTGTGAAGTCAAAGCATTTGCCGCGAAGTCATTATTAAATAGAATAAGGAGACTAATGAAATGAATATGAGTAAAATCAATCGTAAAGCATTGGTGACAAGACATAACCCCTCCGTCAATAAAATTGATCCAAACTCCCCATTATCTGTTGGAAATGGAGAGTTTGCATTCACGGTCGATGTTACGGGATTACAAACTTTTACTGATCAATATATATTACCACTTGGAACTCAATCCCAATGGGGATGGCATACAACGCCCCCTTCAGGACAAATCGATCCTACACAGTTGAAGCCAAAACGAATTGAGTCAAATGGTCGTCAGGTTGGCTATTATATATCTGAGAAGGGGCAAGAGGAGGCCTTTCATTACTTACGGGAAAATCCGCACCGACTCCAATTGGGGCAAATTGGATTGAGGATATTATTGGAAAATGGTGAGGAAGCCCAGGCTGATGATATAGATGGTATATCTCAAACTCTAGATTTATGGACGGGGATCATTACGAGTAAGTTTCAAGTAGAAGGAGAAACGGTTAAGGTAGTTACTTGCTGTCACTCAAATGTAGATGCAGTTGCAGTATCAATTCATTCAGAACTTATGATACAGGGCGCTTGCAAATGAAAATCACTTTCCCTGCCCCGCACCCAAAGATTACTCATTATGTGGATGATGCGAGTCATGAAACAACGTACAAAACTGAAGACGGGTATACTGCATTTCATCGACAACTGGATAACGATCATTATTTTACAACTGTATCTTGGGAAAGCGATGGGAACCTTACAAATATAAGTAAACATTCCTTCATACTTACGCCTGAAAATGCATCTCATGATTTCCATGCTACTTTTTCCTTTTATTCACAAGAACCTGAGGGAGAGCCTTTATCCTATGAGGAAGTTAGGCAAAATAGCACCGACTACTGGCAAGGATTTTGGGAAAGTGGCGCGGTCATAGAATTAAATGATAGTAAAGATCCAAGAGCGTTTGAATTGGAAAGACGGATTGTGCTTTCACAGTTCCTAACGGCGATTCAATGTAGCGGTTCCCTGCCACCGCAGGAAACAGGATTGGTTTATAATTCGTGGTTCGGCAAATTTCATCTTGAGATGCACTGGTGGCATGCATTCCATTTTATTTTATGGGGAAGAAGCCATTTATTTAAAAGAAGCTTTGACTGGTATAAAAAAAATACTGCCAGAAGCAAAGAAAATCGCTGAGCGACAAGGGTATAAAGGAGTACGCTGGCCGAAGATGGTCGGTCCAGAAGGAATGGACAGCCCTTCGCCTGTAGGACCACTTCTCATCTGGCAACAACCGCATCCGCTTATGTTTGCTGAAATGCTCTACAAAGAGAACCCGGCAAAAGAAGTGCTTGAGGAGTATGAGGAAATTGTCGTAGAAACCGCGGACTTTATGGCTGATTTCGCAAGTTGGGAGGAAGAAAATAAGCGATATATTTTAGGTCCTCCTGTCATTCCAGCTCAAGAAAATCATAAAGGGGAGACAACTTGTAATCCGACATTCGAATTAGCTTACTGGAGATATGGACTAAATGTGGCCATCCAATGGTGCCAACGGCTAAATCGTCCCGTGAACTCAAAATGGGAGCATGTTGTCGAGCATTTGTCTGAATTCCCAGTGTATGATGGGTTATATCAAGCACATGAAAAAGAAACCAAGACATTTATCAATAAAAATCGTGATCACCCTAATATGATCGCTGCACTGGGGATTCTAAATGATCCGAATATTGATAGAGAGGTCATGCGGAAAACATTAATGAAAATACTTGAAACATGGCAGTGGGAAACATCTTGGGGGTGGGATTTTCCAGTGGTGGCTATGACGGCAACAAGACTTTCAGAACCAAAAATCGCGGTTGACGCTCTATTAATGGATACCATTAAAAACACCTATCTTGATAACGGGCACAATTGGCAAAGAGAAGGATTATTCATTTACCTCCCAGGTAATGGAGCATTATTAACAGCGATAGCTTTAATGGCTAGCGGATGGGAAGGTGAGGAGAGCAAAGGTATTGGATTTCCGAAAGATGGTTCATGGACTGTCAAGAGTGAAGGGTTTCAGCTAGGGTTATAGGGAAAAGCCCCATTTTCTGGATGGAATGTATCTTTTAAGAGGCTTGATATAGTTAGTAGAATATGGACTCTTTAGAGTTTGTGTAGGATAGATCATTTATGAAAGGCAAGTTTATCATTTTTAAGTGCAATTGGACTGCGCTGTGTCAAACAGCGGAAATAAAATGTATCTACATGGCGTGGCATTATGAGAGTGGCATCAAGAAACAAAAAACAAGTTATTTTAGGAAGGAGATATGAAGGTATGGAAGATGCCAGTAAAAAAATGGGTCCATGTAAATTGTTGCTACTGATTTTGTTTAGTCTTGCTCTAGTAAATACTCCTACAAAAGCAGAAACGGTATTGCTTGTACCGGCATTTCCAGGGGCAGAAGGATACGGGAAATATACGTCCGGAGGGCGTGGAGGTGAAGTTTATATTGTAACGAACCTAAACGACTCGGGAACTGGTTCATTGCGAGATGCTGTGAGTCAGAGCAACCGTTCAATCGTATTTGAAGTATCAGGGAATATTGTGCTAGAATCTCCTTTACGCATTACCGGTGATAACATCACCATCGCAGGGCAAACGGCACCAGGAGATGGCATTACCGTCGCAAATCATTCAACATATATAGAAGGGAATAACATTATTATTCGTTATATGCGCTTTCGCATGGGAGATCGTACCGAATCAACAGCAGATGCCTTATCCGCTAGAAATCGAGACGGCTTAATTATTGATCACAGCTCCATGTCTTGGGGGGTGGATGAAGTTGCCTCCGTATACGATATGAAAAATGTCACGATTCAAAATTCTATCATAGCTGAAGCGCTTCATATGACCGATCACGACAAAGGACGACATGGTTTTGGTGGTATATGGGGAAGTCATACGACGTACTTAAATAACATTATTGCGCATAATTCTAGCCGTAACCCTCGCTTCAAAGGAACCTCTAGGGAAGATCATGAGAAAGGGTATGATTTCCGAAACAATGTCATTTACAACTGGAATTTCTATGCGGGATATGGCGGAAATGAAGCGGACGTGAATGTTGTCAATAACTATTACAAGTATGGGCCAGATACACTAGTGCACAAGCGCAATGAAATGGTCGAATTACCAGAAGGGAACAGCAGTTGGTATGTTGATGGAAATTATGTATACGGTTTCCCGGAAGTAACGGAAAATAATTGGCTAGGAATCACAGAGCATCCGACAGCAACCAGATTATACGAACCAGTGGAAACGCCGGAAGTAAGGACACGTACTGCGCTTGAGGCTTTCGATGATGTGTTGGAAAATGCAGGAGCCACCTTACCGAGACGAGATTCCATCGATGCTAGAATCGTGGACTCCATTCGGGAAGGAACCGGTAGACAAATAAATTCAATCGAAGAGGTTGGTGGATGGGCTGACTTCCACAGTGTTGAGGCACCATTGGACTCTAACCGAGACGGTATCCCGGATTATTGGGCCGAGAAACATGGTGTCGATCCGATGGATGACACTTGGGCTAATCAAGTAAACGAAGAAGGCTATACAAACTTGGAAGTGTATTTAAACTCCTTTGTTTTGGATGGGCACCATAATCCTGAAGTTCAATTAATTTCTCCATCTATTAATGAAATTTTTGAGGACGGCGACAGTATGACGATTACGGCAGACGCCGGCGTGGAAGGGGCAGAAATCGAAAAGGTTGTGTTCTATAACGGCGGAGAAATTCTAGGTGAAGCTACAACCGCACCATATGAGTGGCAATGGCACAATATTTCTGAAGGAACTCATTATGTATTTGCAAGAGCATATAGCACAGAGGGTAGGCAAACCGATTCTCAAGTGATTCCGATCCATGTTAATATCACGAATGAAATCGTTCCTTGGTCTTCCATCGACATTGGTGAAACAGGAATAAGCGGGAGCTCTACCCTCGTGGAGGGCAAATATATTGTCAAAGGCGATGGAAATCTAACAGCTTCAGAAGAATCGGGACATTTTATGTACCAGAAGATAAGTGGCGATATTGAAATTACAGCCCAAATCTTGAGCGATACGAAAGTCGCACCACACAACCGAGAAGGAGTGATGATTCGCGAAACTTTGGAGACTGATTCACTCTTGCCATGAGTGGGATCTCAGTTCGCGGCGAGGACCGAGTTGGTGTGTTTTACCATCGTGAATCAAAAGGAAGTAGTGTAGAGGAAACGGATCCAATTGTTGGGCCGACGATTCCTTACTGGGTACGCCTGACAAAGCTCGGTGATAAAGTTACAGGTTATATTTCTGAAGACGGTGAAGATTGGCAGTATGTATCGTCAATGGAGTTCCCAGATGTGGAAGAGGTGTATGTCGGGCTAGCTGTTGATGCTGCCAATGAAGATAACTTAGTAAACAATTTGAATCGGGTGGAGTTTAATCAAGTTATCGTTAAGCAACTACCGCCCCTTTCCTTATATTCTCAACAGTATAGTATAAGGTAGATGAAGATACACTGTATTTGGATTAGTCTGAAGCGGAAAGGGCGTCGGAGTACACGTACAGCGTAGTACGATAAAAGGTGTTTCTTATTAAACGATGGAACTGTTCAAAACGGGGAAATAGATGAATAGGGTCATGATGATTATCGTCGTACCGCAATAGCTTTATCATTAAAGGAGTTTCTCAAATGGTGGGGTTTAAAATTCATTATATAGACGTTGATGAATGAAGTCCTCGGGCTGTCTCAAAAGCCTTCTAAATTATAAATCGGGTGAAACGCTAAAACGATTCACCCGATTTTAGCTTTGCCATGACCCAACATTCTCTTTTCACGAGAGTTTGTTAATAGAAAAGTGTGCGAAATATGTTGAATATAAAATATCTTGGCAAATAATGTGTAGCGGCTTATAGGGAACATACCTATAATTTTTTTGTAAGCGCTTTTAAAATGAGGGGGAGTAACAATGGGAAAAGGGAGAATAGATCGACATATTTTGATTCTATTATTTGGAATATTTAGTTTATTGGCGGCTTGCTCGAATAATGAGCAAGGTGGAATGACTGAATCCACAGAAAGTGCAGAAGGTGAGGAAAACAATCCTGAAGATTTCGAACCAGTTACATTACTAATGATGACGCACTGGGACGATGGACAATTTGCGCATCATTTCAAAAATCACTTAGAAGAAAAATATCCTCATATTACATTAGAACATGTACGGGCAACAAAGGATGAGATTGAGGAGGAGGTGTTTGCTAAAAACTTACAGCCTGACATTATTATGACGAGTGTAGATGATTATTATTTGGATATGGATCTATTATTAGACCTCAATCCACTTATTGAATTATTTAATTTTGATCTAGAGCGGCTTGATCCAAGTATTGTAAATTACCTAGAAGAAATGTCTAACGATGGGGAATTAAATGGACTACCTTTTGTACGTCCAGAATATGCACTCGTATACAATCCAGATATTTTTGATTTATTTGGAGTAGATTATCCAACAGATGATATGACTTGGGAAGAAGTTATTGAACTTGCACGACAAGTAACCGGTGAGAGGGACGGAGTACAATACCGTGGACTACATCCGGGGCTTCCAGGATTATTTGATTTTATGTTAAGACAAGTTGAAGATGCACAGCTAGTTGATCCGGAAACCCATGAACCAATGATTGAACAAAATGAGGCATTTAAAATGTATTTACAGAGATTGGAAGTAGTTTATAGTATTCCAGGAAATGAGATGAACCTGGTGATGGAGACGGAATAGATGAGAGGGCTGTGAACCTGATGAGAAGAGGCCAACTGGCAATGGCTGCAGATAGGGCTTTTGCAAGTACTTATGCAGCTGCATCTTCTGAAACAGGTCTCAACTTTGACTTTGTTACATACCCACGTTGGGGTGGAGAGTATGGAGATTATGGACCGAATGAACCGGGAAATGGATTAGTTGTAACGACGACATCAGAGCATCCCGAAGAGGCGTTTCGTGCAGTGGAATACTTCTTAAGTGACGAATATCAAACGTGGCAAGCGGCAGAAGGAAATGTTCCAGCAGTCATTGCTCAAGAAGTACGAGATGCTTACCTAAAGGAAAATGAACACTATGATTTGTTAGAAGATAAAAACTTAGCTGCAATTACAAATGTGCAAGCAGCTCCACTTCCCATTAGATCACAATATGAACCCGAAATCCTAGAAGGTTCGAATTACGGTGAGGTCTATTTAATGGAGAAGATATTAATACAATTATAAGAGAAATGCAGGATCAAGCCGAAGGAAACGCAAAGAGTATAATAAATAGACAATAATATTTATAGGTATCCAGCATTGATCATGTTATTGAAAAAAATGTAATGACAATATTTGAAAGGATAAAATATGAAGACTTTAGCTAATGAGTTTCTAAAACCATCTGAAGAGTTTACCCCCATTCCGTTTTGGTTTTGGAATGATCGACTGACACATGAAGAAATTAAGCGTCAGATTCATGATTTCAATGATAAAGGTGTAACCGGATTTGTGCTCCATCCAAGATTAGGAATCCCGAAGGATATAGAGTATCTATCCGATACATTTATGGAATTTATACGTACAGCTGTAAAAGAGGCGGAACAATTAAAGATGACGGTTTTTTTTATATGACGAAGCAATGTACCCATCTGGATCAGCAAAAGGCATGGTTGTAAAAGATAACCCTGAATATGCGAGTCGTGGCTTGAAAATGATCGAGTTCCCTTGTGGAGGAGAAACCACGATATCTGTTCCCATAGTAGAGGGAGAGCGGTTAGTTTCGGTACAAGCAGTAGAAAAGCAAGGAGAAAGTAGCATCGTGTATGAAAATACTAAGGTACTCTCTTCAGTAAATGGAAAGGTATCTTTTCATCCCCCTAACGATTCGCGCTGGTCCATTCTTTGTTTCATTGAAACATATACAAAGGGGACCATTCGTGGTATTCATGAGGGGGAAGATGATCGAGAAAAACATGCACCGGCTTCTGCAGACTTACTCAATCCGCTGGCCGTTCAAAAGTTTATAAACCTTACCCATGATCGCTATTATGCTTCTTTAAAAAAAATACTTTGGTCCAACGATAAAAGCCTTTTTTTACAGATGAGCCTGATCTGCTAGGACGTAATTCGATCGCTGGATTGAAGCCATGGACTCATGATTTTCTGTCATATTATATGGAGAATGATAATCAGGAAGAAGATTTGACTGCACTTTGGTTTAATGTAGGAAAACAAACAGATATTTTACGAAAAAAAATTACGAAAAAGTAGTGAATCAACGAATGGCAGAATCTTATTATGTGCCACTCAGCCAATGGTGTGAAGATCATCAGATTGCACTTACTGGACATCCTGCTAGAAGTGGCGATATTGGCTTGCTCGATTATTTTCAAATTCCTGGACAAGATGTAGTGTGGAGATGGGTCGCTCCAGAAGATGAAAAAGGTATTGTGGGACACCATTCAACTGCTGGAAAATGTTCAGCAGATGCAGCCCGGCATAGGGGGAAAGCGCGTAATTTAAATGAAGTGCTAGGTGTTTGTGGACTCGATAATAGCTGGCATTTACCTGGTGGTGATATGAAGTGGTATTTCGATTGGCTGTTTGTTCGAGGGGTTAACCTAATTTCTCCTCATGCTTTTTACTATTCCTTAAGAGGGAAAGAAAGAAGTCATGAACGTCCACCTGATGTAGGAGCAAATAATATATGGTGGCCACATTACAAGCAATTTTCTACTTATATCAAAAGGTTGAGCTGGTTAATGACGGATAGCGTTAACCAGGCTCAAGTTGCTATTTTGTGTGAGGAGGATTCGTTACCATGGAAAATGGCTAAGCCACTCTATGAGCAGCAAATTGAGTTTAATTATTTGGCAGAATCGCTTTTAAATAAATGTGTCATAAGGGATAGCCAACTTTACATAGTCAAACAGAGATATCGTGTCATTTTGGTAGAGAATGCCTCCAGATTAAGTAATAAAACATTGCAATTTTTAGAGGACTTTAAAGAGAATGGCGGTTCCGTATTAGTTTTAGATGAAAATACAACCTTAGCTACTGTAAATCAGGATGTTCAACGTGTGATTGAACAGGAAATTGAGCTCGTTCCTTCTTGTAATGACATTCGTTTGAGTTTAGTAGAGAAGGAAGGACAAATGTTTTATTTGCTTGTCCATGAAGGGGAAGAAGCGTTTGAGGGGAAACTACAACTGAATCGTGTGGGCTCTATTGAAAAATGGGATCCTTGGCAAGGAAGCATTGAAAGGTTATCAGTTGAAATGTCTGAAACAAAAATGGTCGTTCCCTTTCAGCTTGAACGTCGTGAAAGTGTAATTATTCATCTTGATCCGAATGAAGAACCGGATCAACAAAGAGCATCTGTCTTACGGAAAGAATATTTAAACGACTTAGGTGAAGACTGGAATATTACGCTAAATGGAGAAAAGTTGAGCCAAACTGAATTAGGATCTTGGACGAGTT
Source organism: Bacillus sp. JCM 19058 (assembly GCA_001310555.1). The sequence goes on from BAXO01000038.1 coordinate 16,763, forward strand.
TTTCTGGAATGACTCATTTTTCCGGGACGCTGACTTATGAGCAAACCTTTCAAGCAAAAAAATCAACCCATGCGATTCTAGATCTTGGTGAAGTGTATGAAATTGCACAGGTGTGGTTGAACGGACAAGAGGTAGGTGTGAAGATGTGGTCTCCTTACCGTTTTGATGTAGAGAATAATTTAATAGATGGGGAAAATAACTTAAAGATAAAAGTCACGAATTCGCGTGCAAATGAGATGGACCAATTAAGTTTACTTTCTGGATTAATAGGACCGGTTAGAATGATTACAACAAATTAATATGAGTAAGTAATTTTTTTCAATATATCCTATCAAAACGACCAGCATTCCACCAAAAGTATTCAGCCTTTTAAATGCTAGAATGATTGTATGTCAATTTTAAAACCAATCAAACCGATGCGTTGCAAAAGGGGAGCGATATAAGGTTTATGTACAAGTGAAAACGCACAGAAATGCAATCTGTGCGTTTTTACTTGATAAATTGTTGGGTCACTATTTATCCTATAATTTACATTACTTCCTTAACTGAATCCGGTAGATGGATACTATCCTCTTTCTTCCCTTTTACTAAGATTGTATCTCGATCACGATACAATAGGTAGGAAGTTTCTCACTCGTATTTAAAGTTTGGTTATTACGCTTCAATTTTTATTCTCCTTAACGGCCAGTCCGTTCATTACATTTCGCTAGCAAGCATGTGTGCAGCCGTTTCGTGCATCTCTTGAAGGCCTGAGATTTCTGCAAATTCAGCTACAGTGATACCGCTTGTTGATAGAAGTTCTACAATATGCTTATCCATTCTTGACCACGTTTTTCCACCGGCGTTGTCATAAGCGTCGATTAACTTAGTTAGTCCATCACTCCCAAAAAGCAGGTGATGGGACATGAAATCGACAGATACATCAGCAACCCCGACTTCTGTCCAGTCAATTAAGCCAGTTACTTGATGATTTTTATTAATGAGGATATGACCTGGATGTAAGTCGCCGTGTTTTACCCCTACATGGGAGGGCCAAAGGGAGTCTTCCGCTAGCCATGCTTGCCAGCGATCCCATAAGGTTGGATTGATATCGTATTGTTTTTTTACTCGTTCCATTCGCTGTTTCATGGAAACTCTTAACTCACTGGCACGAAGAATTTCAGCCCCACTATATTTGAATTCTTCGTGAGGCAGTGAGTGTAAATCTGCTAGGACTTTTCCTAATGATTGATAATACGTAGGTGGAACATTGGATTCATCAAAACTCCATACATAGTTTTGTTGCTCCATGTCAATCGTCGCCGCAGGAATTCCGCTTAGCTTCTTATAAGCAATTAAATCTTCAGAGTAGATAGACCAATTCGGAACTTGAAAGCTTGCATGGTGGTGCATGATATCTAATGCTTTTTTTCTCTTGGGCTGCATGTCTCATTGACTCTGGTCTACGTGGAATTCTTAGAACCCATTTATCGTCATGTTGATCTTTGGCGTAGGCTACTTGAAAGTCAACACCAGACTCATTGATTTCGATACTGTTTTCTACAATATCCAGTCCTTTATTCGTTGCTAATTGTTTAAGTTTAAGTGTATTCATGTTTATTTCCTCCAAATAGTTATTCTAATGAATTTGTTTGATTCTTTTTTCTAGTATCTCGTATTTATGATCTGCCACACGTTTGACAAACTCACGATCATGGCTAACCAATAAAACGATTCCTTCATAAATTGAGCAGAAATGTCTCAAGTACTCTCATGCTATGATTATCTAAAAAAATTTGTTGGTTCGTCTAATATGAGCACATTATAAGAGCCAAGTAAATAGCTCTCCATTTACTTCGCAGTATAACGATACTATTTAGTAGTAATGGTCTTCCACATTAAAGCGCGACTGTTGAGGAGTAATCCTTATTAATCGACTGTTACATATTAGTCATATAGAATATGTCAAACCCTATATTTTTTTACTTTTTTTTAAAATCTAGGGTCTTGATAAGCATTTTTAAAAAGAGCAATTATGAAATAAACTCAGTTAATTACTTTCCCACAATTTTTCGGCCTCTCTATGATTAGGAATCTGCAAAAATTCAATACTTGTATCCCCTTCATTGTTAAAGTAAGAAATTAACCGCTCTGCTGAGAAACCATTTTTACTGGCGTCTTCATGTGTACTGTGATAATAAACTTTTTTTAATGTTTGCCCATAGAATAGCTCCTAGGCACATAGGACAAGGCTCGCAAGTTGTATACAATTCACAATCAGATAAATTTAGTGTGCCAAGCTTTTGACATGCAAGCCGTACAGCTCTTAATTCAGCATGAGCGGTTGGATCTAGATCACTAAGAACCGTATTCCCAACCGCTACCACAACTTGTCCTTCTTTCACAATAGCAGCACCAAATGGTCCTCCCCCATTTTTCATATCTTCTTTTGCGGCTTCTACAGCTTTTTGTAAATAATCCACCTTTACCCCTTCTTTCTCATTTTGTTTAAGATGTAGTTGGTTCACCTTAATAGACTCCATCGTAGCTGTTAAAGTATACTTGATGTCAAACAAAAAACGTATCAGAAGGGAGAAGAAAATGACTGTTTTTACAATTGGTCAAGTTGCCGAAAAATATAGTATTCCTCCTTATACATTACGTTATTATGAAACGGAAGGCATTTTGATTTCTTCTCGTAATGGCCAAAATAGGCGAATATATACGGAAGATGATCTGAGATGGCTTGAAGTAGTAATTATATTAAAAAAAATCTGGATTTTCTCTAAAAATGATTAGAGAATATAGCAATTTGTATCACCCTAAAGGGGTTAATACAGATGTGTTAAAGCTATTAAAACAACAGAAAACAATACTTGAAGATACTCAGAAGAAAATTGCACAACAACACAAAGAATTAAAAGATAAAATTGCTTTTTTTGGAAAAATCCAATCATTATCTTGAGCTATGTCAAAAAAAGATCAACACAGAATAAAAGAAGATAGATAGTGGTACAAGGATCAAAAAAATGAAATGTAGCCTTAATGATTCATACCTTCAAGCAAAGGCTACATTTCATACATACTATGTCCTAATTTCATATGCTATCGTACAAAGATTCTTCTTTGACGGTATTGTGGTTATGTTCAGTAGCATTTGGGTCGATACATATCACTTCTCAAAATGTAAGTGATCTTTGCTTGAACGAATATCCATATCGTTTAACTTACTCTCTACAAAGTCAGCATAGGGTGATTTCGTCATTTATTCCAAGAGCACAGAGCTATTTCAATCTGTACTATTTTGTAAGGATTGAATGCTGTTTTCTTTTCCCTTGCCAAACTGAAAGCGATACAACAGGAGAATGGCTACCAGCAAAACGGCCAAAACGAAAAAAATATTGCTGTAAATGAAACCTTCAGTATACAAGTTGGCCCAGTTCCACGTGTTAGAAGCACCTATATCCACAACTTTCCCGTACAAAGTGACAGCCGCACTACCAGCAATGAAATTTAACATGGAAAACATACCCATACCCACTCCCACTTGACTTTTCGACAACGTCCTGGAAACGGAGTTAGACATGGCAATCATTACGAATGACATCCCAACGTTACCGAAGATAAGAAAAGCAGCAATAAGAAGCGGAGAGCTGCCGATAAAAGTGGATAGCAAAACAAAGCAAGTGAATAACAATGACGCTGCCAAAAAGAAAAGTGTCGTATCACCTTTTCGGTCAGCCAGCTTTCCACCCATTCTTCCAAAAATGGCCGCAGCGGTTGCGGCTGGAACCATCACAAAACCGATCCAACTAGGTGAAAGTTGATGGACCTCGGCCAGTAAGAGGGGGGAGAGAAAGTGAAGAGAATGGGCAATTCCACTGATCAGAAAGGTAATCAATAAGCCAAATGCATATTTCTTATTTTTGAATAGACGGGGCTGAATAAATGGTTCGGTAACAACACAGATGCGGACAATGAAAAGGATAAGCCCTAGCAGGCCACCTAACACCATCAACCATGTTTCATGTGTTATGCCAAGCAATAGTAAAGTAACAGTAGCAGCAAGCAAGCCGCCACCGATCCAGTCAAACTTGATGGATTGTTTTTCTTCATTACGTAAGTAGGACCGGTAAAACGGTAGAGTGAGTAAGATAAGCAGAGGTACACTGAACAGCCAGCGCCAATCCGCCATACTGACAATTAACGATGAAACGATGGGTCCCAAGACACCCCCGAGCGCCAAACCCACTGCTGACATACCTAAAGCCCGACCGCGTCGTTCAGGGGGAAAGTAGCGGACAGGAATGATCATCGCTGTTGCCGGAATTACTGCTGCCCCTACTGCCTGTATACACCTTCCAACCAAGGCTAAAGCAAATGTTTGAGAAATCAAGCCAATAAATGATCCGATTGCAAATAACAGCAAGCCAAACGTTAATAGATTTTTCAGCTTAAAGCGGTCAGCCAGTTTCCCATAGGTTACCGTACCAATCGCATAAATTAATGTATAGGCTGAGGCGAGCCAACTTACCTGCGAGATTGTCAGACTAAACTCTGCACTAATTTCAGGTAGAACAATGTTGAACATAAAGGCGCTCATCGCTGAAATGGTAAGTGTACACATAAGAACAATCATTAATATTTTCCCTGTTTGTTTCTGATCTTGCTTTTGCATACTAACACCTTCTTTTATGGTTATATTTGGTGAAATTCAGGATTTTATCGAGTACGAAGCGTCCATACTGTATTCCATCCCTTTGTAATTTTTTTGATTTGCTGCTGATAATGTGGGGCATATTCTGTCCTTGATGAGATACAACAAATTAGGCACTTTTAATGAACCTAACCGAGCAGTTTCATACTTGCAGAATCGTTGGGATGTGGACATTGTTTTGATGAATCATGTTGTTGACTTGGGTAACGCCTCCTTATCTTTGAACTACTTTTACTATACGGGAGCTGGAATCCGAGCATCTCATACAGATGTCTAAACTTCCCATACAAAAAAGGCCTTATCTTAAATAAGACCTTTTTCTACGACCAAGGTCGTACGTTTAAGTTTCGTGTTTCGAACTACTGGTGCTTCAAAGAATGGAGCGCAGTCTAGAAAACTATCAGGGTTAAAATGAACTTTCTATTAGCTCGTATGTCAAGCAGATCTTTATAAGAAGAAATGGGTCATAGTGAAAAAGCATAAAGTTTGGCGTGAATGATTTCTTATTCAAGCAAAGTTTCTTCTAGCCCCATGCGTCCCGCAACGGGCCCCCTTGTCTCCGTCTGGTAAGTCAACATCATTTCATTTGTCTATGTGTCCCCATGTCTCAATTACTTCGCGACTCTTCCTAGGTTTTCCAATCCTGCACAGACAGTCTGCGCTTTTTTTCAGTGGAACCCATTCTGATCGAACTCCAATTGTTGACTAGGTACGATTAATCCGACCTTCTTAAAGGCTCCTTGAGATATTGGTTTGCTTAATTGCAAGTGCATACAATCGTCACTTTTTAATGATGGCCTAATTGATTACGGACGTCCTCCACATGGTATAAAGTACTTCTTCATATCGCTCAAATCCTTTTCATTACGTACATGCTACCCTCCATTTAAGCGAAGGTAATGGGAAATGAGAGGATCTAGACATGAAAATAAGATTATATAGACTGTACAATGAGGATGAGAATGAAATCAAAGGGGGAAGAAAATGACCGTAAAAAAATTACTCAATTCCATAAGTGGAAAGTTGCAGGAGCAATGGTATTCATATCATTCAAAGTTGTTATTGTCCTATGTCATTATTTTAATCGTTCCGATTATTCTCGGAGCTATTCTTTTTATGCGAGTCGAAACGTTAATGATTGAACACCAGAACCAAGCGAATATGGCGATGCTAAAACAAGTGAAACAAGTAGTTGATGACCGGTTCCAAGAGGTTGAACATTTTTCACAACAACTTTCTTCAACCCCGAAGGTGCAAGGCTGTTACGCGAAGAGTCTGCCAGCAATTATAAATATATTGAATTTGTAAAGGAATTATCAAAATATCAGGTAGCAAGCACGATTATTAGTGAGTATTTTGTTTATTTTGCTGACGATGATGTATTTATTTCTCCGTCAATGAAAACTAAACCTGAGCTTTTCTTTACGAGCATTCAACATAATAAACATGTAACGGTGGATGAGATCTTTTCTAAACGGCTGTCAGGCTACCATTTCAACACATATTTGCCCAGTGAGGTTATTTTAAAAAAATTCGAAAGAAAGTAATATTATTACATTTTTGCTTTCTTTGCCTTATGGAGAGAAAACCGATATAAAAGGAACGATACTAGTCCACATAGACGAAGCGAAAATTAGGGATTTACTCGAGCAGATTGACGGGGCCAACCGAGGTATGATGTTTCTCGTTAATGAACATCAGGAAGTGATAATGTCGACGGGAAATGAAAACATATACGACCAGGTTCAACCACTCATTACGGCTCAGGAAGGCTTTGTCGAACATCATATCGCGGGAGAAGAACATATTGTTTCCATGACGACTTCGGTGAATAATGGCTGGAAATACGTCTCTGTCGTTCCAACGAACATAATTTTAGCAAAGGTATACCAAATTAAGACATGGTCACTCATTTTATTTGTTACGGCTTTCTTTATCGGTATAATTATTTCGTATTTTTTTAGCTTCCAAGCATTACCGTCCAATTAAAGAAACCCTTTATGCCATTGCTCATCGAAAAACGGGGAAACGAACCAATATGATGAATGAAATGGATTATATTAGACAGACGACGATCAACTCATTAAATCGCGAAGCCCACTTAAACGAGGTTATTCTTAAACAAGCCCCCCTTATTCGTTCAGATTTTATTATGCGCTTAATGAAAGGGAATGTCGATTATAGCCAAGTGACAGCAGATGATTTGGATTTTATCGGAATAACACGGAATGGTGACTTATATTGTATGCTCGTGCTCCAAATTGAGGAAATTGGAATTGGAACAGAAACGACCTGGGCATTGACTAGAGCACGAGTTGTGAATGGATGTGAGGTTCTCCTCAAAGACAAAGGGCATGTGGTAGAGCTTGAACGAAACCAATTAGCAGTAATGCTAACGTTTATGCAGCCAGTAGAGGTAGGAGAAGAATTCGTTTCTACGTTCATTGGCCAATTGAAGCAGCAGCTGCAAAATGAATACGATATCGCCTTGACGGTTGCTATTAGTGAGTTCCACAATGGGCTTCATCAGATACCAGAATGCTATCGTGAAGCAATGATGGCTTTGGATTACCGCTTAGTAAAAGGGCAAAGCTCTATCATTGCATATAGTGAAATAAAAGCGAACAGCGGGGATGACTATCATTACCCGATGGAGTTGGAAATACGACTGTTTAACTATGCAAAGATTGGCGATTATGCACGAGTAAGGGAAACGCTCGAACAAATATTTGATTCTGCATTAATTACAAATAAAACAAGCCCAGAGTTATATAAATGTCTTTCTATTGATTTATTAAGCACGTGGTTTAAACTGATCAACCACTTAAATGAACAGGAAAAAAAAGGGCATTACCGTAGGGAGAGAAATGTATAAGCATATAACGGGTTTTTCTACGGTGGAGGAGCTTGAGGAAAATATTAAACAATTATTCCAGCAGTATTGTGAAAAAAATTAACCAAAGGCAATCAAGCCATAGCGAGAAGCTTTATCGACAGATTTCAGCTTATATAGAGAAGCATTTTTGTAATCATATGCTAAGTCTGAAGTTAATTGCGGACCATTTCGACATGAATTCATCTTATCTCTCAACGTTTTTTTTAAAAAGGCAAGCGGCCAAAATTTAACCGAGTATATCGCCCAGTTGCGATTACAGGAAGCGAAAAAGCTGCTTGTGCATCAACAATTGACGGTTGCTGAAATTGCAGAAAAAGTAGGGTATGGCAGCAGCGTTGGCTTAATACGGATGTTTAAAAAGTCGGAAGGAATTTCGCCGGGCAAATATAGGCAAGATTTTTTTAGATTCTTGATAAAAAAACTGCAAAACCCTTGTTGTATCAATGGATGCTAAAAAGCAAATCTAAAGAAAGGTGTCTTGACCTAAATAAATGATCATCGGCTTTCTAAAGCATTGATCATCGAGAAAAAAAATGGTTACTAGCCTCGTTTGTTTCCTGTCAATATAATGAGGGCGTCAAAGTCTAGGACTTCGACATAAACAAAGGGGGAGGGAAGGCGATGAAGCGTAACAATTTGAAAGCGGTTACCTTTGGTTTGTGGGCTGTGCTTGGATTAGTTGTTGCTGGTTGTGCAAGTGAAGGTGGGGGTGCAGATCCTGAGACAGTAAGTGATGAGGCTACAGCGGAAGCCCCAAATCCAGAGGAAGTGGATTACCCGGAAGAAATATCCTATTGGATCTCGTTGGATGCCAACGTAGCAGCAACATCCTCTAGTTTAAACGAAGTGGGGGTCTATCAGGAGATTGAGAAAATAACAGGGACATCTGTTAGCTTCCAGCATCCTTCAGGGGAAGGGAATCAGGTACTGGAACAGTTTAACTTAATGGTGGCCTCAGGCAATCTGCCAGATGTCATTGAATACAACTGGTTGACTGTACCACGTGGTCCTGATAGTGCGATAAAAGCGGGGACCATTTTGCGGTTAAATGAATTAATAGAACAGTATGCTCCTAATTTTTCAGCCTATTTAGATGAGAATCCAGACATAAAGAAAATGATTACAACAGATGAAGGGAATATTTATAGTTTTCCTTTCCTGCGTGGCGATGAAGAACTTCTCGTCTTTAAAGGCCCTATGTTAAGAAAGGACTGGCTCGAACAGCTGGGGCTTGAGTTGCCGACGACTATCGACGAATGGGAGAACGTGCTTACCGCAATTCGAGACGGTGACCCGAACGGCACGGGAGAGAAAGTTATTCCTTATTTACTAGAACTAGGTGATATCAAAAGCTTTGGTTCATTTGTAAGCGCATGGGGAATTAGTGCTTGGTTCTATAACGATGATGGCACGGTGAAATTTGGTTCAATTGAACCTGAGTTTAAAGAATTTTTGGAGACTATGAGCGATTGGTATAGTAAAGGGTTATTAGATCCTGATTTTGCCGCGATTGATACGAGCTTAAGGGATGCAAAAATGACGAGCAACCAACTTGGTGGAATCCATTCATACACCGGAAGCGGGATAGGGAAGTTTGCTGGTTTAATGGAAGAGGGCAACCCTGATTTTATGCTCGTTGCTACACCCCATCCGAACTTAGGAGATGGCAATATTGCTGCCCTGGGACAAATCGATCATCCTTTCCCTGGTTCAGCAGCAGCGATTTCTGGCTCAGCGGACAACCCGGAGGAAATTGTGAAATGGCTTGATTTTGGCTATTCAGAGGAAGGGCATCATCTATTTAACTTTGGGATCGAAGGCTTGACTTACGAAATGATTGATGGCTATCCCACGTATACCGATGAAATTATGAATAACCCAGATGGATTGCCGGTAACACAAGCAATGGGCAAATATTTCCGTGCTTCGTATAGCGGTCCATTTGTCCAGAACAAAGCGTACATCGAACAATATGCTGAGTTGCCGGAACAGCAAGAAGCGATCCAGATCTGGAGCGAATCGGCAGAGAACGAAATAAAAATGCCACCAATCACGATGACAGCAGAGGAAAATGAGCGTTATGCCGGAATTATGGGTGATTTGGAGACGTATTATGATGAAATGGTCACCCGTTTTATTATGGGGGAAAACTCAATTGATGAGTTTGATGAATTCGTTGCTACCTTGAGGGAATGGGGATCGAAGAGGCTATTGCACTTCAGCAAGCGGCGCTTGATCGCTATTTCCAACGTTGAAGACAAACGGGACAGTGTGCACTTTTTAGTGCACACTGGATGCTATTTTAAATAAAAAGAGGTGAGAACGTGGCGAACACAGGAAAGCAAACAAACGATACTACGTTAATCATGGATCGCAGCTTTCGCGGGCGGCTCGCTCAATTTGGTGAACGAGTAGTCAAAGATTTTAAGAGAAATAAGCTCATTTATCTCATGCTGCTTCCAGTTCTCATTTACTATGTGCTTTTTCAATATGGCCCAATGTATGGTTTGCAAATTGCCTTTAAAAACTATTCTCCTTCTCTTGGGTTCGCAGGTAGTCCTTGGGCGGGATTTGATCACTTTAAAGAGTTTTTTTTAGCAGCTTCTTTTTTTTGGCGACTATTGCGTAACACGATTTTGCTGAGTCTCTATAGTTTAATTTTTGCGTTTCCAGCCGGAATTATTTTGGCCTTACTATTAAATGAGGTAAAAGGGCGCATTTTCAAACGTAGCGTCCAAACGATTACGTACATGCCCATTTTGTTTCCCTCGTTGTTATCGTCGGTATTCTCTATGATTTTACAGCAAGGGATGGGCTCATTAACAATCTATTAATGTCGATGTTTAATGTTGAGCCAATCGCGTTTATGCGTGAGGCTGAATGGTTCCGGACCCTCTTTATTACTTCCGATATTTGGCAAAATGTCGGGTGGAGTTCTATTATTTTTCTAGCAGCTATGTCAACGATTGATCCGGCGCTCTATGAAGCCGCCCGTATGGATGGCGCAAGTCGCTGGAAACAGATGTGGCACATTACGCTGCCGGGAATCATGCCAACGGTCATTATTTTGCTGATTTTGGCGATCGGCAAGTTTATGACGGTAGGGGATGAAAAAATCTTATTAATGTACAATCCGATGACATATGAGACCGCAGACGTCATTGGAACTTATGTTTATCGTAAAGGGATTCTGGAAAGCAATTTTAGCTTTAGTGCTGCCGTTGGCCTATTTAAAGCGGTCATTGCGTTTACGCTATTAATTGTGGCAAATGGCATTGCAAGAAAAGTAAGTGAAACCAAACTGTGGTAAGGAGGTGCAAGCATGATAAAACGTTCTATCGGTGAGCGGATTTTTGATTATTCAAATACGGCGTTTCTCGTCTTATTATGCATCGTGACCCTGTATCCACTCGTCTATGTCTTATTCGCCTCCATTAGCGACCCTTCCTATGTCGCGCAATTACGTGGTATTATGCTTTATCCCAAGGGTCTTACCTTGGATGCGTATGAGCGGGTATTTAGTAATCCGATGATAGTGAAAGCCTATTTAAATACACTATTTTATGTGACGGTCGGCACCATTATCAATATATTTTTAACGTCATTAGGGGCGTATGCGCTCTCACGGAAAAATGTCATGTGGAAAAACTTTATCATGTTCGCGATCGTATTTACGATGTTCTTTGAAGGAGGGCTAATTCCGCTTTACTTGCTTGTTAATGAGCTTGGCTTATTTAACTCGCGCTGGGCGCTTATTTTTCCAACGGCAATTAGTGCGTTTAATTTAATTATTATGAGAACCGCTTTTCAAGGAATACCGGATAGTCTCGAGGAATCGGCTCGGATTGATGGGGCCAACGACATTACGATCTTATTCCGAATTGTCCTTCCCTTATCGATGCCGGTTGTTGCGGTAATGATTTTGTTTTACGGAGTGTATCACTGGAATTCATGGTTTCACGCCATGATCTTTTTGCAAAACCGGGATTTATTTCCGTTACAATTAATCTTGCGTGAAATTCTTATCGCCAATGATACGAGCAGTATGACATCAGGAGTTAGCACCGTCGATGCCATGCCCATCGGTGAAACCGTAAAATATGCAACGATCGTTGTCGCCACACTCCCGATTCTCCTTCTCTACCCATTCTTGCAAAAGTACTTCGTCAAAGGAGTTATGATCGGTGGAATCAAGGGGTAATAAAGACAAAACAACCGATAAAATATCGAGGCGTCGAATAGGTACCGGCCGATGTTGGCGCCCGCTAACAATTTAAACCTTAATAATTTTAAAAAGGGAAGCGCCGAGAGTCACAATGGCACTTCCCTTTTACGTTTCATTCAACACTTTTAACCGTTATGGGGGAAAGTGTGCTAAAATAAAATTGGCTTTTCGTCAATAACAATTTGTTAGACTAGTTCGAGAAAAAAATAAGGCTGATAAGGGAATCGATTCAGTTACGAGTGACGCGTGGCTCCCAACTGTGACTCAGTCGAACAAATGGAAGCAAAATTCATTACCGTTGTAGAACCACTCACTAATTGGGAGACGTATGTTGAAACTATTGAAAAAGCGAACATCGAAAAGTATAGTAAGATTCATCAAGATGCTTACGGCCATTGGACGATATGTTAAAAGCCTAGTAATTACTAGAAAAGGTTATGTGGATAGTTTGATCACAAAGGGTAATGAGTTTGAATTATTGAAATATTCTAGCCGATGACCTACAAAACATGGAAGGTGTTAAGGGGATGAAATCAGTGGCGGAGACACCATTGATTAGTTCCTACTCGCAACTAATGTTTACACTTAGGAGGATCCTGTATGTCTATTAAACAACCGAATATACTTTTTATTTTAACAGACCAGCTACGTCTGGATGTATTAAAATCATATGGCGGAAAAGTATGTAAGACGCCAAATATTGACCGTTTGGCAGCGGAAAGTGTCGTTTTTGAGAATACGTATACGAGCTGCCCTGTATGTACGCCAGCCCGCGCTTCTATACAAACAGGGTTATATCCTCACAATCATGAAATGAGAAATAATACTTCTGAGCCTGGATGTAAGTATGATGCCTTACCCAACTCCCCTACGCTACTTAGTAATAAACTGAAAGAACAAAACTATCATATCGGTTATACGGGTAAATGGCATCTTGGTTGGGGACCTACTAAGGTAAATTATGAGGGTGATGACTTTCCTGGACACGGCGCTGGAGGACATGGTTATCCTCAATATCACCAATATTTAAAGGATAATGGATTGGACGTTAAGCTTGAAAATAAAATATCAGGTCATTATAAAGGGCATTGGGCGGCAGAAGTTGTTTCTCCAGTAGACAACCGTCGAATATTTTTTTAACGGAACAAGCGATGCACTATATCGATCAATTTCGGCAAAGAGAGAACCCCTTTTATTTTCAAATTAATTTTTGGGGGCCGCATGAGCCGTATGTTGCAACGACTAAACATCTTGATCTTTATCGGGACTTGGATCTTGAACCGTGGCAAAATTATAACGATCCATCTACGAATAAACCAGCGATTCATCATTTGAAGAGGGCTAAATCTGCTGACTGGAAGACATTTGAACCTTTCGTAAAGCATTATTTTGCTAGCATCAGTTTAATTGATGAGCAAATTGGTCGATTAATCGACTATTTGAAAAAGCATGATTTGTACGATGATACAATTATTGTTTTTTTCAGCAGATCATGGGGAATCTTTGGGGATTCATGGTGGTTTGTGTGATAAGAATTTCTTTATGTATGAGGAGACTTGTCATATCCCCTTGATTGTAAAGCCTTTGAATAAGTTAGAAGTGACGAAATATGAGAATAAGTTTGTTGGGACGTGTGATTTCTATCCGACATTTCTTGACTGGGCTGGAGTGCCGGAAAAGGAAATATATTGTGACGGACGATCATTTGCCCCGCTCATTGATCGTAAGACGGTCGACGATTGGCCAGATTATGTTGTCACGGAAGGACATGGTCTAGCCGAAATCTTATATACCCAGCGGATGATCCGCCATGGTCATATGAAATATATTTTTAACTGTGGAGATATCGATGAATTATACGATTTGGAACAGGATCCCTATGAGCTGAGCAATGAAATAGAGAATAATGAGTATGATGACATCCTTATGAATATGAAGGAGTTACTGGCGTGTTGGATGGAGAGGCATAATGACCGTGCTTTAGAGCAATTCAAAGATTTGCGTGTATGAAGTTCAGTTTATTTGAAGTCTTCGTATGAATTGAAAGGGGATTAATCCTTTGGCTAAACGTAAACCAAACTTTATTATCTTTTATTGTGATGACTTAGGATATGGTGATTTAGGGTGTTATGGCTCCGAACATGTGAAAACGCCAAATATTGATAAGCTGGCAACGGAAGGGATTCGATTTACGAATTGGTATTCTAACTCACCAGTTTGCTCCCCTTCTAGAGCCTCCTTGTTAACGGGTAAGTATCCATTACGCACTGAGGTCGATCAAATCTTAAGCGGAAAAAGAGGTGCTGCTGGATTATCTGCAATCCATGACACTCTCCCGTCAATATGTAAAGAAAATGGCTACCGCACGGCAATGTTCGGAAAGTGGCATCTAGGAACGACGCGGGAAACGCGCCCAAATACTCACGGTTTTGATGAGTTTTTTGGTTTTCATGCTGGATGCGTTGACTACTTTTCCCATATCTTTTATTGGGAAGGTCAGCCTGTACATGATCTTTGGCATAATGAAGAGGAAGTCTGGAATAATGGCGAATATATGACAGAATTAATAACTGAAAAAGCCGTTCAATTTATTCAAAAACAGCACGAAGTCGATCAGCCATTTTTCTTATATGTGCCTTACAATGCGCCCCATTATCCGATGCATGCTCCAAAAAAAATATATGGATCGATTTGCTCATTTGCCTTGGGATCGTCAAGTAATGGCTGCTATGATATCGGCTGTAGATGATGGGGTCGGGGAGATTGTGAATACCTTGAAAAGGGTTAGCAAATATGAAGATACTATGATTTTCTTTTCTAGCGACAACGGCCCATCTGCGAAGTACGGAATTGGTTAGACGGTACAGAAGATAAATATTATGGTGGAAGTGCTAGTATTTTTAGAGGTCATAAAGGAAGCTTATTTGATGGCGGAATCCGAGAGCCTGCGATTTTAAGTTGCCCATCCTTAATCCCAGAGGGACAGGTTTCAGATGAAATCGGCGCTATGATGGATATATTGCCTACCTTTATGTCATTTGCAAACATCCCTTTGGCTGAAAATTCTATTGATGGTAAAAGCCTTGTGGATATGATAACAAAAGATGAGAAGAGTCCCCATGACCAAGTATTTTGGGAATACAATAGCCAGCTTGCTGTGCGAGAAGGAAAATGGAGCTAGTGCTCGAAGGAAAACTCGATTTTGAAATAGCGGCTGAGGATTCTATACACCTTTCTAATCTTGATGAAGATCCAGGGGAGCGTAGCAACTTGGCTACACAATATCCAGAATTGGTAGATAGATTAAGAGCTGACTTAATAAAATGGTATGAGAACATTAAATAAAATGTTTATTTAAAGAAGAGGATACCCTTAGTAGGACATATGTTAAAGCTAAAGAAGATGATTTCAGTATGAACTGGGATCATCTTTGCTCTGTCCAAACCTATCAATAAGCGAAAGGGAAGTATAAAGGGAAAAACTACGTCAGATAAAATATGGAAAGCTGCCTCATGCAAATGAGAAAGGAAAATAAAAGTTAGATGGTGAAAGGTTGTTCAATCGGTAGAATGCATGATAAGTTAATGGAGGAACTAAACGAATTAGAGGTGCTTACATCTGTCAATGTTAAACTGGAGGAAATAATCGTATGAAAATTTTTGATGCACACTTACATATTATTGACAAAAGATATCCAGTAATTGAGAATCAAGGATTTATGCCTGAGGCTTTTACGGTTACGGATTATTTGAACCGTGTTAAAGATTTATCGATAGTAGGTGGGGCGATCGTCTCAGGGTCATTCCAAGCATTCGATCAGTCTTATTTAGTTCATGCGCTTAAAACACTCGGAGATCGTTATGTCGGGGTAACACAATTACCCTATACGACATCTGATGAGGAAATCATTAAACTAAATAAACTTGGAGTGAAAGCCATCCGATTTAATGTAAATCGCGGGGGATCTGAGGATATATCGCGGTTGGATTACTTTGCAAGAAGAGTGTATGAGCTAGTTGGCTGGCATAGTGAGCTATACATCGATTCGAATTCTTTAGCGGAGATCACAACTACAGTAGAAAAACTGCCAGAGGTGACGATAGACCACCTTGGGTTATCAAAGAGTGGACTTCCAAACGTATTGAAATTAATTGACAAAGGTATAAAAGTAAAGGCAACTGGCTTTGGAAGAATTGATTTTGAACCGGAAGAGGTTATCAAAGAAATTTATTCTATAAATCCAGATTCACTAATGTTCGGTACAGACTTGCCTTCTACAAGGGCGAAAAGGGGATTTAACGATTCAGATATAGAGCTAATAAAAAATTGTCTCGGAGATGAGCCGGCTAAAAAGGTCCTTTATAAAAACGCAGTGGATTGGTATTTGCGTTAATAACAAAAGAGTAGTTATATTTGAAGTAACAGTGGTTTATGAACCCGTTACTGATTCGGCGGACGAATACATGTCTTATATTAGCGGCCTTTGATTATTGAACAAAATATGAGAGGGTTGCCCGTCTTTTTATTAAAGAAGGGCAATATAAGTAATCGGATGCTAGATGTTAAAAAAAGTAACGATAATCATCGTAGCGACAAAAAATAATATGGATATTTTTATAGTGGCGTTTTTCAAAAAAAAGGGCGACTTTCATTGTTTTTTTTGACGCTGAAGATGAAATTGGTGAATATTGCTCGCTCCGTTATTAGTCGAAAGCCCTTTCCTATGTTGGATAAGGAGGCCATTCCTTATTCTCCCGCCTATCATTTGACGGAACCATTCTTCTAACATAAAATGAAAACGTTATCATCATATCGTTTGCCACGCAAATGACTTCAAAATGAAAGGATTCATTGTTCTGAGTAGGCTATACAATTTGGGAGGTGTGGAGGGTTGAACGACAACTGGAAAGCTAAATGGATTTGGGGAGATGGAGAAGAGAGTCCGCGAAATGAATGGAGGTGCTTTCGGAAAACATTTGAGCTCGATTCTTTTGAGGACGGTGCTCTTTCGATATCCGCTGATTCGCGCTATATCCTTTATGTAAATGGAGAGCGGGTTGGGCGTGGTCCTGTACGTTCGTGGCCGTCTGAGCTATCGTATGATACATATGATATTGGTCATTTACTAAAGCGAGGTGCGAAAAATACAATTGCTGTTTTGGTTATGCACTTTGGCATTTCGAACTTCTACTATATACGAGGGCGAGGAGGCCTTCTTGCACAGTTAGACGTTACTACCAACGGGGTGAGCCGAACAGTCGCCATGACGGACGAATCCTGGTACACATCGATTTATCATGGCTATGACAGCCGTTCACCGAGAATGTCATGTCAACACGGATTTGCTGAGCGGGTCGATGCTAGGCTTGGCGGGACGAATTGGTATGAGTGTTCCTTGGATGTGGGCGAATGGCAAATGGCAAGCGTGATCGGCACAGTCGGAATGGATCCGTGGAAAAAGCTAATCCCAAGAGACATTCCGTTTTTAACGGATGAAGCAGTTTATCCAAGGCGGGTGGAATCGCTTCATCAAGTTAAGCCGATCTCTTGGTCAACGACGGTTGATTTGAGAAATCACGTTATGCCAGATAGCGTGAATCATGCGAATCATGTGACCCATGTAGCTACATTGTAACGGCGATCGAGCTTGAGGCAGCCGGCGAGGTAACCTTTGGTTTTATGAATAGCCATTTCAATTTTGGGCCTTGTAGCATAAATGGACGATGGTATCAGCCGAATGAATTAACAGGTGAGTCTGAGCAAAAGTATTTATCCATTCACCTGGAAAAAGGTAGGCATCTTTTTATAATGGAGACGTCAGGAACGGAACACGGCGATGGTTATCATATCGCCATTGATTCAGAGGTGTCCTTTCAAGTCTATTCTCCTTGGAACGAGGCTTGTGCCGGCTCGCCGTTTCTTACACTCGGTCCGTTTGTGGCTACAAAAGTAGTCGATCATCAAGAGACGGAGGATCCGTTACCCCGTTACCGAGCTTTGAAAAAGGGCGCGGAGCCGCGTTCTAATGAGGAGCGGGCCTATTTGGATGTCCTGAACATCTCATCAGCTGGAGATCTTGTCCGTTTTTCCGAGTGGATTCGTCCAATCGCTACACATTTAGTCAGCCGTGATGATGTGTTTGCCTTATCCGTCTGGCCGAAAGAAAGGCGTGCTGAAAAAGTGCCGAATGCCTTACAAAATCTAGTGATCCCCCACTCCGAGCCCGGAGTCGTTCCACTGTTTGAGGAGGCGGACACTGAATTTATTATCGATTTTGAGAAAGAATACTCGGGCTTTGTCGAATTCGATGTTGAGGCGTCAGAAGGAACGGTTATCGATTTGTATGGATTCGAATATATGCACAACGGGTGGCGGCAGGAAACCTATCGTCTCGATCATACGTTAAGGTATACTGCTCGTGAAGGAAGGCAACGATACCTTTCTCCGGTCAGGAGAGGGCAACGATATGTGATGGTGACGGTAAGAGAGGCAAGGCGCTCAGTGAAGTTTTACGAGCTGAAAATGTGGCAAAGTAATTACCCGATCGCTGAAATTGGCCGTTTCCAGTCATCCAATCCGCTCTTAAACGATATTTGGCAAATCAGTCAGCATACGACTCGCCTTTGTATGGAGGATACCTTTGTCGATTGTCCGATGTATGAACAAGTGTTTTGGGTTGGGGACAGTCGAAATGAAGCGTTAATCAACTACACATTGTTTGGTGTGACCGATCTTGTTAAACGCTGCCTTCGCTTAGTTCCTGGCTCGAAGGACATGACGCCTTTATATGTGAACCAGGTTCCGAGCGGCTGGAGCAGTGTCATTCCAAACTGGACTTTTTTCTGGTCGATTGCTTGCCTTGAAAGCTATGAAAATGATGGCGATCTTGCATTTGCAAAGGAAATGTGGCCACACGTATTTTATACATTAAAGCATTATTTAAAGCATATTGACAACCGTGGACTGCTGTTTATGAGAGGATGGAATTTCCTCGATTGGTCACCGATTGATCAACCGCGTCACGGGGCGGTAAGTCACCAAAATATGTTTTTCGTGAAAGCATTGCGCAGCAGTGCTCAATTAGGTGAGGCGGTTGGTGATAAGGAAGGAGCAAAACAATTAAGAGAAGCGGCTGACCAATTAAGAGCTGCGATCAATACTCACCTCTGGTCAGAGGAAGCAAAGGCTTATATTGACTGTATTCATGCAGATGGAAGACGCTCAACCGTGTACAGTATACAAACGCAAGTCGTTGCTATTTTATGTAACATTGCTGAGGAAAAAAAAGTATGAACGATTGATATCCTACTTGTTTTTTTTCCTCCCGAATCATTTGTTCCGATCGGAACACCGTTCATGTCCTTTTTCTATTACGAAGCGTTAGCGCAAATCGGACAATCGGAACGAATTGTTCAAGATATTCTAGCTAACTATGAAGTAATGATTCAGCATGGTTCATCAACCGTCTATGAAATGTATCCTAATCGAACCGATGGAAAAGTTAATCCGAAGCAGCTAACGCGAAGCCATTGCCATGCCTGGTCAGCGGCACCCGGCTACTTCTTGACGTCAGAAGTACTCGGGGTTCGGCGGGAATCTATCGGTTGGAAGAAGCTATCAATTGCTCCAACCCCAATAGCCGGATTAACGTGGGCAAAAGGGTCAGTCCCCCTTCCGAATGGAGGACGCATTGATGTTTCTTGGTCACTTGCTGAAAATGGGAAAGTGCTCGAGCTTTCCTACGACGCACCAGAAGATCATGAAGTCGAAGTGATTGCCCCAGAGGCTATCGATTGAAGGTTAGGGGGTAAGGAGAGATAGAGCAGATCATTTACAATCTCGAATACTAGGAGGCGGCTCAGAGCGAGCGTCTCCTTTTGCATTGTTTGGAGTCGGCCCCATTTATTGTTTTCTGCCCCGGAAATTGCAGCACCTTTATCCATAGGCGCCCTAAGACTCACTTCGAGTGAAATAAGCAAGCTTTTTCAAGCGAAGGAAGGTTATTTTCACTCGAGAGGGGTAGCCATAGGCTGCCTTTTACCACGATTGACACCGCTTCAATCCACTTGGCTATGAACCTCATTTAAAAAAAAGTATGATAGACGCCCCTGCTACTCCAAATGCAAGATTTCCTAGCTCAAAGCCAATGCCGGAGAAACCAAAAATGAATGAGCCTAGTAGTCCGCCAATAATAAAGCCGATAATTCCTTTGGCGATTTGATTCATTTCAATCCCGTCCTTCCTTTTCAGCGAATCATTTTCATAGTATGTCTAATTTCTAAATTCCTTCTTAACTGATTATTATTTTTTTATTAAATACGAGCTATTCGAAACTGAAGAGGCTTAGAAGGCAAGGCTTCCCGTCACTCCGATATTGCCACACTCGTGCTCCTAACTAGTTATAGTCCTCCTTATTATCCCGCCTAGCCCATCGTTCTCTTCGCACAACGATTTAAGAACTATTTAATCTTTTAATAATAAATTGTTTAGATTTTAGCCGTAGGATAAACGTAAATCGTTTTGAAAGGGGATCAATTGGAATGAGAGTAATAGGACGTTGGGTATATGTTGGGTTAGCCTTTGTTTTTTTGCTATGCATTTTAGGACAATTTTTTTTGGCAGGCATGGCAGTATTCGGAGGAGGTCAGTACTGGATAAACCATAAAATACTCGTTCATTTATTCGGGTTTAATTTACCCCTTTTGATGATGATAAGCGCATTTGCTGGGAAAGCAAAAAGAAGCGATTATTTATCGATTCTCGTGTTATTTGTCCTCATTTTTGCTATGTATGCCACAGCAAACTTAGGCTTCCCTCACTCGTATGTAGGGGCATTCCATCCGATCATAGGAATTTTATTAATTGCTTTTTCAAGCTTGAGTGTATATTATTCCTTCACTTTAGCATTAAATAAAAGATGAGAAGGGTTGATCATTATGCGTGAATTTCTTTTGATTATTTTAGGGTTAGTTGGCGGTTTTTTTTCTTGGCAGTGGGCTTTTTGCCGCCATGGCCGCAGTTGGCATCGATATTTTTTTCATTACCGTTTATTTTTAAATTTCTCCCCTATTTAACGGCGATTCTTTTAGCTGTACTATTGCCTGTTATTGATAAAAAAAAGGGGGCATTGAAGTAAAGTGCCGACTCGTCATCGACACGGGAACGTCAGCACCAAAAAGTCAGGTATGTTAAAGTGAATATGTGTATGAAACCCTTTTAGAAATAGGGGTAATTCGAATTCAAAGCTGTTGGAAGAAAAAAGACAAACCCATAGGCTTTTGGACGTTAGCAGTATGTCTGTCGGCTAAGCTTATGGGAAAAGAAGACGATTGAGCTGTTCAGACAAAAATGATTGTGCGATAGGTTCAAAATACCGATTCGTTTAGACAGGTGATGATATGTCCATTAAGAAACGGTTAATTTTCTCAAACGTCGCCATGATTATTATTCCGGTTTTGGCGATATTTCTAATAGAAATTTTGCTAGGCTATGTCTTTTTTTATATGCTTGAGTTCAATCCTGTTGGAGAGCAATTACAACTATTTCTCGCTGTCCGAATTATCGGGTTCCTCCTCGTTTTAATCATTACAAACGGGTTATTAACGTATTTTGTAGCAAATAGTATTATAAAACCGGTTCGTGGACTATCTCGAGCGGCGAAGGAAATAAGTGATGGTAATCTTGACTATCGCATACAATCAATGGGTAAAGACGAGCTTGGCCAGTTAGCAGAAACATTTGAGATGATGCGGCAGAAATTAAAAGAAGCGAGCGAGGATCAAGAGCGTTATGAGATGAATCGGAAAGAATTGATCGCCAGTATTTCACACGATTTAAAGACGCCGACGACTTCGATCAAAGGCTATGTAAAAGGAATTCGCGACGGTATTGCCGATACACCAGAGAAGATGGAGCGCTATATAGAAACAATCTATACGAAAGCTAACGATTTGGATCAATTAATCGATGAATTGTTTCTATTTTCCAAGCTTGAGTTACAAGAAGTCCCGTTTCATTTTACCGATGTAAATCTACACGCCTATTTAGCGGATTTTATAGAAGAATTACGGTTTGATTTTATGCAGCATCATACGTCTGTCGCTTATACGTCTGAGCCAATTCCAATTACGTTGTAAAGGCGGATCGGGAGAAATTAAAACGAGTGCTAACAAATATTATCCAAAACAGTCTCAAATATATGAACAAGTTCGAGAAGAAAATAAAGGTCAATTTGAAAGATGAAATCGATCACGTAATAGTTGAAATCAATGATAACGGATGCGGAATATCAGAAGGAGCTGTCCTTTTTATTTTTGAGCGATTTTACAGGACAGATGCTTCCAGAAATACATCAACTGGTGGAAGCGGGCTCGGACTGGCTATCGTTAAAAGAATAATTGATGAGCATCATGGTACCGTTTGGGCAGAAAGCACGGTTGGTGTAGGGACGAGTATTTATTTTACCTTACCTAAAGAGGGTGTGGGCAATGGCGAAAAGAATTTTGATCATTGAAGACGAGCAGAGTATTGCTGTGCTTGAGCAAGATTATTTAGAGGTTAGCGGATTTTCTAGTGATATTGCAACGACTGGTGAAGAAGGTCTCCGGATGGCAATGACAAATTCGTACGATTTAATTTTGTTGGATCTCATGCTCCCTGGAATTGACGGTTTTACATTGTGTCAGCAAATACGGAAATCCCTCGATATCCCCATTTTAATGGTTACTGCCAGAAAAGAAGATATCGATAAAATAAAAGGCTTGGACCGGGGGGCAGATGACTATATCGTCAAGCCGTTTAATCCGTCTGAGCTTGTGGCACGAGTAAAGGCCCATTTAAAAAGGTATGATCGTCTAGTCAATCGTGAAAACAAGCGACTCGATATCCACGTGAGAGGCTTAGAGATTGATCAGCATTCGCGGAGAATCTATTTGAACGGTGAAGAAAAGACTTTTACGGCAAAGGAATTTGATCTATTAGTTTTTTTTAGCGAAAAATCCCAATCAAGTGTTTAGCAAAGATCACTTGTTTGAGCGAATTTGGGGATACGATTCTTTTGGAGATATTTCAACTGTTACTGTCCATATTCGGAAAATTAGAGAAAAAAATAGAAGAAAACCCTTCTGAGCCCGAGTACATTGAAACGCTTTGGGGAGTAGGGTACAGGTTTAAGTGAACTCTGATGAGGAAGTCTCCAGTCTAAGTCCTAAATGCTTACTAAGTGAATCAATTTCATTATTCAATGAATGAGTGTATGCTCCGAACAAATTCATTGATTTCCACTCTAGGTGGTCGCTTTCCGCGGGCGGCTGGTAAGCCTTCGTCGGGCAACGCCCGCCTGCGGAAAGCGTGCCCCCATCCCGGGAGCGACTGCATAGCCTCTTACTTACAGATATAGAAAGAGGCTGTCCCCTTAAAGGGCATTTTCATGACCTTTTGGGTAACCTCTTAAGCTTTGGGTCGAATTAAAAAGCGATGGCAAATCGAATGCTAGTCGTCATGCAAATGATGTATTCAGTTGATCGAAATTAAAGTCATGTTGTGGCACGGTAGAAGAGAAGCTTTTAAAGAATAATTATAGCTAGTAAACAATAAATATTTAGTATCTGTCATTTATGTCCCGTGTGCTGTCGCTTAGAATGTATAGCTGATCAGGCGGACAAGAAATACATTTTGATAGAATACGGTATGATTATTGTGCATTTGACAGCGAAGCTTGTCTTAAATTCTCAGGAATGCTCGAAGAAGCTCGGGAGCTGCGAACCGATTCAATTTCACTTTTTACTATTAAGAAGGAATTCTGCCGCTAAATATGGAAGTATTACCATATTTCCACAGCAAGAGCTTTCCTTCCCTTGTGCATATGTAAACGTTGATACGAAAAGTAGGGACAGCGAGATCTCTAGTGGAAGCAGCTAGCTTGACAAGTAAGGTAAGTGAAGTTGGAACTCATTGAAGTCGGTGAAGTTTGTTTTAGGAGTGAATGGAGCAGGTGTTTTGAAATCCAATATTTTTTTGCCCGACCGAGTACTCGGAAACGAGCAATGCTGTATCCGACACGTCGAAACGCGAAAAAGGTAGGTATGCTGGCATTCAGTGTCCAAAAAACAAAACGAGTTTCAGAAAGGGGCAGATAACACGTGGATATGATTAATGAAATTACGAGTTACATTGCCGAGCCGATGCTTGTCGTGATCCCAGTGCTTTGGGTATTGGGCGCTTTCCTAAAACATACACCTAAAATCCCTGATTGGGTGATTGTCTGGATATTGCTAGCAGTTGGATTCGTATTAGCATTATTCATTTTAGGGCCGACATTGGATGCATTTATCCAAGGGGTTTTAGTGGCGGGTGTAGCCGTACTCGGTCACCAGTTAGTCAAGCAATCAAAAGAGGGCCGCTATGAATCGATGAAGAAAAAAAAGCCTAACATGCTGCCTTGAGTCTAAAGCGCCGACCGACAGAGGGGAGGCGCTTTTTCTAATATTATTAACCGCCGGGAGCCGTCTTCTGAAAAGGAAGGGGGCTTTCACGTTGTGGAAAACATGAAGAGAAAGCTAATGAGCATCAGCATTGTCATGTAGGCAGTAAGCTGAGCATAATTTTCAGTTTCTCCGTCCGTAATTACCTTTTCGATCGTCTTGCATCGGCGTCGTATGATTTGATGTTTTTTTGCCTGCAAACCGCTCTATTGCGCAGCTCTTTGACGAATGTACCAAAATAATTCATTGATGCTTCATTCAGCAAAGAATGAGCAGCTCCGATTTCCTGTGGTAGGATAAATGAGGATGAAAAAGGCAATCGATAAAAAAAGCCCATACTTCCTTTGTGTAAACGTACAAGGAGGGAGCATGGACTAACTCTCATCTGACATGTTGAACGTCGATACCTAACTAGGCTTGTTCGACAATACTAGAGGCGTCATCGATCGCATAAGCTATTCGCGATTTAACCATTATTAGTTGAATAGGATAAGTAAGCTTTCTTTTCATAAAAGTAGTTTGGAAGTACGATTTGATCGTCATATTCCTTATGAAAAATATGAGTTGCTGCGGGAGACATCGGCGGGATGAGCCAAGACCAGTTGCCTGTGAGCCCGCGCCCGTTGTGACTTTCTTTTTCTTCAAAATATTTCAGCTGCTTTGCCGCCGTATGATGATCAACTATTGTGACATGGGCTTGATGATACGAATGTAGAACCGCACGATTTAATTCCACCAGAGCAGAATCCTTCCACAGCGATGATTCTTTTTGTGTATCTAGTTCAAACAATTCAGCGATCTGTGGCAATCGATTATAACGAAAAGGATCAGCTAAGTTACGCGCTCCGATTTCGGTTCCCATATACCACCCGTTAAAAGGAGCAGCATAGTAATTTAGCCCTCCGATTTCTAGACGCATATCAGAAATAATCGGTACCGCATACCATTTTAATTGAAGAGAAGAAAAAGTAGGATGCGTAGGATGAATAAGATCGACCTCATGAATTAAATAAGGCGGTATCGAAAGCCAGAAAGGTTCTCCGCCTGAAATAGATACGACGAGAGGAAGTACATCAAAATCAGTGCCAGCCCCTTGCCAACCTAATTGCTGACAAATTTTTGTGAAAGGCACTGAGTCCGGATCGCCAATGATCTTTCCGTCACGTTCATATCCTGCATATCGAATTAATTGATGGTTCCATATGCGGATTGCATCTTCGCCTTCTTTAAAAACCGTAATAGTGGGGACGATACGCCCTTTATTTGTTGCCGCTTCAATATGATGAAATAAGGCCTCACCAATCTCTGTTTGATTAGTTGCTTCTCTTGCATCATGAACGACAAGCCGATCCCAAAAAAAGCCTGCCAATACAACGGTTACTATTACGCCACGCCATTTTTGCCCCGTGTTCGAGCTCTTCGTATGTGTGCGAGTACGTTCCCGTTCGTATGATCTCTTGTTCGATAAACGCAATACGCTCACGCGCTTCTTCTTGAGACTTTCCTAATTCTTCGTAACAGTCGTATATAAATGTTTTTGCTTTTTGGAAGTTTGTTTCCGGCAATTGTTTCACCTCCTTTAAATCCTGTCATATCAGAAATTTAAGCAATAGAAAAAGAGCGCTTACAGAAAATGAATGTAAGTACATTAGAAAAATCTCGATCGTTGAGTCATCACCATCCAGAAAGCAGGCTAGCAATCAGAGGCTCTTTAATACTATTTACTCCATCTCTGTTGTAACAGCTTTTTCGTCAAACAATCGCTCGGCAAGCTCCGCTTTATTCACGATGAGATCGGCTAATGTATGCCTGTCTAACACCTTTAATCCTGCTTCAACAGCATTATGTAAAAGTTGTTTCAAGGTACATGCAGGGGAGAGGATACACAGCCCCTCATCTTTAAAACATTCCACGACGTCTAAGTTTTCAATTGTCCTAATAAGGTTGCCGACTGATACGCTGCTAGGATCAACTGCCAGTCTAATGCCGCCATTTCTTCCAGGTACTGTCTCAACAAGTCCTTTTCGGCTAAGTGTAGCTTGAACTTTTCTTAAATGATTGATGGAAATTCCATACGTATTTGAAACCTCCTTCAATGTAGCAAGCTTGCACTTAGGTAATGTTCCCAAATACATTAACAGCCTTAATGAATAATCGGTGTATGATGTTAGCTGCAAGTCTATTCACCTACTATATCGTGTTTAGGATTCGAAACGAGTAAGATAAAAAAATGACGCTCCTTTCCTAGTAAATTGAATAGTTACAATATTTTCTATAAAAAAAAAGTGTATCACCCCCTGGGAAATAAAGAAACTGGTACTTAGGATACCTATTTGTTATCAGTTAATATATTTTATTATCATTAAAAGTTTTTTTAAAACATAATAAAACAAAATAGTGTTTTGGCAAATGCGATAATTATTATAAATAAAGTATTCGGGAAATTAAAATTAGGTGAAAAAGTTTAAAAGGGGTCAATAGGCCTTTTTATTTTCCAATTATAATACTATTTTATGGGAGGTCATTCGAAACTGAGACAAATTAATCACATAAAATTTGGATATTGATGGGACCAATACACTTTTCCAAGCAAAAATTCGACAGTAATTTTCGGAATTTTTCGATGTATGTAAAATACCAGTTTTTTAGGATAAACGTTCGTGTTATGGTGTACGTGAATTGAATAGCTGATTTGGTAAAGAAAGGAACTTGGGGGGAAAACAGCTATTTAATCATCGATTCTTCAGAATTGTTCTCCATTTAATGTATAGGGCACATAATTTTTCAATGTTTAACCAATAAAGGAACTGCTTGGTGAAAACCGATGAAACATGGCTCTCTCCACTTTTTTTACAAAGCTTATCTTGTAGCTTTTACTTCCTTGAATTGATCTGCAGCACGAAATAGTTCTTGAAAAGGGCAAGTCTAGTATTTGTACGAGCGTCTTCATAAACAAAAATTCAAAGTAGAATATGACTTTCCATGGACATTAGTAGAAGCATTGAAGACAAAAACTAGGGAGTCCGTGGAAGCGCAAACATTAACGCTTAAGTATGCGCTAGATCTACCACGATTTGATGATCTGTTTGGACAGCATCGACCATTAGTGCAAATTGGCAGAACTATCTGGCTCATCGATTGTTGTGAAGTCGCTGAAGTATTCCTAGTAAATGGCTGATTATTGATTCTTCACGAAAAAAGCTGGCCGTCGTCTTTAGGAATAAGGGGTCAGGAAAAAATGTAAAAGTGCTGAAGTTTGTAAGCGTTATGTTATGCAAATACAGGGCGAGGGAGTGATAACGGATGAATCAGGCAGTTTCCAATGAAATTAATGAAAAGTGTGTGGAATGGCATCAGTGCATTAAGGACAAAGACTTAATAAACGCGAATCGACTGAAAATAGAAATCCAACAACGCTTGCAACAATCGAAAGTCGACCATAAGGTTATTTCTTTTTTCGGCATTATTGATTATAAGCATTGGGAATTAGAAAAAAAAGCACAAGCCTTGTTGAACCAGGACGAGGAAGCGGAGAAAGAGCATATAACCAACTATTTGAATGATTCCAGCAATAGGCAGCGTCAAATGAATAAAAAGTGTTGTCATTCTGCTATTGTCTATTATCAGATAGCGGATAAAAAGCCTATTCAAGGAACAGATTGCTTTGAGAAGGCAGAGTTTTTTCATCAGATGGCAAATGTATATTATGCTTTGGAGCTATGGGACAACGCACGACTTTACCAAGAGAAATACTTGGATGAGCTAAAAAGGTATCCCCCTTATGCAACGGTAGATTTGCCCAACCATTAAGCAATCTACATCCATTAAAGGAGGGGCTTGTATGTCTATGAATCATATGATTGCGTGCCGCCTGCTATCTGAAATCAAAACTAAAATGACTTGTTTGTATCACGATGAAATAGATGAGTTACCGGAAAAGTATGCCTGTATCATTAACGACTTAATACAAAGGAATCCCGAAGATTTCCTTCCCCCTTTAGTAGCAGCGCTTCGTGCAACAGCCGTAATTGAAAGAAAAATCACAGATAGAGGCATCATTACCTCAGATGATTTAAAGCTACTAAGAAAAGTAGCAGGTACATTGGCGGGCAGAAAAAGCAAGTTTCGTTAATTGGTCGATGTAAACTACTGATGCAAGTAGAGCGCTTTTCTTAAAACAAAAGAAACCTGTAAAAATGATGGTTTCTAAAGGGAAAATAGGCGCTGCTTATTATTACTATAATAAGGAGTGAATGCATTGGAAGAATTAAAAATTGTATTTAACCCTCATGTTTTTTATTACAGCAGTGATAATGATGCGAGAAAGCTGGCACAATTTACATGGTTAAATGAATTTAAGAGAGCGACGGCTGCTTGCCGAACAAAAGATGAGTATCATACCATAATGACTCTAGCGACACAGTTTTTAATCCCATGCGGTGCAAAATTTATGTATAAAGGAAAAATCGATCGGGCAGCTTTATCTTTATATTATGAGGAGAATATAAAAAGTCAAAGCGATAAAAAGAGGTATCGTAAAAAAAATATAGATTTACAAAGGTATTGAGAGAATCACGTGTTCATTTTTCCATTGGTTTTGCTATTTTATGGCGATTAGTTTATGAGTTAGATTGGAAATTTTTCTGTAAAATGGATCTCTTCAAAAGATACTCATTGCGATAATCATTATAAATTAGGAAAGGATAGTGAACCTTATGGCAAAAGTAGCTTCTGAAAGCATTGAAGAGAAGTGTATAGAATGGTATTACTACGTGAAGCAAGAGGATTTGACTCATGCCCTTTTATTAAAAGCAGAGGCAAGAAGACTATTAAAAAAAACGAAAGTCAATAATAAGGTGATCGTATTTTATGGGTTAATTGATTACAAGCATTTAATGCTAGAAAAAAAGAGTGCAAAGCATTATCGCTCAAGAGAGAATGGACGATGAAAATGAGCCTAATTTGGAGCGATTACTCACATATTTAAACCATTTTATCAATGGCCAAATACACGAAAAAAAGGCAAGAGTGGGTTTCTGCCGCATTCTTTTTCGGATTAGCTGAACAAGAGCTCAAGTATATAACAGATTTTGTTGAAAGAGCAGAATTTTTCAAGCAAATGGAGCTCTTTTATAGTTCGTGGAACCAAATGGATCATTCCCGTCAATATGAGGAAAAATATATAAACGAATTAAAGGGGAAAGAGTCGAAGGGGAAAGGCTTCTTAGTCGAAATGCCTAGCAAGATGCATTAGGTTTACTAAGGGGGCAAATCGTGAACAGAGTCGTAGCGCGATGCAGAAACAACATACATTGGCAAAATGTTTCATGCGACTAATCGTTCTTCTAACGCTCATGAGGTTGCATTCAGATACCGAAAATTCTTTGATTAACCCCCGAATGCGGCTTAACATGTAAACTGGAAGGGGTAGCTGAGGGCGCGTCGCCTACAGTCACCGGTTGATTCAAAGCGGTTTCGGATGTAATCCATATGCAATTCTATACTTTTCACTTGGGGCTAACGGTTCGGTTTAAGGTATCGAGCGTGTTAGCTTCTATTTTGTCTGCGAGAATGTCGTAGGTAGTGGCCAGTACTTTCGCTCTCTGGATGGGGCGCGGATGTAAATGCTGCAGGGTTATAGTGCGATTAATTTTTGTCAATCATGGAAGATACACGACCTGAGTGGTATTGACTACAAGGAAAGCAATCTCAAAAAAAAGCCATAAAATGAGAGGCCATTCCTGAAGGTTTTAAATGATCAATAGGTACCAAGATTGTTGCTTTCTTTGACTAATTTAATAGAACCCTTTTATTGATTTTTGTTATTTCTTCTTCTAAACATATCACACGGAGCGCCCCAAAATGAAGCTATTCTTCCCTCCCACACCGTTCAGCTTGTCTAAAGCGAGTGCTCTGCGCTTTTGTTCTCGGTCTATCAAGATAGTATCGTTTAATGAAAGCAAGGTAAAAGGGATGAATCGGTTGACAGCGTAATCGGATGAAATCGTATAACATATGTCGCATGTAAAAGCTGTCATTGGGGTATTTTACCATTTTATCCCTATTCTGTAGGTTAATGGTCTATTGCAAGGCAAACCTTGCTTCTGTTAAATATCATTCTATGGTAGGTTGATGTTTTTTTCCGCGCTATTGGACAATAGAGTTGTAAGGAGCCAAAGGAATGAGGAGGTGAATTAGGATGGAAGGACTTTTAGGTCTTTTAAGTCTCATTGCCAAACTTCTAGGCTTAGATTTACCCGGAATTTTTTGATAATTAAGATTAAGAAAGGAGCCGACAGAAATCGAGCTCCTTTCTTAATTTCAGAAATTTATAATGATATGAAAAATTCTGTATAAATCTGATCTATCTCAGTTTCCTGTATTTCTTGCGATGAAACGGTATCAAATGAGAGAAAAACAGGGGAGCTTCTGACCTGATCATAACTGTCGGATAGGGGAACCGTTACAAGGAATCTCCTTCCGATATACGATTCGGCCGCCTTAGGGAATGATTATTCTTGAAGGTTGAAAAAAACAATGAAATTGACTATAATGACTTTTAAGTCATATTATGAATAATTAGTATTTTTGGAGGCGTAATAGGTGAAAGAACGAGGTTCGAAATTGACATTAAAGGAACGTCAACGTGAGGAAAGGGAGCACTTCATCCTGCACGAAGCCGAAAAAGTATTAATTGAAAAAGGTTATTACAATACAAGTATGGACGAAATTGCAACAAGAGTTGGGGTCGCTAAAGGGACGTTATATTTGCATTTCAAAACAAAAGACGAGCTCGTTTTCTCGATCGTGGAGCCTAAACTGCAATCTTTTTTTTCTGACAGTAGAAGAAGCAAAGTTTTTCCGGGGGACAAGTAAAGAAAGATTAGTGTTTCTTATCGAAAAAGAACTCGAAGGTTCGTTTTTTTCAATTTGTTATGAAGAGTTATCCAGATATGGCCTCCGTATTTCAAGGCGAAAGAGGAGCTCAGATTGAACAGCTCCATACGAAAATATTAAAAGGTATTCAAGAAATTATTGACGAAGGAAAAGCTGCTGAAATATTTGAACCTAGTATTCCAACAGAATGATAGCGAATACGTTTATGAATATTTTTGATCCTCATATTTTTAAGCAAACTGTACAAACTGGAAAATTATCAAAAAAAGGATTTTATTCGTTACGTCATTAGATTTTATTTTCACGGGATCGAAAAGTAAGAGGTGAGCTCGTTCATATTTTTGATTGAAGGGAAGGGGGATGTACTATATGAGTTATAGCGAAGTAAAAGATCGAAGCGTATCAGAAGTGATGACCGAGCAACAATACGAGGCATTAAGAGAAACCGTTTTTCTTTCCGCTTTGCACCTTCAAGATGTTCTTTCTGAAGCGGAGCAAATGGAGTTGCTGAACAAAGTATTTGGCATGAGTCAACATGAAATTGAGCTTAGGTTGCTTGATTTTAGGGCTCATCAAAAAAGAAAAGCATTAAACAGCATACCGGAGTCACCAAATCACGAGCGTGAGAGCTTCTAAGCTGGTGGAGCAGGCTGAGCGGATCACAAATGGAGAGAAGGGGAAAAAGTGGAAATTCGACTGTTAACGGTAACAGATGCAAATAAGTATTGGGATTTAAGGTTAGAAGCGTTAAAACAAAGTCCAGAGGCCTTCTCTTCTAGCCATGAAGAGGCGATTCAACAGGAAGCGCCAATAGAAAGGGTAGCCAATAACCTGAGCGCGGAAGGGAACTTTACTTTTGGAGCGTTTGAGCAGGGAGAATTGCTCGGTGCAGTTACTTTACTCCAAGAAAAATCTTTAAAGCTTAATCACAAGGCTAATATTTACGCGATGTATGTCACTCCACGAAAGCGCGGTCTTGGTTTAGGAAAAGCATTACTCTCTGCAGCCATAAATCAGGCAAGAAAGCTAACCAGTATTGAAAAGCTGAATTTAACAGTAGTGACAACTAATGAGCAAGCAAAGAAACTGTATTCTAGTTTAGGGTTTAAAGTTTTTGGAATGGAAGTACAAGCGTTAAAAATCAATGGTCAATATTTTGATGAGGAGTATTTGTCCTTATTTCTGAAATGAATGTTGTCTGACTTGTTTCGGGCATTCCAACCGATAGGCTCTTATCACTAGGCGGAGACTTTCAGTTGGGCGAGGACTTCTAACTGGCATTGTTGCTACGAAGTAAATTAACAACAATATTGATCGAG